>JBKJQR010000129.1:0-3013 GCA_046593895.1 Gemmatimonadaceae bacterium | reverse complement strand
CTCCGATGATCACCGGCGCGCACGCGCCGCGCGCGAGTCGCCGTCGCCTTGCGCTGCTGCTCCTCGCGCTGCTCGCCGCGTGCACCTACAACGGTGTCTGGAACGCGCGCCACGCTGACCGCGCCGCGAATCGCGCCCTCCTCGACGGCGACGACTCGGCGGCGGTTCGCAGCTTCGCACTCGCCGCCGCCGCCGCGGAAACCGTGCTCGCGCGCAATCCGGCCAGCCGATGGACGCCCGAGGCGCTCACGCTCGCCGGACGCGGGCTCGCCTTCACCGGAGATTGCGGCCACGCGCTCTCGCGCCTCGATGCAGCCCGCGTGCGGACCAACGACCGGGATACCCGCGATCGCGCGTCACTCGCCGCCGGTTGGTGCCTCCTCCGTGCGGGACGCTATGCCGAATCGCTCGCGCAGCTCGAGCCGCTGCAGCAGTCCCGCGATCACGATGTGGCGACGCTCGCCACGCGATGGACCGCGCGTGCGATGCTCGCCCAAGGGAACGCTGTCGGCGCCGCGCGCGTGCTCGCCCGCACCGACTCCGGTGCCGCGGAGTGGACCCTCGCCCGCGACGCCGCCGATCGCGGGCAGATTCCACGCGCGGAATCGCTGCTCGTCCGCCGCATCGCCGACCGTGATCTGCGACCGGCGCTCGTCGGCCTCCTCAGCGATTTCTGGACTCGGGGCGACACCGCAACGGCCTATCGTATCGCCAGTCTCGCCGTGCAGTCCCGTGGCCGCGCCGACCTCCGCGCCGCCGCCGCACTCGTCGTCGCCGATCGCCTCATCGACGCCGGCCGCGGCCTCGATGCCCGCGCACTCCTCGCCCCCGTCCCCAAGCTGACGAGCGATTCGCTCGTCGTCGGCCGGGCGCGCGACGCGATGCTCGGCATTGCGCTCCGCGACTTGCCGTCGCTCGACGAGATCGACCGCGTGGCCCGCCGCGAAGCGTTAGGGAGCGGACACGCCGCCGACGCCGCGCTTCTCGCACGCCTCCTCGCTCCCGAGGACAGCGCGACGGGCGCTGGACGCTTCCTCGCCGCGGAGGTCCTCCGCGACAGCCTCTTCGCGCGACGCGCCGCCCGCGCGCTCTTCACGCATCTCCCGACCGCCTCACCACTCGCGGCGAAGGGGTGGCTCGCCGCTGCGGCGATCACCCCCGATTCCGCGCCGCAGTTCGTCGCCATCGTACGCTCGCGCTGGCCCGACTCACCCTACCTCGCCGCGCTCGACGGCCGGCCCAGTCCCGACACGCTCGCGATCGCCGCCGATACGCTGTTGCGTCGCGCGTGGGATCGCGCGATCGTCATCTACGCCGACAGTGCGACGTTGCGCCGCGGCCGCGCCTCGATTCCCCGCATCTCTCCGTGACCGTTACTTCGCCACCGCGCAATTCCATCCGCTCCGGATCAGGATCGGCCGATTCGCGGCTCGCGGTCGGCGCGGCCGGGATTGCGTTCGCCAACCCTGTCCTCCTCGCTGCGGGGACCGCCGGTTACGGTCGTGAGCTCGCCGGTGTCGTCGCTCTCGAAAAGCTCGGCGGAATCGTCACCAAGGCAGTCAGCATGCTGCCCCGCGCCGGAGCGCCGGCGCCCCGCGTCGGCGAGTTCTCCGGCGGGATGATCAATGCAATCGGCCTCGCCAATCCCGGGGTCGACGCGGTGCGGAGCGATCATCTCCCCTGGCTGCTCGATCACCTCGCGTCGTCGGCCACGCGAGTGGTCGTCAACGTCGCCGGCAGCGTCGTCGATGATTTTGCGAGCGTCGTCTCCGGCATCGAGGAAGCCGCTGCCGGCGCCGCCGCCCAGGCTGCGCCACACGCGTACGAGCTCAACGTCAGCTGCCCTAACGTTCGCGCTGGCGGACTCGAGTTCGGCGCCGACCCGGCGACGCTCCGTGCCGTCGTCGCCGGCGCGCGCGCCGTGACGACGCGGCCCCTCTTCGTCAAGCTGTCGCCGACGCTCGTCGACATCGCCGCTGCCGCGCGCACCGCGGTCGACGCCGGCGCTGACGGCCTCACCCTCGTCAACACCATCCCCGGACTCGTCATCGACGTTGACGCGCGACGTCCAGCGTTAGGCTTCGGCGCGGGCGGGGTCAGCGGGTCGGCGATCCTTCCCGTCGGAGTGCTCGCCACCTGGAAGGTCAGTCGCGCTCTCCCCGGCGTGCCGATCATCGGAGTCGGCGGCATCGCTTCGGCGACCGACGCACTGCAGTACGTGCTCGCTGGCGCGACGCTGGTTGCCATCGGTACCGCAGCGATGCGCGACCCGCGCCTCCCTGAACGGATCGTCGCCGATCTCGATCGCTGGTGTGCCGCGCAGCGGACCACCGTTAGGCAGCTGGTCGGCACCCTGCAGTGGCCGGCGTGACGCGGCCTGTACCGATCGTTGCGCTCGACGTCCCGACGTCCGCTGAAGCCATCGCACTCGTCCACCGACTCGGCGATCGCTGCCGGTTCTACAAGATCGGGAGCGAACTATTCACCAGCGAGGGACCATCGGTCGTACGCGCCCTCCGCGATGCCGGCTGCGATGTATTCCTCGACCTCAAGTTTCACGACATCCCGAATACCGTCCGTGCCGCGGCTCGGGCCGCCTCCGCCCTCGGCGTCCGCCTGCTCACGGTGCACGCGGTCGGCGGCGACACCATGCTCCGCGCCGCCGTCGAGGGCGCCGGCCCGACCTGCGGTGTCCTCGCCGTCACCCTACTGACGTCGCTCGAGGCGGACGACGTTAGCCGGGCATGGGACCGCACGAATGTCGTGGTCAACACCGAGGTGCTCCGCCTCGCCGGATCCGCGGCCGATGCCGGCGCGCACGGCATCGTCTGCAGCGGACAGGAGGTCAGCGCCGTCCGCGCCGCGCTCGGCGATCGTCTCGCCCTCCTCGTCCCCGGGATCCGGCCGGCCGGCGCGCCATCCGACGACCAGGCGCGCACGTCGACACCCGCCGAGGCGGCGGCCGCTGGTGCACGGTACCTGGTGCTCGGGCGGGCGATCACCGCCGCCTCCG
>JBKJQR010000062.1:0-4482 GCA_046593895.1 Gemmatimonadaceae bacterium | reverse complement strand
CGCAGCGTCGCCGTCGCGATCCACGCGCGCGCCAGGTCGTCGATGTACCGGGCGAGGATATCGCGAGCGTTGCGCTGCGCCTCCAGCACGTTAGGCAGAGTTGCCGCGCCCGCGCGGTAGGCGACGAGCGACATCGCCGCCACCCGGTTGGCGCTGGCGACGACGCCCTCGCTCCGCGCGATACGAGCCAGCGCCGACGTCCGTTCCCGCCGCAGCTGCGCGATCTGCGTCCGTCCCTCGAGGCGGGCCAGCGCGAGCTCGGCGATCGCCCGCTGCCGCTCGGCCGACGCGATCGCTACGCCGCCGCGGTTCCGGTCGAACAGCGGGAGCGGCAGCGACAGGCCGATGATCGGAAGGATGCCCGGCTCGCTGTGGGACGGATCGTGTGTCTCGAACCCGGCGAGCAGGCTTGGCGCCGCCCACGCCGCACGTCGTTCGGCGGACAAGCCGAGCGTCGCGGCGCGCAAGTTTGCCGCCGCTGCGGCGACGCCGAGCGTTTGACCGCCCGTCGAATCGTCGACCGGTGGCGCGCGAAGGGAGTCGGTCGGGAATGCGTGCACGCTGTCCGCAGTGAGCCCGATTGCCAGCTGCAGTTCGAGCAGCGCGGTCTCGAGGGTGAGCGAGTCGCTGGCCGCGCTGTTCGCCTGCTGCCCCGCGTTCACCCGTGCCAGCTCGACATCGAGGTCGCTCGCGTCACCGGCATCGCGCCGCGCCACCGCCAGCCGGAGGAGTGTGTCCGCCGCGGCCGCGGTCTCCGCCGTTAGGCGGGTATGCGCGACGGCGGCCAGCGCCAGCGTGTAGCTCGTGTCGGCAGCGAGCGCCGCCGCCGCCCGCGCGAAGGTGTAGCGCAGGCGCGCCGCGGCCGCGCCGAACCGCGCCGACCCGATCCGCGCCCCGCGGATCCACGGGAAGGGCAGGGGGAGCTCGAGCTGCGCGTGATACTGCGGTGTCGACTTGCTGTAGTTCGTCACCAGCGTCGGATTGGCGAATGCGCGCGCCGAGAGCAGCTGTGCGGCCGCAACCAGCGTGTCGGCCGCTGCCGCGGGCAGGCGCACCCCGTGCGCGAGCGCCGCTTCGATCGCATCGGCGCGGCTCAGCGGAAGACGCGACTGCTGCGCCGGCGCGAGAACCGGCGACGTCGCGATCAGCGCCAGCGAGAGCACGCTCGCCGCAACGGCGCCGCGTCGCGAGCGCGCGGCCATTCGAATGATGATGCGGGTGGTTCGCACCAGCACATCATACCATCGCGAACCTATTGCGCGGATGACAGTCTCTCCGGCGGACTCGCCGGCAGCCCAGGCTCGGCGCCGTCGGCCCTGATGTGGCCGAGCGCGCAATTGCGGTCCACGATCTCGAGGACCAGCGGCCACAGTGCCGGCGCAGCGGTCTCGATCGGCGCCATCCGGCGGAGCACCTGCGATCGAGCCACGCCGTGCGCGCGCCAGCTCCCGCCCGCCGAGGAATCGTTGAGCAGCAGCGGAAGCAAGCGATCGAGTGCGATCGCGAACCGCGCCGTCGGCGTGCGACCCGCTTCGAATTCTTCCCAGAGTGCGCGCAAGTCGGTCGCTTGCTCGATCGGCAACATACCGAACAGGCGATCAGCAGCGATGATCTCCCGCGCCACGCGTCCGACATTCGCCGCCGGGTCGTAGGCGAATGTATCGCCGGCATCGATCTCGACGAGATCGTGGACGAGCACCATGCGAATCACTCGCGTGATGTCCGTCGCGGGCTCGGCATGTTCTGCCAGCGCCAGCGCGCCGAGCGCGAGATGCCACGAATGCTCGGCGCTGTTCTCGTGCCGCGAACCGTCGGCGGTGGTCGTCCGCCGGAGGACGAGCTTCAGCCGATCGACCTCGACGACGAACGCCAGCTGCTGTCGAAGCCGCGCGGCGCGGTCGCTTGGTTCGCTTGGGGGCACGTGGGTTCGTCAAGCTCGAGGGATCGCGTCCGCGACGGCGGACCGCGCACCCAACGGTACCGCGGGGAGGCCGCCATCTCCAGAGCCTCGCGGCGAGCGGGCGCGCACGCTATGATGCGGCACCCTCTCCCGGACCTGCCGAAATGTGGCGCGATTTCAAGTTATTCCTGATCAAGCAGAACGCCCTCGCCCTCGCGATCGCCGTCGTCATCGGTGCCGCTCTGAGCGAAGTGGTCAAGTCGCTTGTCGACAACATCATCATGCCGATTGTCTCTTACGCCTCGCCTAACGGCAACTGGCGCACGGCGACGTTCGACGTCGGCCCGATCCGTTTTGGCGTTGGCGCGGTCGGTGCCGCGTTGCTGAACTTCGTCATCATCGGCTTGATCGCCTGGCGGATGAGCCGCATGTTCCTTCCTCGCGAAGGAGAGAAACCGGCAACGAAGCCGTGCCCGTTTTGCCGGATGAATGATCTCGACCTCGCGGCGACGCGCTGCCCGCACTGCACCAGCCAGCTCGCCGGTTAGGCACGATGTCGGTCCTCGTCAGGACAGTTGGTCTGCTCATCGTGTCGAATGTCTTCATGACCTTTGCGTGGTATGCGCACCTCAAGAACCTCTCCGGCAAGCCGTGGTACATCGCCGCCCTGGTCAGCTGGGGAATCGCGCTCTTCGAGTACCTCCTGCAGGTGCCGGCCAACCGGATCGGCGCGACACAGCTATCGCTCCCCCAGCTGAAGATCATCCAGGAGGTCATCACCCTCGCGGTGTTCGCGCCCTTCGCCGTTTTCTACATGAAGCAGCAGCTGCGGCTCGATCACCTCTGGGCGTTCCTCTGCCTGATGGGCGCCGTCTACTTTGCGTTTCGCTCGCATGCCTGACGCATCCGCAACTCAGGGAGTTTTCGCATCTCTGATCGCACTGTCGCCAGCATGAGTTCCGGCGCGACCAGGCCTCGTGTCGTGATTCTCGGCGGTGGCTTCGCCGGCCTCTACGCCGCGCGCGAACTGCGTCACGCTCCGGTCGACGTCACCATCGTCGATCGAACCAACCACCACCTGTTCCAGCCACTCCTCTACCAGGTGGCGACCGCGGTGCTCGCGCCGACCGATATTGCGGTGCCAATTCGCTGGCGGCTCCGCAGTCAGCGCAACACGGCAGTCGTGCTTGCCGAGGTCACCACGATCGATGTCGATGCGCGCACCGTCGCGATCGACCGCGAGCCACACCGCATCTCGTACGACTATCTCATCGTCGCTACCGGATCACGCCACGCCTACTTCGGCCATCCCGAGTGGGAGCCATTCGCCCCGGGGTTGAAGAGCCTTGAAGATGCGCTCGAGATTCGTCGGCGGTTTCTCGGCGCCTTCGAGCGCGCCGAGTGGGCGATGGACGCGGCGGAGCGTGAGGCGCTGCTGACGTTCGTCATCGTCGGTGGCGGCCCGACGGGGGTCGAGCTGGCCGGAATGATCCGGCCTGCGTCGAGCCAGACGTTTCCGCGCGAGTTCCGCCACATCGATACGACCAAGGCGCGCGTCGTCCTGGTCGAGGGCGGCCCGCGCCTGCTCCCGGCGCTCCCCGAGTCTCTATCAGACACCGCCCGGACGGACCTCGAGGAACTCGGCATCGAGGTGCGGCTGAACACCATCGTCACCGGAGTCGCCGCTGGCGAAGTGCGCCTTGGCGAGGAGCGCATCGCCGCCGCCACCGTCTTCTGGGCCGCCGGCAACGCCGCCTCGCCGTTAGGCAGCCAGCTCGGCGCGCCCCTCGAGCCGGGCGGCCGCATCCGTCCCGCGCCCGACCTCTCGCTTCCCGAGCATCCGGAAGTGTTCGTCGTCGGGGACCTTTGCATTGTCGATGAGGACGGCCGGACCGTGCCAGCGGTCGCTCCGGCGGCAATGCAGCAGGGCATTCTCGCCGCGCGCAACATCGGGCGATCTGTCGCCGGCCAGCCGCGCCATCCGTTTCGCTACGTCGACAAGGGCGACCTCGCTACGATCGGGCGGCACCGCGCAGTCGCCTCCTTCTGGCACGGCCGCCTGACGATCCGCGGACGTACCGCCTGGTGGTTCTGGCTCCTGCTGCACATCGCCTATCTCGCCGGCTTCCGCAATCGGGCGGGCGTCCTGCTGCAGTGGGCGTACGGCTACTGGACCTATCAGCGCGGCGCACGACTCATCAGTCCCCGACCTCGGCGCTGAGTAAACGCCCGCATCACCGGCTCATGTCGCCGCCTCGCCAAGCGGCGAGAAAGGGTTGGCGTCGCGAGCCCCGATGCACTAACTTCGCAGAACCTAACGGTTGCCTCCCGGCGATCAGACGCGAAGGTTGGCGACTTTTCGCCGCACCGTTAGTCAGCAGCGAATAAATCTCACGAAAATCGAAATTTGCTATTGACGTCCGCGCGCGAAGAATAAGATTAGAGAAGCTTAATGTTTCACCCGTCGTGGTTCGGACTCTCCGGCCGCGACTGCACTCCCGCCCGACACCCCCTCGCCCTGTGCCTACCAGCAAAAGCACCCGCAAGCGCTCCACCGCAGGCGGCTCCAGCCGTGGTGGCAG
>JBKJQR010000176.1:0-5336 GCA_046593895.1 Gemmatimonadaceae bacterium | reverse complement strand
GCTCGGCTTGCGCCCGGTTGTTCACGAAGATCAGCGTCGTGCGCGCCTGCCGGATCCGGTCGAGCACGAGCGGCGCGACCGACGTCCAGATCGTCCCGCCAACGTTCCCAAGATCAGGCACCGGCGAGCGGACCGCGGTCTCGATCGACTTTACCAGCCCGCAGTCCACCACCGTCACTTCGCGGAACACCGGCGCCGCATCGTCGTCGATCGGGCGCGGGTCGCATCCGCCGAGGAAGCGCGCAATCTCGTCGAGCGGGCGCTGGGTCGCCGAGAGCCCGATGCGCTGCGGCGACCGTCCGAGAAGCGTCTCGAGCCGCTCGAGTGTGAGGGCGAGATGCGACCCGCGCTTCCCGCCGGCCAGTGCATGGATCTCGTCGATGATGACGACGCTCAGCGGCGAGAACATCCCGCGCCCCTTCACGCTGGTCAGCAGGATATGCAGCGATTCCGGCGTCGTGATCAGGATGTGGGGCGACTTGCGCAGCATACGCGCCCGCTCGCCGGCCGGTGTGTCGCCGGTGCGAACTCCGACGCGGATCTCCGGGAACGGCACCGCCGCCGCCGCGAAACGGCGCTCGAGCTCGGCCAGAGGTCCTTCGAGGTTGCGCTGGACGTCGTTGCCTAACGCCTTGAGCGGCGAGACGTAAAGCACGTGAACGCCGTTGGCCAGTGGCGACTCACTGCCGCGGACGATCAGCTCGTTGAGCTCCCAGAGGAAGGCGGCCAGCGTCTTGCCGGTGCCGGTCGGCGCGAGGATCAGCGTATGCTCGCCGCGCCCGATCGCCGGCCATCCAGCGCGCTGCGGATCGCTCGGCGCGCCTAACGTTCCGCTGAACCAGTCGCGAACGATCGGGTGGAACGGGTCGAGCGCGGCCGGGGCGGCGTTCGCCGTTGCTGCGCTGCTGCCCGCACTCGACTCGCCTTTCTTCCCCGGTGCCTTTCGCTTCAGTGGCTTTCGGTCGCTCATCGCGAATCAACTAGGCGACGAGCGTGCCGTCGGCGCCAGTGGTTGCGCGCCGCGATCCTGGTCGCTACGCCGCGGCCAGCGTCGCGCGCAACGCCGCGCCCGCCGGCAAGCAGCCTTCGTATTTCCGCGTCGCCCGCCCGGCAACCGCACCGGCGGCGCCCCCCGCGGCAGCGCCGATGATCGTCCCCTTGGTGTTATGGCCGATGATCTGCCCGAGGATGGCGCCGGCGATCGCGCCGGCCGCGGCCTTCTTCACGTCGCTCGATCCAGGCGTTTTGTTGATCTTCTGCAGTCCGCCCTCAGCGACGATGGTCGTCCCATTTCCCGGATAATCGACGCTCCCGACGGAAATCGCCCGCACGCGGAACACGATCCGCGATTGCTCGGGATGCGCGTTGTCGATCTGCAGCTCCGCGACCTCGAGCACCACCGTCGAGCCGGCGGGGATGGTCCCCGCCCCCGGTCCACTCGCCTGGCTGACGTGGGCGACGAGCTTGTCTCCCACGCGATTCGTCGTGCAGACCGCTGTCGCCGTGTTCATCGCCAGCGCGGTCCCGGCCAGTCCGCTGCCGCGGTTTCCCTGTCCAGCCGGCGCCGGTGCTTCGGCCGGAGCGGGCGAGGGATTCTGCGCCGCGGCGTCCGGTCGCGGTGTCGGCGCCTGCGGGCGCGGCGCATTCGCGACGCGCGTCGGGGTCGCCGGGCGCGGCTGCGCGACCGGGCGCGGCGCGCTTGCCCTTACCGTCGGCGCGCGTGGGGTGACGCGCACCTTCGCATTCGGATTGAGCGCGGTGTCGCCGGGTGTGAAGACCGGAACGGTGCGACCCGCCATCGCCAGGTCGCGCGCCAGCGCACTGTCGACCTTGGCGTCCTCGTGGCGAGCGCAGGCAGCCGCGAAGGCCAGCACGGTCGCGAGAACCGCGAAGCGGCGCGACCGCTCGATGATGAATTCGCGCGAGTACATGATCGGTTCGTCAGGCAGAAATGAGAGCGTTCTTACGGTCAGCCCCTGATACCCGGGCCGGCTCGTCTGGTTCGATGGCGACGTTGCAAGATCCGGGGTAGTTTCGGATCGTCCATTGACGACGTGCCATCCGCCTCCGCGTGTCGTTCGGCTGGTAGTGCGCGTCCTCTGACGTGACCGCTGACTCCCCCAACCCCTTCGACGCGCTCCGTGACGCGATTCTTCGCGGCGTTGCGCACGCGCTGAGCAATCGCGTCGCAGCGTTAGGCGGAATCGCCGGGCTGGTCGACCCCGGCCAGCTCTGGACCGACAAGATGTCGAAGGCGTTGCACGACGAGGCTCGCCGCCTCGGCGACGTGCTGCGCCTCCTCCGGCTGGTGCCGAGCGACGTCCGGGTCGAAGCGGGGGCCGTCGAGCTGCAGCCGCTGCTCCCCGATGTCGTCGCGCTCCACGCGTACAACTCCGCACTCCTCCAGGTCGAGTGCGCGATCGAGTACAATCGCGAGGCGATGCCGGTCTTCGGGAACCGCATCCAGATCGTCCGCGCGTTGCTGCTCGTCATCGACGCGGCCAAGCAGCATGCGCGGACAAACAGTGGCCGCGTCGTGATCCGCTATGCTGGCGACGCCGAGCGCGTCAGGGTGGAAGTATCGACCGAGCCGTCGGCGACGCCCGCGGCAGCATCCGCGTCGCCGCTGCCTAACGGCGATGCGCTGGCGCCGGCCGCGAGCACCGCTCGGGGCGACGCACCAATCGGAGAGGAACTTCGCCTCGCGATCGCGCGAGTCGCTGCTGACCTCCTGGTCGAAGTTCAGGTGGAACGCGGTGCGTTGCGCGTCGCCCTCACCCTGCCGACGCTCGCCGCCGGCCGCAACGCCGAGCGGGTGAACCCAAGCGCCAAGCGCTGACCCTCAGGCGACCGCCGGGACGCGCTGCTGCATCGCGGCGCGCAGACGCGCCAGCGCCCGGGTGCGAATCTGCGATACGCGGGACTCGGTGACCCCGAGTACGGTCGCGATTTCGTGGAGCTTCAGCTCCTCGTAGTAGCAGAGCGTGAGCACCGTTCGTTCCTGCGCGTTGAGCGCGAGGAGTGCGAGCTTCAGCTGCGCCACCTCCTGCTCGTGATTCAGCAGCTCGTCGATGGAAGGCTGTTCGTCAGGCAGCGTATCGGCCAGCGTGACCGCGCGACCGTCGCTGTCGGCCGAGGCGCGATCGAGCGAGACAGTCGCAGTACCTTCGATCTCCGTCCGCCAGCTCCAGACCTGCGCGACATCGATGTGAAGCTCGGCGGCCAGTTCGCCATCGACCGGCGGCCTCCCCAGCGCGCTCGTCAACTTCGCGCGCGCCGCGCCGAGCTCGCGCGTCTTCCGCCGTACCGACCGCGAGACGTGATCCTGCCGTCGGAGTTCGTCGAGGATCGAGCCGCGGATTCTCGGTGCCGCGAATGTGCTGAAGGCCAGTCCACGGGTTCGGTCGAAGCTCTCGAGCGCCCCGATCAGGCCAAGGGTCCCGGCGCTGAGCAGCTCCTCGAAATCCGCCGTGGAGGACAGAGTCCGGAAAATCTGGCGGGCCACGAAATGAACGAGCCCCAGGTGGTCGGCGAGCAGACCGTCGCGGGCGGCGCTTTCACCGGCAGCGAACGCAGTCCACAGCTCGCTTGAATGCACCCCATTCCTCGCGGAATTTCCGGGTGATCTGGCCGGGCTGCGTGGAGAGAGGGGTCGTCGCACGATGCTGACAAAAGCACGCGCAGTGCCAGACGATTTAATATCATCAATTAGTTCTGATAAAATCCATAACATATTCACATAGAGTGTCTTATTGAAGCGTTTTTGGGAATCCACAAACGTATGATTGTCGGCAGATTTGTCCGTTCTGGCAACAACTGCCGGCGGCTGGACGGCGAGAATTGCCTACCGCCCAGGCCGAAAACGTCCGACCAATGGACGGCATCGGGCGACGCGGCGGCGGCGCCAAAAGACAGACGAATATGTCCGGCGCGCTGGCCCTGTTTCTGCCTTTCCAACGGGTCCATCCTGGAGGAGACCATGTCGCTTCGCGAGTTCGATGGACCCGGCGGACATCGGTGGAAGGCGTGGGATGTCGCGGCCGGCCAGATCCATCCCAAGACCCGCGCCGAGGATTACATGCGCGACCTGGCCGAAGGGTGGATCGTGTTCGAGCGAGTCGATGGCGTGGAAAAGCGCCGCCTGTGCCCCTACCCCGCGGACTGGCAGGGCTGGTCGGACGCGGAAGTCGCCGTGCTTTGCGATCAGGCCGAGGTAGTCAAGAAGCGCCTGACACCGCCGCTTGGCAGCTGGAAGATCGGCGACGTGCCGGTCGGCCCTGCCGATACCGGGCGCGTCGGGAAGGCGAAGCCGAATGCAGACGACCGACCCGACTCGGGCGACGGGCCCGCCAACGGGGAGCGCCCGGCCCGCCGTTAGGCGTCAGGCTGGGTCGCCGTCGTCTCGATCCGGGGAATCCGCAGTCTCCGGCCGGACATTGAGCTTGTTGCGGAGTGTCCGGACGCTGATGCCAAGCAGCTCCGCAGCCCGCGTGCGGTTTTGCCGCGATGCAAGGAGCGCGCGCTGAATGAGCACCCGCTCCGCGTCGGCGACGTTGAGCGATGGCAGCTCCAGTGCGTGACTGCCGCCGGGTGCCGCGAGGCGAGCGCCATCGCTGTCCGTCACGTTCGCGGCAGAATCCGGCGCCTTCATCATCGGTTGCTGTGCAATGTCGAAGACTTTTGCGGCGAGCACCGCGTCCGCGCTGAGAATCACCGCTCGTTCGACGGCGTGCTGGAGCTCGCGCACGTTGCCCGGCCAGCGGTGCTGCTGCAGCAGCTCGATCGCGTCCGGCGCGATGCCGTGGACCTCCTTCCCGAGTTCGGCCGCGGTCCGCATCGCAAACCGGCAGGCGAGCGCGGGAATATCAGCGGCGCGATCGCGGAGCGGGGCGATCACGATCGGCATCGCGCTCAACCGGTAATACAGGTCCTGCCGGAACGCCCCCTCCGCGGCGAGTGCGGCGAGATCACGGTTCGTCGTCGCGATGATCCGCACGTCGACCCGTATCGGCGTGGTGCCGCCGACGCGCTCGAACTCCTGCTCCTGCAGCACCCGGAGCAGCTTCGCCTGAAGGTCGACGCGCATCTCGCTGATCTCGTCGAGGAGGAGCGTTCCGCGGTGCGCCCGCTCGAACGCACCCTCGACCCGCCTCACCGCTCCAGTGAACGCGCCGCGTTCGTGGCCGAATAGCGCGCTCTCGATGAGTCCCTCAGGCAATGCGGCGCAATTCAGCTTGATGAATGGCTGGTCGCGGCGATCGCTCTGGTCGTGAATGGCCCGGGCAAACAGCTCCTTCCCGGTCCCGCTTTCTCCCTGGAGCAGGACGGTCGCGCGC
>JBKJQR010000104.1:0-4310 GCA_046593895.1 Gemmatimonadaceae bacterium | reverse complement strand
CGGCCGCGACGGAATCGCCAATCGCCACGTTCACCCGGATGACGAGCCCCGGCATTGGCGCCTTGAGCGGCGCCGGCCCGGCGGGGAGAGCTGCCGCGCCCGACAGTTCACGAATTGCGTGCGTGCGCTCGTCGACCGCTTCCACCTCGTAGCGATGTCCGTCGAGCGACAGCGTGTAGCGGCCCCGCGCATCCCCGCGGCGGACGACGACGCGGTGTACTTCGTCGCCGATCGTCACGAGGCGAACCGGCGTTCCCTCCAGATCGCCCAGATGGGCCGGCGCGTCGGCGCTGTCCACGCGCGCGCCTTCAGCGGAGACCTCCACTTCGACGCGCTCACCGTTCACGGTGACGATGTACTTCATCTCGCCTCCGGCACGAGCTCGCACACCGTTTCGACGTGCGCGGTCTGCGGAAACATGTCGAATGCGACTGCGCTCGCGACCTGATAGCGAGGCATCCGGGCGAGATCGCGGGCCAGTGTCGCGGGATCACAACTCACGTAAAGAACTGCGCGCGGCGCTGGGTTCGCCCGCTGCAGCACCTCGGCCACGCGCGCGTCGATCCCGCTGCGCGGTGGGTTGATCACGATCACGTCAGCCGGCATCGCCGCTTCGATCTGGTCTTCGACCCGGCCGGCCACCGATCGCGACGGCGCTGCGAGGCGCGTGCCCGCGAACGCCGCCGCGTCGCGATCGAGCTCGATCGCGGTGACACGCGCGCCGGCGTCGGCGAAACGCACCGCGGTGTCGCCTGTCCCTGCGTAGGCATCGATCACCGTCGACGGATCGTAAGCCGCAACACGGGCGACGACGTGGTCGTGCAGCGCCTCGCCCACTGCGACGTTCACCTGCGCGAAGCTCGCGCCCGTCGTCGCCGCGTCGTCGCGCACGGCAAGGAGCCGCGGACGCGAGTCGTCAGCGGCCCACCAGATCGCGCGAAGTGTGGGGACGGCTTCGAGCAGCGCTTCGCCCGCCGACCAGTGGTGGCCGCCCTCGAGCACGAACGACGCACCAGCGTCGAGCAGGCGCACGGCGCCGCGGAGGCGCGGAGCGTCAGGCAGGAGGCGCGCGGCGCTCATGATACCGCGCCACGTTGCCAGCACTCGTTCATCGGTGATCGGGCAGTCGCCTAACGCGAAGACGGCGGCCGGATCGTCGTACGGATGGAGGCCGGCAATCCAGCTTCCGTCGCCCTTGCGTCGCAAGGCGAGCGTCAGCTTGCGGCGGTACCGCCACGCCGTCGCGCTCGGGTGAATCGCGGCGAGCGTCACGTTGCGCTTGCCGATACGGGCCAGCGTTTCGACGACGATCCGGCCCTTGGCAACGAGCTGCGCATCGTACGAAAGGTGCTGGAGCTGGCAGCCGCCACAGCGATCGGCGGTGTAGTGCGGGCAGGGTGGCTCGACCCGTTCGCTCGATCGCTGCAGCAGGTCGACGATCTCGCCGCGCGCGAATCGTGCCTTCGCGGTGAGCCTGAGCCGCGCGACGTCACCAGGCGCCGATCGCGGAACGAACACCACCCGACCGTCGCTGCGGCCAACGCCATCGCCACCCGCCGCAATCGAGTCGATCGCCACGTCGGCGAAGCCGAACGCACTCATCGCAGCGCCTCGCGACGCGCGACATCGAGCCACCGCTCGTTGCGTCCACTCCCCCCCGACGATTCCGCGCCCGCAACAGCCAACGTGCTCGAGCCGCGCGCGTTAGGCAGCGGTTCCCGCCCGCCGCTGCTGCGCCCCCGCCGCTCGGCGTCGGCGAGGAGGGCGGCCGTGATTGCGGCGATGCGGCGACCATCCTCAGGGGGCGCCGCCGCGAGCAGCGAGGGTAACCGCCGCTCGAGCCACTGAATCTCGATGTCGCCGCGCCGGAATTCCGCGTCTTCCATGACGCGCAGGTGAAAGTCGCGTGAGCTGTCCACGCCATCGATCGTCAATTCGAGCAGCGCCCGATGCATGCGGTCGATCGCTGCGTCGCGTGTCTCCGCCCAGACGATGAGCTTCGCGAGCATCGGATCGTAAAAGAGTCCGACGGTGCTCCCCGTTTCGATGCCGCCATCCCAGCGCACGCCGGGCCCGCCCGGAACATGGAGATATTCGATCCGCCCGGTCGAGGGCAGAAATCCATTCGCCGGATCTTCGCTCGTGATCCGGCACTCGATCGCCCAGCCGCGCGGCACGATCTCGTCTTGCGCGAACGGCAATCGCTCGCCGCTGGCGATGCGCAGCTGCCATTGCACGATGTCGATTCCCGTCACCAGCTCGGTGACCGGGTGCTCGACCTGCACCCGCGTGTTCATTTCGAGGAAGTAGAACTGTCCGTCCCTGTCGAGCAGGAACTCGCACGTCCCGGCGTTGACGTAGCCCGCCGCCGCGGCAAATCTGATCGCCGCGTCGCCCATCGCCTTGCGGAGCGCCGGCGAGACGGCGACGCTCGGCGCCTCTTCGATCATCTTCTGGTGACGCCGTTGCACCGAGCACTCGCGCTCGCCTAACGACAGCATCCTGCCGTGGCTGTCGCCGAGCACCTGGATCTCGACATGACGCGGCCCTTCGACGTATTTCTCGACATAGACCGCGTCATCGCCGAACGAGCTCTTTGCCTCACGGCGCGCCGCACCGGGCGCGGACGCGAGTTGCGATGCTTCGCGGACGACGCGCATTCCCTTCCCGCCGCCGCCGGCCGCCGCCTTGAGGAGCACCGGAAACCCGAATCGTGTCGCCGCATCGAGCGCCTCGGCGGCGCTGCCTAACGCTTCGGTCGTCCCCGGAACGACGGGCACCCCGGCGGCGATCGCCAGCTGCCGCGCCGCGATCTTGCTCCCGGTCGCGGCGATCGCCTCCGCCGGCGGACCAACGAAGATCAGCCCGGCGTCGCGCACCGCCCGCGCGAACCACTCGCGCTCCGAGAGAAAGCCGTAGCCGGGATGAATCGCCTCGGCGCCGGTGCGCTTCGCCGCTTCGATGATACGATCGCCCTTCAGGTAGCTCTCGCTCGACGGCGGCGGTCCGATCAGCACCGCCTCGTCGGACTCGCGAACATGCGGGGCGCTCGCGTCAGCCTCGCTGTACACGGCGACGGTCTTCACTCCCAGCTCGTGGCAGGCGCGCACCACGCGGAGCGCAATCTCCCCGCGATTGGCGATCAGGACTTTCGAGAACATTGAACGTCAACCTTGCGATGAACGTCAGCCGTGCGATTCGTCGTCAGCGTTGAGCCCCCGCGGTCACGCCGTAGCTCACTGCTCACGGCGAATGGCTCATGGCTGCAGTTAAAGGGGGATATTGCCGTGCTTCTTCGGAGGATTGCGATCGCGCTTGTTGCGCAGTGTGTCGAGCGCGTCGATGAGGCGCGGTCGCGTGTCGCGCGGGTCGATGATGTCATCGACGTAGCCGCGCGCCGCGGCAACATACGGGTTGGCGAACTTCTCCGTGTACTCGGCGACCCGCTCGTCCATCGCCGCCTTCGGATCGGCGGCGTCGTTGATCTCCTTCCGGAAGAGGATCTCGACAGCGCCCTTCGGACCCATCACCGCGATCTCACCCGTCGGCCAGGCGATGTTGTAGTCACCACGGATGTGCTTCGATGACATCACGTCGTACGCGCCACCATAGGCCTTGCGCGTTATGACCGTCAGCTTCGGCACCGTCGCCTCGCAATAGGCGTAGAGCAGCTTCGCGCCGTGCTTGATGATCCCGCCGTGCTCCTGGGCCACGCCGGGCAGAAATCCGGGCACGTCCTCGAACGTCACGAGCGGGATGTTGAACGCGTCGCAGAAGCGGATGAACCGTGCCGCCTTGGCCGATGCGTTGATGTCGAGCACACCAGCGAGGACCGCCGGCTGGTTGGCGACGATCCCGACGCTGTAGCCGCCGAGATGCGCGAAGCCGCAGAGAATGTTGCCGGCGAAATCCTTGTGCACCTCGTACATCTCGCCGTCGTCAACCACGCGGCGGATGACCTCGTGCATGTCGTACGGCTTGTTCGGGTGGTCGGGCACCACATCGAGCAGCGCCTCGTCGCGCCGGTCGCGCCGGTCGGTGCCCTTGCCGCGCGGCGGCTCGTCGACGTTGTTCTGCGGTACGTAGCGGAACAGGTCGCGGATCGCCTGCAACGATGCCAGTTCGGAGTCGTGCGTGAAGTGGGACACGCCCGACACTGAGCCGTGCGTGTCGGCGCCGCCGAGCTCCTCCATCGTCACGTCCTCGTGCGTCACCGTCTTCACGACGTTCGGCCCGGTGACGAACATGTACGACGTGCCGCGCACCATGTAGACGAAGTCGGTGATCGCCGGCGAATAGACCGCGCCGCC
>JBKJQR010000090.1:0-8890 GCA_046593895.1 Gemmatimonadaceae bacterium | reverse complement strand
CGCGCTCGCGGTACCGCTGCCGGTGCGCGCTGGGGGATCGTTCCATCGGGCCGGCGGGCGGCGGAGAGCGGCTCGAACGGCATGGCGAGGCTGCGCCCGAGCGACACGTCTTCCGGCTTGCGGTACGCGGCGACGCCGATCTCGATCTCGTCCTGCGCGACGTTCGCGCGGAGGGTACCGTGCAGCCGGTCCCAGAGCGTCAGCCCGCTCGACCAGTTGGAGTCCTGCTCCTCCTGCACGATTGAGTGGTGGATGCCGTGCAGCCGCGGCGTGACGACGATGTTGGCGAGCCGCCGCTCGAGAGCCAGCGGCAACCTAACGTTCGAATGGTGAAAGAGGACCGAGAGCATCGTGAGGCGCTGCCAGACCGCGACGGCGCGCGGCGACGCCCCGATGACGGCAACCTGCGCTGCCCGCCACGGCACCGACGCGAGAAACTCGCCGACGTGAAAGCGCGCGGCCGTCGACACGTCGAGCGCGAGGTCGGCGTGATGCACCTGGTGAAATCGGTAGAGCCACGGTGACCGGTGCTCCACGACGTGCCACAGGTAGAGCGTGTAGTCCAGCAGCAGCACGGCAACCGCATCGCGGGCCCAGCGCGGGAGCGGCAGCCGCTGCGTGAGTCCGGCGCGCTCTCGCTCGACCCACCGCGTGAGCGGCTGCACGACCGGCCCCATGGCCACCTGCGTCACCGCCGCGGTAATGCCCGCGATCGCGAGGTTGGTCACGAGTCGTTCGCCGTCGCCGTTAGGCAGACCGCGCCGGTGAGCGCCACCCGCCCGCTGCCGCAGTGCGCGGCGGCGCTCCGTCGAGGCGAGACCAGCGACCGCGCCGATCGCCAGCGCGGGAAACCACCACCGGGACGCTCCCTCTTTCACGCGCTCCTCCACGCTGCGGTTGAGAACGTGTGCCGTCGCACGAAACGGTCCGCAGGTCCACACGACATCATGAATAGGGTTTCCGCTCGAAGCGTGGTACTTCCTGGAGCGGCGATCGTATGATCGTGCCCGCGCATGGACATTGCGTTGACCGTGTCTGGCTCCAGTCGATCCCATTACACCCGATTCTTTCCGGCGCTGCTGGCGACGCCGTTCCTCTCACGGCTCGTTGGCGATGACATCTGGTCTCAAGCTCGGCTCGTCGTTGGCAGCGTGCATTTTCATGACCGGTTGCCTCGCGCCGCTCGCTCCGCGACCACCGCGCGCCCCACAACCGGTACTCGATCCGGTCGCGTTCTTTACCGGGCAGACGCGGGGTGAGGGTACGCTCGATGGTCGTTTCGCGGCGGGGCGGCGGCTCACCGTCGACGGCGTTGGGCGCGTCCTCGCCGACAGCACGTTGCAACTCGATCAGACGATCACGATTCGTGACGGCAGCGTCGAGACGCGGCGTTGGCTGCTCCGCCGCGGCGCCCGCGGATACACGGCCACGTTGAGCGATGCATCGGGCGCGGTCCGCACCGACGTCGCCGGAAACCTGCTCCACCTTCGCTACAGGATCCGGTGGCCGCGGGTGTACATGGAACAGTGGCTGTACCTCGACTCCGATGGACGCACGCTGCACAACTTCGCCGAAGTCTCGGTACTCGGCATTCCGTGGTTCCACCTCTCCGAGCGCATCACGCGACCCGGCCCGGTCGATCAACCGCGCATCGCCCTGCCGGTCGAGCGTTAGGCAGGCGGTCCCGGGCATTCGTCGCGGAGCCCGCATCATGCTGAAGATCCTCGCACTTTCCGGAAGCATTCGCGCCGCGTCGTCCAACAGCGCGATTCTCCGCGTGGCCGCTCGCGTCGCACCGCCGCCCATCATCGTGGAGGTGCGTCCCGGGCTGGACGCACTCCCGTTCTTCAACCCCGACCTCGATCGTGGGTTCGACGATCCGGCGCTGCCGCACGTTGTCAGGGCGCTCCGCGCGGCGATCGCGGCGTCGGACGCGGTGCTGATCTCGAGCCCGGAGTACGCGCACGGCGTCTCCGGCATGTTCAAGAACGCGCTCGACTGGCTCGTCGGTGGGGAGGAGATGATCGGGAAGCGCGTCGCACTGATCAACACGGCACCGCACGCGACGCACGCGATAGCCGCACTGGCGGAGACACTGCGCACGATGTCGGTCACGCTGGTCGACGAGGCGTCGGTGGCGATTGCCGTGCCGCGCAATCAGTCGGACGATGCGCTCGCCACGGATCCGGCGATCGTGAAACCGCTGTGCGACGCGCTGCGCCTCCTCGTGTATCGCCCGAGTCCCTGATTGCGCATTGCGTGCGACCTTCTGGAGGTGCCATTGTTGACCGAACCGCGCGCGAGGCTCGCCGTCGCGGATCGCCGATCGCGGCCGGTAATCGGCGCGACCTTTTCCCACGTTGACGCCCCCGCGTAATGCACGGTCTGATCGTCAATCAGCTGCGCCAGTTCGTCGTCGACGGCCATGGCCGCGACGCCTGGGCGAACGTAATCCGCACTGCCGGCGTCTCTCTCGCCGAGCGACCGCCCATCGATCGGATCTATGCCGACGATGACGTCCTTGCGGTCGTTGCCGCGGCGTCGTCGTTGACGAACACACCCGCCCAGGATTTGCTCGAAGCGTTTGGCAAGTTCCTCGCACCGACGCTACTGCGCGTTTACGCACCCCTGCTCGATAGCGGGTGGCGAACGCTCGACGTCGTCGAGCACACCGAGGAGCACATCCACACTGCAGTCCGCCTCCGTGATCCGACGGCAGGCCCGCCATACCTGACGGCTCGTCGGGTCGCTCCCGATGAGGTGATTGTCCACTATACGTCGCCCCGCCGACTCTGCGCCGTTGCCGTGGGAATTGTTCACGGCATCGCCACCGAGTTTGGCGAGTCAGTGACAGTGACGCAAACCCGCTGCATGCTGGACGGCGACCGGGCGTGCGAGCTCGTCGTCCGGAGCCGGCGCGGCAAGAGGACCGCCTAACGGCACGCACTGACGGCTCCCGACGCACCAGCCGAGCATCCGCGGTCTGGGTACCGCGGCCGGTGCGCGCTCGGGGGGGATCGTTCCATCGGGAAGGCCCGCGACCGGACCGTCCGCCACGCGCGCTCGGTCGTGAAGTGGACGTTGTGCGGGACCCCCGCACTCTCCATTTAGGCTCGTCCTTTCCCGTCAGCGGCGCTGGACGCCGTTAGGCGGTGGGCACCGCGCGCCACGGCTCGGCGGGAAGACGCGCCGATTTCGAGCACTGCTGACTGGGATGCTCGCCAGGCGCTGCTGGCGCCACCATCATTGGAGCGGTTCTTGCCCGCTCGACGCTGCGCGTTACTGACTGGAGGCATTGGCCCTTGAGCTTACGTAAACTCGCTTGCTCGGGCAGCGGTCTCGCGCCGGCGCAGCGATCGCTCCGACGAATCTTCGCCGCCGCGGCCATGATCGCGTTGCGTCTGTGCGCGGCCGCGCCGGCGTTGGCGGCGCAAGACAGCGCGTCGCCCGCCGGCGCGCCCTCCAATTCCAAGGTGGCATCAGCTGATCTCTCGCTCGCGCCGACGAAGGTCGACGTCAATCCGGTGGCGCGCGATGAGGAGATTCGCCGGCGTCTCCAGAGCGTCCTCGAGGCGACGGGCTGGTTCGTGACCCCGCATGTTCGCGTTCAATCGGGCGTGGTGTTCCTCGACGGAACAGCCTCGACTGAGAAGTTGCGAATATGGGCCGGTGATCTCGCGCGCAACACGCAGGATGTCGTGGCCGTGGTCAATCGGATCTCGGTTCCCGGTCCGTCGATGTGGGACTTTCGCCCCGCGTCGCACGGAGTCGTGGTGCTCTGGCGCGATATGATTGGCGCGCTGCCGTCGGTCGCGTTTGGCGCCATCGTCCTCCTGCTGTCGCTCGGCGCGGCCGTGGTCGCGGCGCGGGGAACGCGTCGCGCCCTGCATCGCCGTGTCAAGGTCAAGCTGCTTCGAACCGTTGCGGCCCGCGCCGCCGGGGTGCTGGTTCTTCTGCTCGGCGTCTATGTGATCCTGCGCGTCATGGGACTTACGCAGCTCGCGTTGACCATCGTCGGCGGAACGGGGCTCATTGGACTCGCCGTCGGGATCGCGTTCCGTGACATCACCGAAAACTTTCTCGCGAGCATCTTCCTCAGCATTCAGCGTCCGTTCGAACCGGCGGACCTGATCGAGGTGTCTGGCGTTACGGGGTACGTCCAGCAGCTGAACATGCGGACGACCGTTATGATGAATCTCGATGGCAATGTCGTGCAGATCCCGAATGCGACGGTTTACAAGAGCAATCTCAGAAACTACACGACCAACTCCAATCGTCGCGAATCATTCGATATCGGCATCGGTTACGACGACGTCATTGCTGACTCGCAGGAGATCGCCCGCCGCGTGCTCGATGAACACCCGGCGGTGCTTCGCGATCCCGAGCCGTCGGTACTCGTCGACAGCCTGGGCGCATCGACGGTCAATTTGCGCGTGTATTTCTGGCTCGATGGAAGCAAGAACAGCTGGCTGAAGGTCAGATCGTCGGTCATCCGGATGGTGAAACGCGAGTTTCAGCAACATGGCATTTCGATGCCCGACGCAGCGCGAGAGATCATCTTTCCCAATGGCGTTCCGCTTGCACGCGAGATCCCCAACGCCGCTCCCGCCGAGCGTTCCTCGAGCGCACCGAGCGCCGACATCGTATCGACGAAAGCCGAGGGCGGGCTCCATAGCGAAGCGAAGGTGATCGAAGAGCAGGCACGCCTGTCTCGCAAGACCGACGAGCACGATCTGCTCAAGGCCGGCGCTTCGCCGACCGTCGCGGCCACGGAAAACGACTCCAGATGATTCGAGGCTTCCGCGCCAGATGGAATCGCTGGCGCTCGAGTTTGTGGGTTGTGCCGGCCGGGATGGTGCTGGCGGCCTTCGTATCGGCCATCGGAATGGTTCAACTCTCGGCATTCGTGCCGCGCGATCTCCTGATTCGCTTTCCGCGGCTCTTCGGCGCGGATGCGCAGAGTTCGCGTAGCATGCTGTCGACCATCGCCGGATCAATGGCGACGATCGCTGGCGTCACGTTCTCGATCACGATCGTCGCCGTGGCGCAGGCGTCCAGCCAGTATACCTCGCGTATTCTTCGCAACTTTCTGAGCGATCGGCCGAGCCAGATCATGCTCGGCATGCTGGCGGGTACGTTCGTCTACTGCCTTGTTCTCATCCGGACGATCCGCGGTGAGGTCGACCTGCTCTTCATCCCGGGCCTCGGTGTGCTCGGCGCGTTCGCACTCGCGATCGCCTCGATCGGATTTCTCGTCTATTTCATCCATCACATCGCTGAGTCACTTCAGGCATCGCAGGTGTTGGCGCGAGTCCGGGGTGAAACGATCGCGGTGATCGACCGGTCCTACCCGGACATGGAAACCACCGCCGCGCCGGCCCGGCGTGCCGGCAGCGGGGGGGAAGGGCTGCAATGGCGGTGGACGGACGCGCACGCGTCGGGGTACCTGCAACACATCGATAGCGATGCGCTGGTCGCCTGGGCGTGCCGGCGCAACGCGGTCGTACGCCTCGAGTACTGCGTCGGCGATTACGTCGTCGAAGGAACACCGATGCTTGCCACTGCGTCGCTCGGGCCGGGAGCGCTGGACGCTGGGAAGGGAACGTTTGGCGCAGCGGAGGCCGACACCGCGCTGACCGACGCGTGCACCGTTGGTGCCTATCGCACCATTGATGACGACGCATCATTCGGCATACAGCAGGTCGTTGATATCGCGAACAAGGCGTTGTCCCCCGGCGTCAATGACGCGACGACCGCCGTGACCGCAATCGACACACTCGGGGCAATTCTCATCCGCCTTGGGCCGCGCCGAATCGAGCCGCCGGTGTGGATCGTCGAGAACATCGAGCGTTTGATCGTGCCCGGGCGTTCGTACCAGGCCCTCCTCGAAATCGGTCTCGACGAGCTGCGACGAAGCGCCAGCGCGGATGTCGGCGTTTCGATTCATCTCCTCTCGGTCATTGCAAGGATCGGCTCTCACACGCATTCGCTTGTGCGACGACAGCTCCTCGCGGCGAGCGCGGATCTCTTGCAGGAGGCGGCCGTGAAAGGTGCGACGGTTGCGGCGGATCGTGCGTCCATCGATACCGCCCACGCGCGCGTGCATCAGACGGCTTGCTGAGCAGGTGCCTGGCGTCCCCCGCCGCCGCACGCTGTCGATCGTGTCCGTGCACGGACATTGAGTTGATCGTCACCGGCTCCAGTCGATCCCATTACACCCGATGCTTTCCGGCGCTACTGGCGACGCCGTTCCTCTCGACTGGCTCGTCGGCGGGGCGGAGATGATCAGTAAGCGCGTCGCACTGATCAACACTCTGGCAATCGTGGGACCGCTGCGCGTCCGGCGTCGCCATCAGCAGGGAGCGCGTGACGCGGTCCACGAGATAGGTTCACAGGATCACGGTGAGCAGGAGGAGAAAATGGCTGTCGAAGAGATGCCGATTGTTCGTGAACTGACCAGTGGCGAGGCGGAGGCATTGCTTGGCCGCAACCATGTCGGCCGCATCGCATTCACGCTGCGCGACCGGGTGCAGCTCGAACCGATCCACTACGTCTACGATGCCCCGTGGATCTTTGGCCGGACGAGCGCCGATGCAGATTTGCTGAGTGTGGCACCCGCCCAGTGGTGTGCATTCGAGGCGGACGAAGTGCAGGGGATGTTCGACTGGGAAAGCGTCGTCGTGAAGGGTCCGTTCTATCCGAACTCGCCGCTCGCCGCGTGGGACTACGCACGGGCCGTCAGCGCGCTGCGCCAGATGCTTCCACGGGCGTTGAGGCACAGCGATCCGACCCCTGCCCGAGATTACGTCTTCGGTGTGCACGCGACCGAAATCACCGGCCGGCGCTCCATCGGCAGCGGCACGAAGGAGGAATAGCCGACCGGCCCGGAGCCCGGCCGGCGCCCGTCACTCACCCCTCTTCCCACCCCTTCGCCCGCTCGAGCGCCTTCTCCCAGCCGCTTGCCACCCGCTTTCGCTCCGCCGGCTTCATCTTCGGCGTGAATCGCTTGTCGGCCTGCCACTGCCGCGCGATGTCCGCCTGGTTTTTCCAGTAGCCAACGGCGAGCCCCGCCAGGTACGCCGCGCCTAACGCTGTCGTCTCCGATACCCGCGGTCTGACGACGGGAACGCCGAGCAGGTCGGCCTGCAGCTGCATCAACAGGTTGTTCGCGCTCGCGCCCCCGTCCACGCGCAGCTCCTTGAGCTTGATCTTCGCGTCGGCTTCCATTGCCTTGAGCACGTCCATCACCTGGAGCGCGATGCTCTCGAGCGCCGCGCGCGCGATGTGCGCCTTGGTCGTGCCACGCGTCAGGCCGACCATCGTCCCGCGCGCGTACTGGTCCCAGTGCGGCGCACCGAGTCCGGCGAACGCCGGCACGAAGTAGACGCCGTCGGTATGCGGGACACTCGCCGCCAGCGCTTCGACGTCAGGCGCCGCGCGTATGATCTCGAGACCGTCGCGGAGCCACTGCACCACCGCGCCGGCGATGAAGATGCTCCCCTCGAGGGCGTACTCGGTCCGCGAGCCGATCCGCCAGGCGACCGTCGTCAACAGGTTGTTCTTCGACGCGATCGGCTTCGTGCCCGTGTTCATCAGCATGAAGCAGCCGGTCCCGTAGGTGTTCTTCACCATCCCCGGCTTCGTGCAGACCTGCCCGAACAGCGCCGCCTGTTGATCGCCGGCGATGCCCGCGATCGGAATCGATCCGCCGAGCAGTGTGGTCGTCCCATACACCTCGCTCGATGAGCGTACCTCGGGCAGCATCGAGCGCGGGACGCCGAAGATTTTCAGCAGCTCGTCGTCCCAATCACCCTTCGCGATGTCGTAGAGCATCGTTCGCGACGCGTTCGTCACGTCGGTCACGTGGACCTTGCCCGCCGTCAGGTTCCAGACGAGCCACGAGTCCACTGTGCCGAACGCCAGCTCGCCGCGTGCAGCGCGCGCCCGCGCACCGGGGACGTTGGCGAGAATCCATTGCACCTTGGTCGCCGAGAAATACGCGTCGATCACGAGACCGGTCTTGCGACGGATGACGCGATCGAGCTTGCGCGCCTTGAGCCGGTCGCAGGCGCGTGCCGTCCGGCGGTCCTGCCAGACGATCGCGTTGCAGATCGGCTGCCCGGTCGCGCGGTCCCAGACGACTGTCGTCTCGCGCTGATTCGTGATCCCGATCGCCGCGACATCGCCGGCACCGACGCTCGCCTTCTGCAGCGCCTCGGCCGCGACCCCGAGCTGCGTGGACCAGATGTCGCGCGGGTCGTGCTCCACCCAGCCCGGCTTCGGGAAGATCTGCGGAAACTCCTTCTGGGCGACGGCGACGATCGCGCCGGCCTGGTCGAAGATGATTGCCCGCGAGCTGGTCGTACCCTGGTCGAGCGCGAGGATGTATTTCATGGGAGAGAGTGCCGGTCGTTAGGCATTCCACAACGCGCGGTAGCAGACGGCACCGAGCACGCCGCCGAGGACGGGACCGAGGACCGGGATCCACGCGTATCCCCAGTCGGACCCGCGCTTGCCAGGAATCGGCAGCACGGCGTGGGCGATGCGTGGACCGAGGTCGCGCGCCGGGTTGATTGCGTATCCTGTCTGTCCGCCAAGCGAGAGCCCGATTCCCCAGACGATCACGCCGACGAGGAGCGGGCCGAAACCCTTCGCGAGATCGGAGCCCGGCAGCAGGTTGGCCGGCGACAGCACCGCGAGGAGCCCGAGCACGAGCATGAACGTCCCGACCATCTCGGAGACGATGTTGGTGCTACGGTTACGGATCGCCGGATTCGTGCAGAAGGCGGCGAGCTTCGCGTCAGGGTTCGCAGTCACTCCCCAGTGCGGCAGGTAGGTGAGCCAGACAATCACGCCACCGAGGAAGCCGCCAACGATCTGCGCCGCGACG
>JBKJQR010000191.1:0-3686 GCA_046593895.1 Gemmatimonadaceae bacterium | reverse complement strand
GGCGTGCGTGCTGATCGGCGTCGCCCGCAGCATCTCGCTGGTGCTCAGTGACGGCCACGTCATCGACACGATCCTCCAGTGGCTGGCCGCGTCGTTAGGCAGCGCGTCGCCGGCGGGCGCCGTGTTGCTGATGATTCCCGCCCACGCGCTGATCCATGTCTTTGTGCCGAGCGTGAGCGGCCAGGCCGTGCTGACGATGCCGGTGTTCGCTCCCCTGGCCGACCTGCTCCACCTGCCGCGGCTCGCCGCGGTGGTCGCCTACCAGATGGGCGCCGGGCTGACGGAGCTCCTCACGCCGACCAACGGGGCGATGATGGCCGTCCTCCTCGCGGCCGGCGTCCCGTATCAGCGCTGGATCCGTTTTGCGCTGGTCGGGGTGGCGATCACGGTATGTGTCGGGATCGCCGGGATCATCGTCATACTTGCCGGGTGACCGGTGCCGGTCAGGGTGGCCCGCCGGGCGCTGCGGTCCTGGCGTCCGATGGCGTAGCGTGTGCACTAGCGCCCTGAGCGATCCCGAGGGCGCTGCCAGGTTACCCGGCGGATCGGCAGCGCCGATCGTTCAGTGATCATCGAAATGGTGAGGATACGGATGGGTTGTTCGCCAGACATCAAGCGACCGGCTGTCGGTTCGTCTTCACTGCGCGCGCGCGCCGGTAGCGGGCGGCGCAGACTCGCGGCCTTGCTCGTCGCCCTGGCTTCAACGGGCTCGGTCGCGTTGGCGCAGCAGCCGGGCGCCGACAGCCCGAGCAAGGCGCTCGAGGGGCGCTGGACAATCGAACTTTACCTCGGCACGCCGAGCGCGCGCACGACACCATTGGCCGGCCAGATCAACGGCGAGATCGCCTTCGGCAACACCGCCTGGTGGAATCCGACGGACCGCTTCGGACGTCACAGCCTCAATCTCCAGTCGTTCTTCGGCAACTCGTTCCTTCGGCCGGCCAACGTCACGCCGTTCGGGAATGCCGATACTTCGATGGTGACCGAGGTCAGTGGGAACGTCCGCCACGATTCGGTATCGATTGACTTCATTCCGCGGATCGACCACGGCGGCATCTCGATGCGGGGTCTTTTTTGGGGCGACTCGGCGAAGGGGACGTGGCGCCGCCGCGGTACCGATGGCGATGGTCGATTCGTGCTCCGGCGCGTTTCAAAGGATCCGGTCAGCGTCGCGGCGATTCCCGACGGCCGGCCCGCACCGGTCGCTGTCGCTGCGGTGATTCCGGCGACGCCGCTCACAAAGGCGCAACTCCGCGCGCAGGCGCGCGCCGACGCCGCGGCAAAGATCAAGGCAGACGCGCTGGCCCGCACGCACGTGCGCGACTCGCTCAAGGCGCAGGCGCTCGAGCTGGCGAAAGCGAAGGCGGCGGCGCGCGATTCAGCCAAGGCGCAGACGTTGGCCGCCGCCCAGGCAAAGGTCGCGGCGCGCGATTCAGCCAAGGCCGAGACGTTGACCGCCGCGCAGGCGAAGGTCGCGGCGCGGAAGGCTGCGCGCGATTCGATCCGGGCGCAGGCGGTGGCCGCGGCAGAGGCGAAGAAGGCCGCACGCGCCGAGACGCTGGCCGCGGCCAAGGCACGGAAGGATTCACTGGCCGGCGCGCGACTCGCCGCGAGAACGGCGAAGAGGGTTGCCGTCAACACCCCGACGGCGTTTGCCGCCAACGCCAGGCCTAACGCTGCAGGTGCTTCCGCCGTGCCTAACGCCACTGCGGCGCCCGCTACCGGAGCCGCCTCGGCCACGGCCGCCGCCGGTCCACCCGGCGCAGCCACGCCGGGAACGGCGGGCGCGCTGCGGGTCCGCATCTTTGACGAGGCGTCGAAGAAGTACTTCGTGACCACCTACTCGCTGCACCTGCCTGACGGCCACTGGATGTATGGGCGCCTCCGCACCGGCAACGGACCGGACGGCTTTGGGCCACCCGTCCCCCGCCCGCCCGGCAGCTACGAGATCGAGATCGCCAACTTCATGTGTGGCGACAAGCTCTGGTTCCTCAAGGACAAGATCCTCAAGCCGGTCGTCGTCGAGGCGGGCGCACCGGCCGACGTCAGCATCGAGATCAACCTGCCGACCGTCCCCGCCCGCCCGTCGATCGACAACAAGACGGGCGCCGCCTGCACCGCCGAGCCGGTCGCCGCACGTTAGGCACGCTCCACGCCAGGCAGCCCAAACGCCGGCGCGCCGCGAGCGCTACAACCGCCAGAGATAGCTCGCCTTGATGAACAGCGCATCGTCCTCGCGCGTGTGGCCCGGCAGGCCGAGCGACCGCGGAAAGCTGTACGGCCGCGGCGCGTCGCTCAGGTCGGCGTAGCCCGCGCCGTAGCCGACGAAGAGCACCGTTCCCGGCATCGGCGCGTAGGAGAACAGGAAATCGCCGCGGAAGCGGCTGTCCAGCTGCGCCGGCGACGCGCGTCCATCGATGAGTAGCGGAAGACCCGTGCGACCGGAGTCGAACAGCGAGTCCTGCGCGACCGATCGATACTCGCCGACCAGTCGAATGAAGATCGCGCGGTCGAGCTGGTATTCGACCTTCACCCGTGGAATCCGGACCTCGCCGACCATCGTTCCCTCGCGTCGTCGCCGATACGTCTGCACGACGTAGGTCGCATTGGTGCGCAGCTTCTGGCTCGGTCGCAACGTCAGGCGGTAATTCGCGTACACGACGTTCGCCGACTGCCACTCGTAAAAGTTTTCGTCGTGCCCCCAGATGTACAACGCACTGGCGGAGAGCGTACGCCATTCGGGCGTGCTCAGCGACGCGACCCAGTCCTGGTTCGGGATGCGCGCCGTTCCGCGGAAGGCGAGCGTGTCGCCCGGTCCGCGCAGGATGCGGTAACCGGCATAGAGCTCGGGATCATAGCCGAATGTCTCGGTGAGCAGTCCGAACCCTCCGTACCAACCACCGCGCGCAGTCGCGGCAGCATTGAGGTGCACGAGCTTCTCGCTCGCGTCCCCATGCTCGATGAAGTGCTGGTATGCCCAGCTGCTCCGCAGCACGGGACTGAAGCTCAGCGTCTCGAGCCACCGTCCCGCCGGTGCGGTCCAGGTGAAGCGGTGGTCGAACACCACGTTCACCAGCCCGCCGCGATCGATGAAACCGCTCCGCGCACGAAAGCGATCGCTCACTGCGTCCATCGAGTAGCGGAGACCAAATGCCTTGCCGTTCCGGCTGAGCACCGTCGTCCATAACGGTGCCGCGAACGCATCCCCGCCGCCGATCTTTGTGAAGCTGCGCGCGTACTGCCCCTGCACGCTGTAGATCCCACCAAAGATGTAACGGCCATCGAGGTCGGCGACGCGGTTGTAGCTGCTCCCCTCCATCCGGTCGGTGTACGTCGCGCCCACCCGCGACTGTCCGACGAGCTCGCGCTGCACCCTGACGATGTTATAGACCGGATGCTCGGTGCCGCTCGCCGAGCCGATCGTGCGATCGACCGCCGAGAGGACACCGACGCCGACTCCGGCCATCGTTCCGGTGAGCTTCACCGCAGCGACCGGCTGCACGATCCGCCGCGTGTATACGAGATTGTGCGGCGTCTCGAACTGGTCGCTCCCCTCGAGGAAGAATGGACGCTTCTCGGCGAAGAACAGCGCGCGGCGCGGATCGAACTGCACCTGGCCCGCGTCGGCTTCGATCTGCGAGAAATCGGGGTTCGCCGTCGCGTTGAGCGTGACATTGTTCGTGACT
>JBKJQR010000068.1:0-2822 GCA_046593895.1 Gemmatimonadaceae bacterium | reverse complement strand
CTGCGCGGCGACGAGCAGCTCGCCCTCACGCGGGTTGTGCCCGCAGGGCTTCTCGACGTAGACATGTTTCCCCGCCGCGAGGGCGAGGATCGCTGCCGGCGCGTGCCAGTGATCGGGGGTCGCGATGACGAGTGCGTCCACCTCCCGGTCCTCGAGCGCTCGGCGAAAATCGACAATCGCCTTTGGACGACGCGCCTGCAGCTTGGCCACGGTCTCGACGCCCTTGGCCAGCACGTGCTGGTCCACGTCGCAGACGTAGGCGACGTCGACGTTCGGGGCGAGAGAAAAGTTCTGGAGGTGGACCTCGCCGCGGCCGTTCAGCCCCATGATGGCGACGACGATCTTGTCGTTAGGCGAGCCGTCGAAGGCGAGCAGGGACCCGGCGCGCGAGGCGACGAGCATCCCGGCGCTGGCGGCTGATGTCGTCTTGAGGAAGGTGCGGCGATCGACGGAGCGGTCGGCGAGTGACATGGCGAGACGGAAGGCAGGGAATCGAAGCGAGGGCGAGAGCAGGATTGCAACGAATGCCTAACGGCGCGGAGCGAGCGACCGGATGCGGATCGCGCGGAACCAGGCCTCGTCCCCGTGATCCTGGAGGACGATGTGCCCGGCGCGCCGGTCGGCGAACCAGGGCCACCCATGATACTTGCTGGCGGTGAGGGCGGCGTCCATCGCCGGGGTACCGAGGTCGTAGCTCACGATCAGCGCACCGTTGAGGCAGTGCTCGCCATGATTGCCGGCGAGCACGATCCGCGAGCTGTTCCACTGGCCGACCAGGTGCAGCCGCTTGGTGGCGTTGGGCGCGACGAGGTCGTAGAGCGCACCGGCGCGGTGTGTCGGGAGCTTCCCGTCGGCATGACGGTCGTCGTCGAGCATCTGGTACTCGAAGCCCTTCGCGGCGTGGGTCGGCTCGAGCACCACGGACAGCGCTTCGCTGACGTTGTACTTGACGCCACTGTTCGCCCCCGCCGCGACCTTCCAATCCCATTCGAGCTCGAAGTCGCGCCAGCTTCCGTCGGTCATCAGGTCGCCGCCGGCGCGGGGCTGGCCGTCGGCTTGTACGGGAACAGCGCCGCTCGGAATCTTGCGGATGGTGCCGTTGTCGACGACCCAGTGCGCGGAGGGGACGGTGCTGCGCCCCAGTCCGCGCCAGCCGCTGAGGGTGGTGCCGTCGAAGAGGGGCAGCCAGTCGGGCGACTGACCGGCGTCGTCGCGCAGCGCGTTAGGCAAGCTTCAACTCGCGGAGCAATGTGACAAAACGTGGATGCCCGTGGAGCGAGGCGAACAGGAATGACCCCTTGAGGCCGTACGCCGGCCCGGATCGTTCCTTCACCGCGCGCTCCAGCCAGTCGATCGCCCGGTCGGCTTCGCCGAGCCCTGCGTGCACGTAGGCAAAATGATACGGCGCGACGTACCCGTGCTGCGCCCTGGCCTCGAGCTCCCGCAGAATCTCGCGCGCTTTCGCCTCGTTGCCGGTCATCCCGTAGGCCTCGCCCAACTGGCCAAGCCACAGCGTCACGGCCGGCGACAGGGAAACCGCCCGCTCGATCTCAGCGAGACCGTCGTTGGTTCGTCCCGTAAAAATGTATGCCCAACCGAGTGTCGCACGGGCGCGATCGAGATTTGGCTCGAGCTCCACCGCATCGCGGGCCCGGAGCAAAGCCTGGTCGAAGCGGCCGGCGCGGAGGAGCGCGGTCGCGACATCGACGCGGTGGGCGAGGGGATCCAGCTCCTGGGCGCGCTGCAGCAGCGCGATCGCTTCGTCATAACGCGCGAGCGCGGAGCAGAGACGCCCGTACAGGTCGTACGCGTCGGCGCTATTCGGGTTGAGCTGCAATGCCCGCTTGAACGAATGCTCGGCGCCGGACCAGTCGAACTCGCGCACCATCTTGAGATAGCCGCGCGTCACGTGTGCCGCGGCCAGTTCGGGATCGAGTGTCAGCGCTTCGGCTATCGCCTCCGATGCACGGCGGTACGCGTCACCGGGCGCGACGGCCCCCACCTCAACCAGTTCGGTGCAGGTCATCGCGAGGTTGGCCCACGCGGCAGCGAACGCCGGGTCGCGGGCGATGGCGCGATCGAAATACCCGACCGCGCTGTTGAGCGAGTCCGCGGTGTACTTGCTCAACCACTGCCGCCCCTGCAGGAACAGCTCGTAAGCGCGGACATCGTTCGTCGGCGCACGCTGGACGCGGACGTGTTCGTCGCGGGACAGTTCTGCCTCGAGCGCCGCCGCGATCTGCAGCGCGACGTCGGCCTGGATTGCGAAGATGTCGGTCAGCTTCCGGTCATAGGTTTCCACCCAGAGGTGCTGGTCGGTCGCGACATCAATCAGCTTGGCAACGATCCGGACGCTATCGCCGGCATGCCGGACGCTGCCATCGAGGAGCGCGGTCGCGCCAAGCGCGGTGCCGATCTCCTTGATGGTCTGTTGGCGCGCCTTGAAGGGCATGACGGAGGTCCGCGAGATCACCTTGAGTGCACGGATCTTCGAGAGCTGCGCGATGACATCCTCGGTGATGCCGTCGGCGAAGTATTCATCCGCGGGCTCGGCGCTGATGTTGAGAAACGGCAGCACCGCGACCGCCGGCGAGCCGCTGCGGTCGTCGGCGATGACCGCCGCCGGGCGCCTAACGGTTGTGCGAAGGTTCTCGGCCAGCGCGGCCACGCCGGGATCGGGTGGGAGGTCGAGGTCGGCGCGCAAGCGGCGGACATGCTCGGCCGCGTGGTGGGCCGCGCCGGCGCGATCTCCGGCGGCGTCGAGCGCGCGCATCAGCGCCTGAGCGTGGACGGCCGAGTATGGGTCGGCGGCGACGAGCCGG
>JBKJQR010000276.1:0-16750 GCA_046593895.1 Gemmatimonadaceae bacterium | reverse complement strand
TGGTCCAAGCCTAACGTCGAGACGGTGTATTCCGCGATGTATGCAATGATGGGCGAGACGGATCCGGCGGGGTATCCGGCGCTCGGTGTCTGACCGCCGGATCGGTTTCGCCCATCATGGCGTAGATCGCGGAGTACACCGTCTCGACGTTAGGCTTCGACCAGTAATCGCCGTCGCGCCCGTACGCCGTCCGGTGCGGCGACGCAGCCAGCGTCCGCGGCTGCGTATCGAGCCAGTGGAAGCCACCCTGCCGCTCGAGCACCTCCTGCATCATGTACGCGGTCGCCCCGCCCGGCACATCCTCATCGAGGAAGAGCACCTTGCTCGTCTTCTTCAGCGACTCGACGATCATGCCGTTCCGGTCGAAGGGGAGCAGCGACTGAACGTCGATCACCTCGACGCTCGCGCCGGTGCTCTCCTCGAGCAGTCGCGCCGCCTCGACCGCGATCGGACAGCAGGCGCCGTAGGTCACCACCGTCAGATCGGTGCCCTCGCGGATGATCTCGGGGATGCCTAACGGCATGGTGAAGGTGCCGATATTGGCCGGGAGCTTCTCCTTGAGCCGGTAGCCGTTCAACACCTCGACCACGATCGCCGGATCGTCGCCGCGGAGCAGGGTGTTGTAGAAGCCGGCGGCACGCGTCATGTCGCGCGGCACGAGGATGTACATCCCGCGCAGCGCGTGCACCATCATCCCCATCGGCGAGCCGGAATGCCAGATGCCGACGAGCCGGTGCCCGCGCGTCCGCACGATGACCGGCGCCTTCTGCCCGCCCTTCGTCCGGTAGCGCAGCGTCGCCAGGTCGTCGGACATGATCTGCAGCGCGTAGAGCAGGTAGTCGAGATACTGCACCTCGGCGATCGGACGCAGCCCGCGCATCGCCATCCCGATCGCCTGGCCCATGATCGTGCACTCGCGGATGCCGGCGTCGCCGACGCGGAGCAGCCCGTAGCGCGCCTGCAAGTCGACGAACCCCTGGTTCACGTCGCCCAGCTTCCCGACATCCTCGCCGAAGGCGATGACCCGCGGATCGCGCTTGAGCGCGGCGTCGAAGCAGGCGTTGAGCAGCCGGAAGCCTTCGACTTCGATCGCATCGTCGGCGTAGATCGGCGCCTCGATCGGCACCGCGAGCGCTGCTTCGTCCGACTGCGAATGAAGATGCGAGTGATAGCGGTCATCGTTCGCCCGCTCGTGTTCGCGCGTCCACTCGAGCAACGGCGCCGCAGCGTCAGGCACCGAGCGCACGGCGACGATTGCCAGATGCACCGCGGCGGCGATGTCGCGCCGCAGCACATCGCGCCGCTTCGCCAGGTCGCGCCGGATGCCGTCCACCCGATCCGACGCGCCCGCGTTCATCGAGCGGAGGATCTCGTCCACCTCGGCGCGTTCGGCCGCGATCGGTGCCTGGTACGCCGCCCACGCCGCGTCGCGCGCCGAGCGCACGGCGTCGCTCTCCTCCTCCTGCGCGCTGTCGAGCTGCTCGGTGGTTGCGATCCCCTGTTCGATGATCCACGCACGGAAGCGACTGAGACCGTCGCGCTCCTTCTCCCACGTCAGGCGGTCGGTCGACTTGTAGCGCTCGTGGCTGCCTGACGTCGAGTGACCGTGCGGCTGGGTGAGCTCGATGACGTGGACGACCGCCGGTGCGTGCTGCGCGCGGACGGTCGCCGCGGTGCGCTGGTAGACCTCGAGCAGCGCCGGGTAATCCCAGCCGCGGACGACCTCGAGCTCGAGCCCGCCGCCCGCCTTCGCGTCAGGCAAGCGCCGGAATCCCTCGAGCAACTCGGAGATGCTCCCCTTCGCCACCTGCATCTTGTTAGGCACCGAGATGCCGTAGCCGTCGTCCCAGACCGAGAGCAGCATCGGCACCTGCAGCACCGACGCGGCATTGATCGCTTCCCAGAACACGCCCTCGGCGCAGGACGCATTGCCGATCGTCCCGAAGGCGATCTCGTTACCACCGCGCGAGAACTTCGTGAGCTGGCGCAATTCCTTCAGCTCGCGATAGAGCTTCGATGCGTAGGCGAGGCCAAGGAGGCGCGGCATCTGCGAGCCGGTCGGCGAGATGTCGGAGGACGACTGCACGCCGCTGGTGAGGTCCTTCCAATGGCCGGCATCGTCGAGCATCCGCGTCGCGAAGTGCGCGTTCATTCCGCGACCGGCCGATGCGGGATCGGCGTCGACGTCGGCATGCGCGTAGAGCTGCGCGAAAAATTCCTGCGGGGTGAGCAGCCCGAGCGCGAACATCAGCGTCTGGTCGCGGTAGTACCCCGACCGGATGTCGCCCGGCCTCACGGCGCGCGCGAGGGCGACCTGCGGCACCTCCTTCCCGTCGCCGAAGATCCCGAACATCGCCCGGCCGAGCATCACCTCGCCGCGGGCGAGTGTGCTGACGATCCGGCTCCGGTAGGCGACCCGATAGTCGCTGAGGATCTCAGCGGGCGTCAGCGTGGTCGCGGCCGGCGGGCGTCGTTTGGTGGCAACGGTCATTCGGAATGTTAACTGATGCGGTACGGCAGCAGTAAGCGGTAAGCAGTAAGCGACAAGCATCCGTGTCACCCCCCCCACCGTCCGCTGCCTGCTTACCGCTTATGGCTAATAGCTTTCCACGCGGTACACCGTCACCCCCGTCTCCTCGAAGGTCATCCGCGCCGCGCCGCGCGGCAGCTCGTGGTCGCGCGCGTGCTCGACCGCGAGCACCCGCGAGAACCGGCTCGCCTGCCAGCTCTCGATCACCCGGTCGAGCATCCGCGAGCCATACGGCGGATCGACGAAGGTGATGTCGTATGACGCCGGGCCCAGCGCGCCGGCGAACGGCAGTGCATCGCGCTTGAAGATGCGTACCCGGTCGCGGAGCCGGAGCGTGGCGACGTTGGCCCGCAGCGCGTGGAGGCTCGACGGCCGCGTCTCGACGAAGTCGGCGCTGCGCGCGCCCCGCGAGATCGCTTCGAGCCCGAGCGCGCCGGTGCCGGCGAACAGGTCGAGCACGCGGGCATCGGGGACGTCGGCCCGCAGCAGGTCGAGCAGCTCGGCGCGCACGTGCTCGGCGGTCGGGCGAATCCGGAAATCGTTAGGCGAGAGCAGGTCGCGGCCGGCAAATTTCCCGGCGACGATTCTCATCGCCGGGCCGTGGGCGGGGAGAAGAGTGGGTCCACGCCGAACGATAGCCGCCCGCGGGCTTGTTCGCGCACCGTCCGGCAAACAGCTTCCTGCCAAGTGACGGCGTCTCCCCTTGCTCCGCGTGATGCATGAATGTGGTGCGTGTGGCCTTTCTCGGTTTCGGCAATGTCGGGCGCGCGCTGCACGCGCTGCTCGCGCGCCGCCGCGAATCGCTCGCTCGCGACCATGACATCGAGTGCGTCGTCACTGGTGTCGCATCACGCCGGATCGGCTGGCGCGCCGACGCGACTGGGGTCAACCCGCTGTCCGGCACCGGTGCGGCCTGCGCCGACATCCACGAATGGCTCGCCGTGGGTCGGGCCGACGTCGTCTTCGAGGCGATCGCACTTGATCCGCACAGCGGCCAGCCCGCACTGGACTACCTCCGGATCGTGCTCGAGCATGGCGCGCATGTCGTCTCCGCGAACAAGGGTCCGCTGGTGTACGGGTATCGCGCGCTGACGACGCTCGCCGCCGCGCGCGGCCGGCAGTATCGCTTCGAGTCGGCGGTGATGGACGGCGCCCCGGTATTCTCCCTCGTCCGCAACTGCCTCCCCGCCGCCGGCATTCACGCGGTGCGCGGTGTCTTCACCTCGACCGCGACGGTGGTGCTCGAGGCGGTCGAGCGCGGGCTCAGCATCGGCGACGGCATCGCCGAGGCGCAACGGTCAGGCATCGCCGAAGCCGACCCGGCCTACGATGTGGACGGCTGGGACAGTGCGGTGAAGCTGTGCGCGGTGGGCAACGTGATGCTTGGCGGCGACCTCCGTCCCGGCGACATCGCCCGCGAAGGGATTCGCGCGTTAGGCGCCGACGCGGTCCGCCGGGCCGCCGCCGAGCGCAGTCCGTACCGCCTGGTCGGCGAGGTGCGCCGCGGCGACGACGGTGCGGTCGTCGGGCGGGTTGCGCCGGAGCGGTGCGCGGTGGACGGCGTCCTCGGCATCGTGCGCGGTGCAACGCTCGTGATGCACTACGAAGCGGACGTGTTCCCCGGCGGGCTGACCGTCACCTCGCACGATCCCGACCCGACGACGACCGCTTACGGCATGCTCGCCGACCTGCTCGCTGCGGTCGCGACGCCTCCCTAACGCTATTACGGCGACTTCTTCTGCCGTTCGCGATCGGCATCGCGGAACTTCTTCTCCGCCTCGAACACTTCCGGGACCTGCTCGGCCAGGCTGCCGAAGTCCTCCGCCTCGAACACCCGGCGAATCTCGATCTCCGATTCGGTGCCCGGCATTGGATTGGGTGCGCGCTTCACCCACTCGATCGCCTCGGCCAGCGACTTCACCTCGAAGAGCCAGTAACCGGCGATCAGATCCTTGGTTTCGGTGAATGGCCCGTCGATGACCGTGCGCTTCGCCCCGGAAGCTGTTCACCTCCGCTGATTTTGCGCGGGCAGTGCGCGAGGTGCTCGACTCGTAGAGCCTGCCTAACGGCGGCCGTCAGCGGATCGACAGGAGGTGAATGAGCGACACGCTGAGCACGATCAGCACGGCGAGCGATGCCGTCACCGTCATGATCACCGGGCGCCCGACTCGCGCGATTGCCTTCAGGTCGACCCCGAGCCCGAGCGCGGCCATCGCGGCGACGGTCAGCCAGCTCGACACCGAGCGTGTCGGCGCCACCCACGCCGCGGGAATCAGCCCCGCTGAGCGCAGGGCGGCGAGGGCGAGAAATCCGATGATGAACCAGGGCACGAATCGCGTGATCCGGACCCGCGCGCCCTCGATCGCCGCCGGCGCATCGGCGTCGTTGCGATGCCTGAGTGCGAAGAAGACCACCACCGGCCCGAGCATCAGCACGCGCACCAGCTTGACGAGCGTGCCGACCTGCCCGGAGAGCATGCTCACCGGAAAGGCCGCGGCCAGCACCTGCGGAACGGCGTAGACCGTTAGGCCGGCGAGCACCCCGTATTGATAGTCGCTGAGGCCGAGCGGGTGGATCAGGAAAGGCAGCCCGATCACCACCGCCACGCCGAGGATCGCGGTGAACGCGATCGATGACGCAACGTGCTCCTTGTCAGCGTGAATCACGGGCGCGACCGCGGCAATTGCCGAATTGCCGCAGATCGCGTTGCCGCAGGCGACCAGCACTGCGAGCTTGTGCGGCAACCGGAGCGCGCGGCCGATTGCGTAGCTCGCCGCGATGCCGATCACGACGAGCAGCACGATCCCGATCGCGAGTGACGGGCCCGCCTTGAGCAGCAGCGGCAGGTCGACCGATGCGCCGAGAAGGAATACCGCAACCTCGAGCACCTGCTTCGCGGTGAACCCGATACCGTCCTCAACCTGCGCTGGCGGCGACCAGGCGGTGCGGATGATCATCCCGAGCAGGATCGCGACGACGAGTCCCTCGATGATCGGGTGCCCGAAGACACGCTCTTCGATGCCGGCGATGACCAGCGCTGCCGCACCGACGCCCGCAGCGAGTGCGATTCCTGGAGCCACGCGAATCGCGCCATGCCAGGGCGGCACTTCGGAGCCGTCCACAAATTGCGATCGGTCGAGCATCCATTGTCTCGTAATCGTGAATCATCTACGCGCGCTCTCTTGTCACTGCACAATATGCAGGGCAGCTTCATGCAGTCGCGGAATTATTTCCCTCGGAACCCCAATGCTCATTGCTGACAAGGCCGACTGGCCATCGCTGCTGACGCGCGCCCGTCAGGCAGTCCCCGAGGCGTTCGGCACCAACGGCCATCCGCTGAACCTGATCGACCGCGCCTGGTCGACGCCGGGCCGGCCACGGGTCGCCACCTCGCCGGTGGACGGCCGCGAGCTGAGCGCGCTCCCGATGCTTGGCCTCGACGAAGCCGCCGCCGCGGTCCGCGCTGCCAAGCGCGAGGCCAGCGAGTGGGCGCATGTTCCGCTCGACGTCAGGCAGGCGCGGGTGAGCGCCTGTCTCGTCGCCCTCCGCCAGCATCGCGACCTGCTCGCACTGCTCCTCGTCTGGGAGATCGGCAAGCCGCTCAAGCAGGCGCAGACCGACGTCGACCGCTGCATCGACGGCGTCGAGTGGTACATCGCCGAGATCGAGCGGATGGTCGCGGCGCGCACTCCGATCGGCGTCGTCTCCAACATCGCGTCGTGGAATTACCCGTACTCGGTGCTCATGCACTCGGTGCTGGTGCAGGCGCTCGCCGGCAACGCGGTGGTCGCCAAGACACCGACCGACGGCGGACTGCTCGCGCTCACCGTCGGCTTTGCGCTCGCCCGGCGCGAGGGCTTGCCGGTCACCCTGCTCAGCGGACCGGGTGGCGAGCTCGGGCCGGCGCTCGTTCGCGGCGAGGACGTCGATTGTCTCGCCTTCGTCGGCGGTCGCGCCAGCGGGCGCTCGGTTGCTGCCTCGCTGCTCGACGTCCGCAAGCGGCACATGCTCGAGATGGAGGGCGTCAACGCCTACGGCGTCTGGGACTTCTCGCAGTGGGACAAGCTCGGCGACCAGATCCGGAAGGGGTACGACTACGGGAAGCAGCGCTGCACCGCCTACGCACGGTTCGTCGTCGAGCGGCGGCTCTTTCCGCGCTTCCTCGACGCGTACCTCGCGGCGGCCAACGCGCTCACCGTCGGAAACCCGGTCGCCGTGCCTAACGCTGGCGATCCGCTGCCGGTGCTCGACTTCGGGCCGCTGATCAACCGTGGCACCGCCGACGGCCTGCGCAAGGCGATCGCGATGGCGATCGGCACCGGCGCGATCCCGCTGTTCGAGTCGAGCCTCAAGCCGGCGCGCTTCATTGACGGTCAGGACATGGGTGCCTATGTCGCCCCGGTTGCGCTGCTCAACGTCCCGCGCAACAGCTCCCTCTACCACAAGGAGCCATTCGGCCCGGTCGACACCTTCGTGCTCGTCGATTCGGTGGACGAGCTGGTCGCCGAGATGAACGTCTCGAACGGGTGCCTCGTCTCGTCGGTCGCCTGCGACGATGCGGAGATCGCCGGCGACATCGGCGCGCAGCTGCGCAGCTTCAAGGTCGGCGTCAACGCGATGCGCTCGCGCGGCGACCGCGACGAGGTGTTCGGCGGCTTGGGACAATCGTGGCGCGGCTGCTTCGTCGGTGGTCGCTACCTGGTGGACGCGGTCACCGTCGGCGAACCGGGCGCGCCACTCTACGGCAACTTCGGCGACAACACCCTGCTCCCGGAGCTACGCTGAGCGCCCGTCGGGGGGCAGACTCCTCACCCTCGCCCGCACCTTGCGGTATCTTCGAATCAGGCGCATTTAGCAGGGCACAGCTCTCTTGGGGGTGGTACCGGTGTGTCTCGCAATTCCCGGCATGATCGTCGAGCTCCCGCCGGCCGATCCGCACCTCGCGGTGATCGAAGTTTCCGGAGTACGCCGCCGGATCAACATCGACCTGCTGCGCGAGGAGGGAATCGCGCTCGGTGACTGGGTGCTGATTCACGTCGGCTTCGCGATGAGCAAGATCAGCGCGACTGAGGCCGATGAGCAGATCCGCCTGCTGAAGATGCTCGGCGCGGACGGAGACGCGATGGAGGAGCTCGCCGGCTACCGGTTCGACGAAACGCCAACGTGAGGCCTAACGGCCAATCGTGGGATGGACGGAGGCAGCATGAAGTTCGTTGACGAGTTCCGGAACCCGGCACTGATCCGCCAGGCGGCCGACGAGATCCGGCGGCTGGCGCGGCCCGAGCGCCATTACCGGCTGATGGAAGTCTGCGGGGGCCACACCCACGCGATCTACCGGTTCGCGCTGGCCGACGTGCTGCCCGAGAACATCGAGCTGATTCACGGACCCGGGTGCCCGGTCTGCGTGCTCCCGATGGGGCGCGTCGATGACGGTATCTCGCTCGCTGTCGAGCAGGGCGTGATCCTCGCCGTCTTCGGTGACATGATGCGCGTGCCCGGCCGGCGCGGCAGCCCGCTCGAGCACAAGGCGCGCGGCGCCGACATCCGGATGGTCTACTCGCCGCTCGACGCGCCCAAGCTCGCGCAGCAGAACCCGGATCGCCAGGTGGTGTTCTTCGCCATCGGCTTCGAGACGACGGCGCCGTCCACCGCGCTCACGCTGAAGCGCGCCCGGGAGCTCGGCGTGAAGAACTTCTCGGTGTTCTGCAATCACGTGACGATCATTCCGGCGATTCGCGCGATCCTCGATTCGCCCGACATGCGCGTCGAGGCGTTCGTCGGACCGGGGCATGTGTCGACGGTAATCGGCTGCCGCCCGTATGAATTCATCTGCCGCGATTACGGCAAGCCGCTCGTCACCTCGGGGTTCGAGCCGCTCGATGTGCTTCAGTCGATCGTGATGATCCTTCGCCAGCTCGAAGCGGGTGAAGCGAAGGTCGAGAATCAGTATGCGCGCGTGGTTCCGTGGGAGGGCAACCGACCGGCGCTGCGCGCGATGTCGGAAGTGTTCGAGCTGCGCCCGTTCTTCGAATGGCGCGGGCTCGGCTTCATCTCGCAGTCGGCGCTCGCCATTCGCGAGAGCTACGCCGAATGGGACGCGGAGCGCCGGTTCAACGTGCCCGGTGTCCGCGTCACCGACCCGAAGGCGGCGCAGTGTGGCGAAGTGCTCAAGGGCGTGCTCAAGCCGCACCAGTGCAAGCTGTTCGGGAAGGAGTGCACCCCCGAGCATCCGATCGGCGCGCTGATGGTGTCGTCGGAAGGAGCCTGCGCGGCCTACTACAACTACGCGCTGCGCAGAGCCGAGCCGGCGGGCGTGTGACCACCGAGATCCGGGACATCGTGGCGCCTGCGGAAACGGCGCCGCCGATTCGTTTCCGCGATCCCCAGATCGAGATGGCGCACGGCGCAGGTGGCAAGGCGAGCCGCCGCCTGGTCGAAGGACTGATCGCGCCGATCTTCGGCGGCGGGATGCTGCAGCCACTCGCTGATGCCGCACTCCTCGAAGTTGGTGCGGCGCGACTCGCCTTCACCGCCGACAGCTTTGTCGTGAAGCCCCTGCGCTTTCCCGGTGGCTCGATCGGCGACCTCGCGGTGAACGGGACGCTGAACGATCTCGCGGTTTCGGGAGCGGCGCCGCTCGCGCTGCTCGTCACGCTGATCCTCGAGGCCGGGCTACCGACAGCAGTGCTCGAAGCCGAGCTGCGGGCGATCGCCGCCGCGGCGCGACGCGCCGGCGTGGCGGTGGTCGGTGGCGATACGAAGGTGGTCGAGCATGGTGCCGCCGACGGGATGTACATCACCACCGCCGGGATCGGAGTGCTCGACCCGCGCGTTAGGCTCTCGTCGTCAGCCGTCAGGGTGGGCGACCAGATCCTCCTCTCCGGGCCGATCGGCGACCATGGCATCACGATCCTGCTCGCCCGCGGCGAGATCGACCTCGAGGCGAACCTCAATTCCGACACGCGCTGCGTGCGGCCGATGGTCGATGCACTCATCGCCGCGGTCGGCGGAGGGGTACATTGGATGCGCGACCCGACGCGTGGCGGCGTGGCCAGTGCGCTGAACGAGCTCGCCGCCGATGCACGGCTGTCGATGATGATTCACGAAGACCGGCTGCCGGTGCGCGACGCAGTGCGTGGCGCCTGCGAGCTGCTCGGCCTCGAGCCACTGCACATCGCCAACGAGGGACAGTTCCTCGCCGTGGTCGCCGCCGAGGTCGCCGAGGCTGCGCTGGCCGCCGTCCGTGCGGTGCCCGGCGGCGAGGAGGCGGTCCTCCTGGGGGAAGTGCGCGCCGAGCCGGTGCGGACGGTGGTCTCCGTCTCACCGTATGGCAGTACGCGCGTCGTCGACATGCTCGTCGGGGATCCGCTGCCGCGGATCTGCTGAGCGATGCCGCTGCCTAACGGTGCACCGCGATCGCCCGCCGCGGCGACGCTCGCTCCCGCATCGGTCCCGGTGGCGTCGCCGTCGCTCGAGACGTTTGTCCGCAAATCGCTGCTGGCCCGCAACGCGATCGCCGAGGCGTGCTTTGCGCGTGAGGCACCGGCGCTGGCGCTCGTCTGCCAGGAGATGTCGGCGCGCTTTCTCCGCGGCGGGCGGCTGCTCGCCTTCGGGCGTGGCGCCTGCGCGACCGACGCGGCGCATGTCTCCGTCGAGTTCGTGCACCCCGTCATCGTCGGCAAGCGCGCGCTGCCCGCCCTCGATCTCTCGGCCGGGTTCGCACCGTGGACGTCGGTGATCTGCCGCCCGGACGACATCGCGATCGGCTTCGCTCCGCCCGAAGGCGACGACGAGGTGAGTGCCGCGCTGGCCACGCTCAGCCGCGCCGGGGTTCAGACGCTCGCGCTTCCCGGACTCGGCGGCGACTACGCGCTGACACCGCCGTCGAACGATCCGTTCGTGCTCCAGGAAATCGTCGAGATTCTCTATCACACGCTCTGGGAGACGGTGCACGTCTTCTTCGAGTACCGGTCGCGCGGGCACGACGTCGGCGAGTCGAGTTTCCTCTATCCGTATCTCGGCAGCGCCCAGCAGGACACCAGCACGCTGCTCGCGACGGTGGCAACATCCATCCGCGAGAAGGCGGGTGACGACGCGCAACTCCGCGCACGCGTTGCCGCCGAGCAGTCGGATCAGATCGTCGCGGCCGCGTCGATGATCGCCCAGCGCGTGAAGGCGGGCGGGAAGCTGCTCGTGTTCGGCAACGGCGGATCGGCGACCGACGCCAACGATTTTACAATCGACTGCGTCGCGCCGCCGAAGGGCTATCGCCCGATACCGGCAGTCTCGCTGTCGATCGAGCCGGCGACGATGAGCGCGATCGCCAACGACATCGGACCCGATGCGATCTTTCTCCGCCAACTCATTGCGCACGCCGCGCCTGGCGATGTGGCTTTTGCATTCTCGACGAGCGGCAACTCGCGCAACGTCGTCGCCGCGCTCGAGGAAGCGCGACGGCGCGGGCTGGCGACGATTGCGCTGCTCGGCGACGACGGCGGCGAGATCGTGAGGCGGAAGCTGGCCGACGTCGCCGTGATCGCGCCGAGCGACTACATCCCGCGGATCCAGGAAGTACAGGCGTCGGTCTATCATGTCCTGCGCGACACGGTCGAGCGCTGCCTGGCGGACAACGCTGATGCCTGACGTCGAGCTCTTTGGCGGGAGCGGGTGCCAGTTCACCAGCGAGCTGCGCGAGCAGCTACTCTGGGAGAACCGGGAATTCGTCGAGTACGACGTCGAGACCGACGAGGTGGCGCTGCGGCGAATGATGGCGCTGACCGGGGGGCAGCGTGGAATCCCCGTCCTCGTCGAGAAGGGGCGCGTCGTGCAGGTCGGGTGGCAGGGGCGCACCTGCGCCGTTGCACCGCCACCCGATATGCCCCGCGACGGCTCCGCCTAACGGCCGATGGACGAGCTACGGGCGCATGCGATCCGCGTCCGCGGAATCGTCCAGGGGGTCGGATTCCGCCCGTTCGTCTACCGGCTGGCGCGTGAACACGCGCTTACCGGCTGGGTGCTCAACGACGGAGCCGGTGTCCGCATTCACGCCGAGGGGTGCATGGAGTCGCTGGCGGCCTTCGAACGCGGGTTGCGCGAGGGGGCGCCGGCCGCAGCGCGACTCGATCGCATCGAGACCGCCGAAACAACTGCGCACGCCTTCGGCGATTTCCGGATCGTCAGCAGCGAGCCCGGGAGCCAGCCGACGGCGGGCATCACCCCGGACCTCCCGGTCTGCGACCGCTGCCTGACGGAGCTGTTCGATGCGACCGACCGGCGTGCGGGCTATCCATACATCAATTGCACGGAGTGCGGACCCCGCTACTCGATCGTCCTCGGCCTGCCTTACGATCGAGCCTCGACGACGATGCGAGACTGGACGATGTGCGCGCGATGTGCAGCGGAGTACGATGCGCCCGACAATCGCCGCTTTCATGCACAGCCGACCGCGTGCCCGGAGTGTGGTCCGGGCTACGAGTTGCGCGAGGGCGATCGCGCAGTCACCGGCGACGCCGCGGCAATCGCTGCCGCGGTCGCGCTGCTCCGCGAGGGTCGCATCGTTGCGATCAAGGGACTCGGCGGCTACCACCTCGCCTGTGACGCCGACCAGCCGCTCGCGGTGCGTGCCCTGCGCCAGCGAAAGTTCCGGAAGGAAAAGCCGTTCGCGCTGATGGTGCGCGACGTCGCGGTGGCGCTGCGCACCGTCGTCCTTGGCGCTGAGAGTGAGGCGCTGCTGACATCGGTGCAGCGGCCAATCGTCCTCGCACCCGCGCGCGAATCGCTCGCAGAAGTCGCGCCGGATACTCACGAGATCGGCGTCATGCTGCCGTACACGCCTCTGCACCATCTGCTGTTCGCGGCGGGCGCGCCGGATCGACTGGTGATGACCAGTGCGAATCGCTCCAGCGAGCCGATTGCCTATCGCGACGAGGACGCCGCGGTGCGACTCGCCGGAATCGCCGACGCGATGCTCCTCGGTGTGCGCCCGATCGCGCGGCGCGTCGACGATTCGGTGGTGCGTCTTGGCGCCGGCGGGCCGGCGATCCTGCGTCGCTCGCGCGGATATGCGCCGGCCGCGGTCGCTACGCTACCGGAAACGCCCTCGATCCTCGCGCTCGGCGCCGATCTCAAGAACACGGTGACGCTGGTGGTGCGGGGGCGGGCGATGGTCAGCCAGCACATCGGGGATCTCGAGCACGCCGAGGCGCGCACAGCGTTCCACGAAACGGTGCGCGACCTGCTCGCGATGTACGAGGTCGCCGATGACGAGCTGGTGGTCGCCCACGATCTGCATCCGCAGTACGCATCCACCGAACATGCACTCGCGTTGCCGTGCAGCGAGCGACACGCCGTGCAGCATCATCGCGCGCACATCGCGAGCGTGCTGGCTGAGCGCGGCGCGCTCGATGAACGGGTGCTCGGCATCGCCTGCGACGGAACGGGCTACGGCGACGATGGCGCGATCTGGGGCGGGGAATTCTTTGCCGGAAGCGTTGCCGAAGGCCTAACGCGTGTCGCCCACCTGCGGCCGGTGTCGCTGCCGGGCGGCGATGCGGCGGCGCGTCATCCGGTGCAGAGCGCGGCTGGCTTCCTGGCGGCGATCGACGATGGCTCGCTCCCCGACTTCGCCCGCGCGCCCTTCGGATTCCCGCAGCGCTACGCCGAGGCGCGCGCGCTCACCGCGAGCGGCATCCGCTGTTTTCAGTCCACATCGATGGGTCGATTGTTCGACGCGGTCGCGGCGCTGCTCGGCTTTACGCGCGCGATCAGCTACGAAGGGCAGGCGGCGATCTGGCTCGAGCAGGTCGCGCGGACGGCGCCGGCGTCGGAATTGTTGGCGTTCCCTTTCGTCGCTGACGAACTGGATTTCCGCCCGGCGCTCGAGGAGATCGTTCGCGAGCGAGCGCGTGGACGGTCGCCGGCGGAGATCGCGCGGTCGTTCCACTCCGGGCTTGCTCGTGGACTGGCCGACGCCGCGCGCGATTTATGCGAGATGCATGGGTCGAGAACCGTCGCCCTGTCCGGCGGCGTCTTCCAGAATGACCTGCTCCTGCACGACCTGCTCGCTGCACTCGCGCCGAGCCGGCTGACCGTCTGGACGAACCAGGCCGTGCCGCCTAACGATGGCGGCATCAGCCTCGGCCAGGCGGCGATGGCTGGCGTCGCGATGCGGGGGTGATCTCGGGCGCGACCGTCCCCGTCGACGGTTGCCTCGCGCGACCGAACTTTCCTAACGTTGAGAACCATCATGTCCAGCACTCGTTCCGCGATCACCACCGCGCTCCTGCTCGTCACCGCCGTCGCCTGCGGGAAGCGGGAGCCCGCGCAGTCGGCGCAGTCACCGCAGCCGGCACAGTCCGTCGCCGCTGCGATCAAACCGACGGTGGCCCAGAGCGCGATCGACTCTCCGCGCGTGGTGCTCCGCAGTGACAGCGCGAAACCCACCCGTACTGCAACGCCCGCGCGCGACACCGCGATGTTCGCCGGAGGCTGCTTCTGGAGCATGGAGCGTCCCTTCCAGCACGTGCCTGGCGTCCGCTCGACCACGGTCGGATACGCTGGCGGGCACACGAGGAACCCGACGTACGAGCAGGTGAACACCCGGACGACCGGTCACACGGAGACGGTGCTCGTCGAATTCGACCCGGCGAAGGTCAGCTACGAGAAGCTGCTCGACGTGTACTGGCACAACATCGACCCGGTCACCAAGGACCAGCAGTTCTGCGACGCGGGTCCCGATTACCGCACGGTGATCTTCACCCACGGCGCGATGCAGCGGGCCGCCGCGCTGCGCTCGAAGGAAGCGCTCGACAAGTCGGGGCGCTTCAAGACGCCGGTGGTCACCGAGGTCGTGGCTGACGCCCCCTTCTGGCGGGGCGAGGAATACCACCAGCACTTTGCCGACCGGAACCCGGCGCAGTACGATGCCTATCGCCGCGGCTGCGGCCGTGATGCGCGCCTGCACGAGCTGTGGGGCGACGCCGCGTCGCCGTACGTGCCGGCGAACTGATGCCCGTCCGGCAACCGCACCGTTAGGCGCTCCAGCACGGCGCGATCGTTCCCTTTCCCGGCGCCTCCGGCTTTCCGGCGCGGCGAACGCCCTGCAGATTTGCCAGACGCCGCCGGCCGATCGCCACCCTCCGCCTTCGATCGCCAATGCAACGACTCGTGTTGTTCGTCGCACTTCTCCTCGCCGCGATCGGCGTTCCGGTCGCGGCGCGTAGTCAGGAATCCCCCCCGCGCGTCCTCGTCTTCTCGAAGACCACTGGCTTCCGTCACAGCTCGATCGCAGTCGGGATCGCCGCGATCCGGAAGCTCGGGCAGGAGAACGGATTCTCGGTGGACGCGACCGAGGACGCCGCCGCGTTCACGTCGAAGAATCTCGCTCGATACCGCACGGTGGTCTTCCTCAACACCACGGGCGACGTGCTCGATGCGGCGCAGCAGGACGACTTCGAGCGCTACATCCAGGCCGGCGGTGGCTACGTCGGAGTTCACTCGGCGACCGATACGGAATACGACTGGCCCTGGTACGGACGCCTTGCCGGCGCCTGGTTCAACGGGCACCCCGGCGACCCGAACGTCAGGCAGGGCACGTTCCGCGTGCTCGACAAGAGCCATCCATCCACCAGCGGGTTGCCCGACCGCTGGGAGCGGACGGATGAGTTCTACAACTTCAAGTCGATCGACCCGACCATCCACGTGCTCGTCGATATCGACGAGAAGAGCTACGAGGGAGGGACGAACGGCGCCCACCATCCGATGAGCTGGTACCACGACTTCGATGGCGGACGGGCGTGGTACACCAACATGGGCCACACCGAGGAGACATACTCGGAGCCACTCTTCCTCAAGCACCTGCGCGGCGGGCTGCTCTACGCGATCGGTACGGGGACGATCGACTTCAAGCGCGCGCGGCCGGAGGAGAACAGGTTCACAAAGGTGGTCCTCGCCACGCCGCTCAACGAGCCGACCGAGCTCGCGGTACTTCCCGACGAGCGCGTGGTCTTCATCGAGCGCCATGGATTCGTCAACCTGTACACGCCAGCGTCAGGCAGGACCAGGCGGATCGCGACGATACCGGTCAGCACGAAATACGCGGACAGCAGCGACGCCGAGGACGGCCTGCTCGGACTCGCTGCCGACCCCAACTTCGCGGCGAACCACTGGCTCTACATGTACTACTCTCCCGCCGGAGCGGAGCCGAAGAACGTGCTCGCCCGGTATGAACTGAAGCACGACTCGCTCGACCTGTCGTCGCGGAAGGAACTGCTCGTAGTGCGCACGCAGCGCGAGCAGTGCTGCCACACCGGGGGCTCGATTGCATTCGACGCAAAGGGCAATCTGTTCATGTCCACGGGTGACAACTCGAATCCATTCGCCACCGGGTATGCGCCGATCGACGAGCGCGCCGGCCGCTCGCCATGGGACGCGCAGAAGTCATCGGCGAACACGAATGATTTGCGCGGCAAGATCATTCGCATCCATCCGGAGCCTGACGGTACGTACACCATCCCCGAGGGAAATCTCTTCCCGCCGGGAACGCCGAAGACGCGGCCGGAGATCTACACGATGGGTCACCGCAACCCGTATCGCATCGCGGTGGATGCACGGAGCGGGTTTCTCTACTGGGGCGACGTCGGCCCCGACGCGCCAGAAGATTCCGTCGGCCGCGGCCCGCGCGGGTACGACGAGATCAATCAGGCGCGGCGCGCCGGCAACTTCGGCTGGCCGTACTTCCTCGGCGACAACAAGTCGTACATCAGGACGACGTTCATCGACTCGGTGACGGTGAAGGCGGGCGACCCCTTCGACGCCGTGCTGCCGCGCAAGGCGTCGCCGAACAACACTGGCCTGACGGTATTGCCCCCGGCACAGGGAGCCTTCATCTGGTATCCGTACGCGGCGTCCCCCGAATTCCCGCTCGTCGGCAGCGGCGGTCGCACGGCGATGGCCGGTCCGGTTTTCCACCGCAATGATTTCGCGAGCGCGGCGCGACCCTTTCCGCAGTGGTACGACGGCAAGCTGCTGATCTACGACTGGATGCGCGGCTGGATCATCGCGGTGACGATGGATGCGAAGGGAGATCTCGCGTCGATGGAATCCTTCATGCCGAGCCACAAGTTCAGCAACCCGATCGACATGCAGTTCGGGCCTAACGGCGACCTGTACATGCTCGAGTACGGAACCACGTGGTTCGCGGGGAATGACGACGCACGTCTC
>JBKJQR010000061.1:0-2697 GCA_046593895.1 Gemmatimonadaceae bacterium | reverse complement strand
GACCATCATTGCACAAACCGCGTGACCCGCTTCGTGAAACGCCGTAAGGCGGCGCTCCTCGTCCTTCATGACCAGCGACTTGCGCTCAGCGCCCAGCATCACGCGATCCTTCGCTTCCTCGAGATCGCTCATGTAAATCTTGTCGTGTCCCTTTCGGGCCGCGAGCAGCGCGCCTTCGTTGACGAGATTCGCCAGGTCAGCGCCCGCCATTCCCGGCGTGCCGCGCGCGAGCGACGTAACGCTCACGTCATCAGCCTGCGGCTTGTTGCGCAGGTGCACTTTGAGAATGCCTTCGCGACCACGAAGATCCGGCGCGTCGACCACGATCTGGCGATCGAAGCGACCCGGGCGCAGCAATGCGGGATCGAGGACGTCAGGGCGATTGGTCGCGGCGATCAGGATGACGCCATCGTTGGACTCGAAGCCGTCCATCTCAACGAGCAGCTGGTTGAGCGTCTGTTCGCGCTCGTCATGCCCGCCGCCCATGCCAGAGCCACGATGACGACCCACCGCATCGATTTCGTCGATGAAGATGATGCACGGTGCATGCGCTTTGCCCTGTTCGAAAAGGTCACGCACCCGCGACGCACCAACGCCGACGAACATTTCGACGAAGTCTGAACCGGACATGCTGAAGAACGGGCGTCCGGCTTCGCCGGCAACGGCCTTGGCGAGCAGCGTCTTGCCCGTACCCGGGGGACCCACGAGAAGCGCGCCCTTCGGCAGCCGTCCGCCTAACCGCGTGAACTTCGCCGGATCCTTCAGGAACTCGATGATCTCCTGAAGTTCGACCTTGGCTTCGTCGCAGCCGGCAACGTCGGCGAAGGTGAGCTTCGGCGTGTCGCCGGAGAGCAGCTTCGCCTTCGACTTCCCGAATGAGAACGCCTTCGCGCCCCCCTGCTGCATCTGCTTGAGCAGGAAGACCCAGAGACCGATGAGCAGCAGGTACGGCAGCACCGAGATCACCGAATCGAGCACCGACTTCTGTGCCCCCTCGGCTTCGACCTGCACGTCCTTCGCGTTGAGGCGGTCGAGGACGGCCTGCGAATTCTGGATCGGCAGCTGCACGCTGAACCGCTTGACCGGCTTGCCGTCGATCGTCGCGCGCTGCTTCAGCTCTCCGACCACCTGGCGGCCGTCCTGGATCGTCACCTTGGCGACGTTCCCGGACTCCAGCTGCGTGTCGTATTGGGAGTAATTGATTTTCGCCGTCGACTCTCCCGTCCCCGTGCGCATCTGCACGACGAGGAGGACGACGAGAAAACAGAGGACCCAGAACGACGCCGCGCGCGCGCGGCGAGCCCAGGGTGATTCCTTCTTCGGTGACGACGGAACGCGATCGGCCATATTTATCGGCTACTGCAGGCTGACGATATAGGGCACGTGCCGGAAGTTCTCGGCGTGATCCAACCCGTACCCGACGACGAACTCGTTTGGACAGTCAAAGCCGGTGAACCGCACCGGGTACTTCAGCTCATTGGGGAGCTTCTTGTCGAGCAGCGCACAGATTTCCAGCGATCGCGGATTCCGTGCCTCGAGCAGCGACATCAACCGGTTCATCGTTCGCCCGGTGTCGATGATGTCTTCCACAAGGAGAATGCTTTTACCCTCGAGAGTTGTTTCCGGATCATACACCAGCCGAACCGTTCCGCTCGATACGGTTCCCTCTCCGTAGCTCGCCGCCACGAGGAAATCGACCTGCAGCGGACGCGCGACCTGGCGAACGAGATCGCTCAGGAAGATGAAGCTTCCCTTCAGCAGCCCGAGCACGAGCAGGTCGCCATCCGGATACGCGTCCGTGATCTCGGCGCCCAGCTCGGCGACTCGGTCGGCGATCTGCCGTTCGTCGAAGAGAACGCGCTTGACCGCGCGGCCATCGAGACGCGGATCCGGTTTCGCTTCAGCTTTCAGTGCGCTCACACACATACACGGCTTCCGGCCTTCCGGACCGGACGGTTGCCGCGTCGCTGCGGCGGACTCCCGGGATCCACACCACTTCCTCCCCGCAGACCACCACCGGCCACCCGGCCCGCTCCGGGCCGGCCAGCCCGGCGTCACGCAGAAAGCGCTTCACCCGGCGCGCCGCCGCGTCCCCGGCGCCCCGCATCCGATCCCCGTCCCGCCACTGTCTCACCGTCAGCCGACTCGCCGTCGCGAAGCTCGCCGACCAGGAATCATTCGCCGCGCTCGACCTACCGTTAGGCATGGTCGCCGAGGTCTCCGCGAACCGCCAGCGGCCCCACGCCAGTCGCCCGCCAAGTTCGGCTGGCGCTGGCGAGGCGATCGGCGATCGGCCGAGCACGATCGCGTCCCGCTGTCGCAGCACCTCGATCGCCCCCGACAACTGCATTCGGCCACCGGTGGCTGACTCTTTCGTAAACCGCGCCAGCCCTTCGGTTCCGCGCCGGTCGAGAACAATCCCTCCCTGGGCCGCAATCGCCGGCCAGAGTGCACGCAATGTCTCTGGATCATAGTCGGCAAGCGGAGCCGTAGCAACGCTCAGCGACCCGTCGCTGCCGCCTGATGCGACGAGCGTTTGCGCGTGGCCGTCGAGTGTTCGTCGAATCATCGCGGCGCGGCGGCCAATGTCGAGGAGTTCGTCCGCGATCGAGGGCCGCGCCTCGAGCAGCGCCGGCAGCAGGTCATGCCTGACGCGATTGCGAAGATGCGCCCGCGACGCGTTCGACGGGTCCTCGA
>JBKJQR010000250.1:0-15582 GCA_046593895.1 Gemmatimonadaceae bacterium | reverse complement strand
GCCGGTCCGGCCGAGCGGGCGGAGGGGGATTTTGCTTTGCGGCATGGGCGCAGTCCTCGGAAAAAACGAGCCGTTAGCCTTTAGCCGTTAGCAGGAAGCGAACCGCGGGATCGCACGTCAGTTACGCCGTCGCTCAACGCTAACGGCTCATGGCTGACGGCTGCGGGTTAGCGGCTCTCCCACGCGAACCCCGCCGTCAGGCGGTCGAAGCGCTTGCGGGCAGTGTCGAGGCGGAGGATCGAGATACCGCCCATCGCTTCGCGTTGGGCGCGGGTGGCGATGTCATCGATGCCGTCGCGATCGGCGTCGAACGCGTAGATGCCGTCGTGTGCCTGGAAGCGGTAATCGCCGAATTTGAGCGGAGTGACCGCACCGCGCTCATCGACGATCGCCATCCGCTCGGCCACCCACTCGACGTTGCCCGCACGCGCGCTGACGATGACGAGCACGCGGCCGAGTCGTCCAAAGCAGCCATTGATGCGCGAGCTCGAGACCTTGAGCGAATTCTGCAGTCGCTCGAAGGGCGCCTTCGCCGTCGCGAGGAGTTGCTGGGTCATCGAATCGCGAACGATCGCTGCACGATCGGCGAGCGCCTCGTCCAGCGAATCGCGCTTGCAGGAATCAGTCACCGACTGCACCACCGAATCGGTAATTGCCGCGGCGGCGGGGAGCGGCTCGACGCGACGAGCCAGTGAATCGACATGTGGCGAGACCCTGAGCACGCCGACGATCCGCCCGTTCCAGACGGCAAACTCGGTGAGCACGGCACTGTCGGCGCCCCACGGACCGCTCAACCGGAAATGTGAGCCGAGCGGAATCGGCGACACACGCTTCAGTGCCTCGAGGTACGCGCTCGCCCTTGGCTCCGCCTTGACGTCGACGTCGACGCGACCGATGTCGACGAGCATTCGCTTGCCGCGCGCGGCGGCGGTGAACCAGAGCTGCCCGCGCGGTGGAAAGACCAGCCGGTCGGCGATCGAGTCGGCAACCGGCGAGAGCGGAGCCACCTTCCCGTCCTCGGGTTGCACCATCGCGCTCGTCTGCGTGTCGAGTTGCGCCATGGTGTCAGCAGTGGCGGCGACCGTCGCCTTGCGACGGTCGCGGCACGAGGCGGCGACCGATATCCCGAGGAGCGCCACGATGGCGAAACGAATCTTTCCTGCGTGCGACATCGAAGAAGGCTGAGCGGGCGACGGTGATCGCCCGACGTAGATTCGCGATTGCTGTTTTCGCGGAGAGGCGGCGCCCGTCACGCTAACGCATTGCAACGTTGGCGGAAATAGCCGCCGCTGACGACGAGCAGCGATGGGCAAAGGTGACGCAGCGCTCCCATCCTTCAGGTCGCTCAGCGCGCCAGGGCGGCGCTCGTCATAAGCTACAGCGGGGACGTAGACGGCGGGCTGCCGGCAGACCAGCTTGTGAAGCGATCCGCAGCGTTGAATCGTCTGCATACGGCGCTGGGCGTGACGCGCTGCCGTGCAGGATGAATCGATCGCTCGCGCCGGCGTGACCGGCGGCGAGACTTGAGCGTGGACCAACGAGGACGATACCGATGCCCGTGCTGGAGACCAGTGGAACGATCCGCGAACTGAGTGACGCCGAGACCATCGTCGGGAGCGGAGCCGCCGCGACCTGGCGTGTCGGCGGCGTCGACCTTTCGGCGCGGCACTTCACCATATCGTTAGGCAGCGACGGCCAGTCGTCGGTCAAGTCGTGCTCGACGCAGAACGTCGTGCTCGTCAACGGCCGGCAGCTCGGCGTGCGACCGCTGCCACTCGCTGACGGTGACACGATCGCCGCGGGGACGGCGCGCTTCGTCTACGCGCGTGACGCGGCATCGCTCAAGCCGGCGGCCGAGCCGACGGGGGGTGCGGCCTACCTCGTCGACGAGCGCGGACGCATTGCCTACCCGCTGACCCGGCGCTCGGTGTCGGTCGGACGCGACGCGGCGAGCATCGTCGTCGTGAAGGATCCGCAGGTCTCGCGCTTCCACGCCGATGTCCGCAGCGAGGCCGGCGCGCATGTGCTCTACTCGATGGGTTCGGCCGGCACCACGGTCAACGGTCATGGGTTGAGCGCGCCGCGCGTACTGGAGTCGGGCGACAAGATCGGGATCGGCCAGAGCACGTTGCTCTTCACCCGCGGCCCATTGCCCGCCGGCACGAAGACCGCCGAAGCGCCGGAGGCGGCGACGGCTGACTGGAGCAAGCGGTCGACGATGATGAACCGGACGATCGACACCGGGGACCATCCGCAGGTGAGCTACGGCGGCCGCGGGCTGCCGTGGAAGACGATCGTCGTCGCCGTGGTCGTCGGCGCGATATTGGCCGTGATCGGCCTCAAGCTCCTACGTTAGGCAGCGCCTAACGCAGGATCAGCTGGGCGGCGACGATGATGGCGAGGACGATCCCGCCGACGACGACGAAGATCAGGCCATAGTGCTGCTGCTCCGTCTTGCGGAGCATGTCACGCGCCTGGACGGTGCCGACGAACATCGTCTGCATCTTGGCGCCGCGCTTGTCGGCGCCACCGGGGCCGGCGCCGATTGCGAGCAGCGAGGAGGGCGGCTCGAGGGTGAACCGGAAGACGGTGCGGCCGATCATCACCTCGTCGCCCTCGTGGAGCCGGGTCGGCACGGCCAGCCGCTTCATGTTGACCAGGGTGTAGGCGCTCCCGACAGCCTTCGCGATGAAGCCGCCCTCCGGGCCGCGGAGGACCTCGGCGTGGATGCGCGAGACTTCCGGCTCCTGCAGATTGACCGCGCACTTCACGTCGCGCCCGATCTCGGTGACGTTGCCTAACGTGTAGACACGGCCGCGGCGGGTGTCGTGCAGGTAGCCGGGGCGGCCGCTCGTGCTCTCGTCGGTGGCAAACTGCCGGTAGTTGAACCGCGCCGTCCCGATCTGCAGCACGTCGCCGAAGCTCAGGATACCGCGTCCTTCGGGCAGCTCATGTCCGTTGACGATGAGCGCCGATGCGGCGCTCCCCGGCTCGACGTGCGCCTTCCCATCACGCAGCAGCGTGACGATCGCATGGAGCGGCATCAGGTCGCGCCCGATGATCCGCCACGACGATTCGGTGCCGCTCCCGATGGAGAGGACACCGGGGCCGAGCGAGCGCGTTTGGTGGTCGTACTCGAGGTAGGGCATGTGGCCTGGCGGTATGCTTCCGGATTACCGGAGGGCATGCGAGAGGCGCGCCCGGCGGCACGGTAGCGTTCGAACGACGCATTTACTGCGCTGTCCGTCACATGCGTAATGAATCCGACGCGCCGACGGTCCGCACGGTTCCCGAAGAACGCATCGGGCTTCACGCATCGTCATTCGTGCCTGCTGACACGCCCCGCGCGCCGCCACCCGGAACCCGGAGCGGGATCATTTTGTTGAATTATCGGGAAAAGGGACTAACTTTATAGGGCTTTCCGAATCGTGCCGGCAACGGGCGGCTTTGGGGGCATGGCGGGCGCGCTCTAAGGCGCTACTGCATAGCGAGTTACGAGTTGAGAGCCGAACCAATGAGCACCCGATGAGCACCTCGATCGACGCACTGGTCAACCGCGAGTACAAGGCGGGATTCGTCACCGACATCGAGGCGGACGCGATTCCGCGCGGCCTCAGCGAAGAGACGGTCCGCACGATCTCGGCGCGGAAGGACGAGCCGCAGTGGCTGCTCGACTGGCGGCTCAAGGCGTTCCGCCGCTGGCAGCAGATGGCCGAGCCGCGCTGGCCGAACGTGCAGTACCCGCCGATCGACTATCAGGACATCGTCTACTACTCGGCGCCGAAATCGTCCACGCCGTTAGGCAGCCTCGATGACGTCGACCCGAAGATCCGCGAAGCGTACGACAAGCTCGGGATCCCGCTCAACGAGCAGAAGTTCCTCTCCGGCGTCGCGGTCGATGCGGTGTTCGACTCGGTTTCCGTCGGGACGTCGTACAAGGAGGAGCTGGGCAAGTTCGGGATCATCTTCATGAGCTTCGGCGAGGCGGTGCGCGAGCATCCCGAAATCGTGAAGAAGTACCTCGGCTCGGTGGTGCCGTACAGCGACAACTTCTTCGCGGCCTTGAATGCCGCGGTGTTCAGCGACGGCTCGTTCGTGTACATCCCGAAGGGCGTGCGCTGCCCGATGGAACTGTCGACGTACTTCCGCATCAACGCGGCCGACACCGGCCAGTTCGAGCGGACGTTGATCATCGCCGACGAGGGTTCGTACGTCTCGTACCTCGAGGGGTGCACCGCGCCGAAGCGCGACACCAACCAGCTCCACGCCGCGGTCGTCGAGCTCGTCGCGTTAGGCGATGCGTCGATCAAGTACAGCACGGTGCAGAACTGGTATGCCGGCGACGAGAATGGCGTCGGCGGGATCTACAACTTCGTGACCAAGCGCGGGAAGTGCGCCGGGCCGCGTTCCAAGATCTCGTGGACGCAGGTCGAGACGGGGAGCGCGATCACCTGGAAGTACCCGAGCGTCATCCTCCAGGGCGACGATTCGACCGGTGAGTTCTACAGCGTCGCAGTGGTCAACAACCACCAGCAGGCGGACACCGGCACGAAGATGATCCACATCGGCAAGAACACGAAGTCGACGATCGTCAGCAAGGGGATCAGCGCCGGCCAGGGGAACAACTCGTATCGCGGGCTGGTGAAGGTGCTGCCGAGGGCGGAGAACGCGCGGAACTATACCCAGTGCGACTCGATGCTCGTCGGCAACCGGTGCGGCGCGCACACCTTCCCCTACATCGAAGTCGGCAACAACACGGCGACGATCGAGCACGAGGCCAGCACGTCGAAGATCGGCGAAGACCAGATCTTCTACCTGAAGCAGCGCGGGATGACCGCCGAGCAGGCGGTGTCGATGATCGTCAGCGGCTTCTGCAAGGAAGTGTTCAAGGAACTCCCGATGGAGTTCGCGCTCGAAGCGCAGCAACTCCTTGGAATTACGCTGGAAGGAAGTGTCGGCTAAACGGCAGCCATTAGCCGTTAGCCATTAGCTAACGGCCACCAGGCAGTTACAGCAGTGCTCAACGCTAACGGCTAAAGGCTAACGGCCGACTTAAAAAGGGAATCGGTATATGCTCGAAATAAAGGATTTGCACGCCACGGTCAGCGACAAGGAGATCCTGCGAGGGATCACGTTGAACGTTGGGAAAGGCGAAGTACACGCCGTCATGGGCCCTAATGGTTCCGGCAAGAGCACACTGGCGCAGGTGCTGGCCGGGCACCCGGCGTACACGGTCACTGGCGGGACGGTGACGTACGACGGGCAGAACCTGCTCGAGATGGCGCCGGAGGTCCGCGCGCAGCAGGGGGTATTTCTCGCCTTCCAGTATCCGGTGGAGATTCCCGGTGTCTCGAACGCGTACTTCCTGCGCACGGCATACAACGAGATCCGCAAAGCGCGCGGCGAGGAGGAGGTCGATCCGATGGACTTCCTCGACGTGATGGAGCAGAAGCTGAAGCTGGTCGACATGAGCGACGCGATGCTCAGCCGATCGGTGAACACCGGCTTCTCCGGCGGCGAGAAGAAGCGCAACGAGATCCTGCAGATGGCGGTGCTCGAGCCGAAGCTGGCGATCCTCGACGAGACCGACTCGGGGCTCGACATCGACGCGCTGCGCGTCGTCGCCAACGGCGTCAACATGCTGCGGCGTCCCGATCGGTCGACGATCGTCGTCACGCACTACCAGCGGTTGCTCAACTACATCGTGCCCGACTACGTGCACGTGCTGGCGGCGGGACGGATCGTGAAGAGCGGCGGAAAAGAGCTGGCGCTCGAGCTCGAGGCCAAGGGCTACGACTGGGTCACCGGCGCGACCGGAGTTGCCGCGTGACCACGTCGGCGTATCTCGAGGACGTCAAGGCAGCGACGTCGCGCAACGGGGAGCCGCGCTGGCTGCGCGACCTCCGCGCGCGTGGCGCGGCGTACTTCGCCAAGACCGGGTTCCCGACGACACGCGACGAAGACTGGAAGTACACCAGCGCGGCGCCGATCGCCGAGCTGGATGTGCGCGCGATGCAGGAGCCGGGCGGTGAGGTCACCGCCGAGCAGCTGGCGCCGTACACCTTCGGCGAGAACGGCTGGACGACGCTGGTGTTCGTGAACGGCCGGCACGACGCGGATCTTTCGAGCGGTGTCGAGCTGTCGGCGGGCGTCCGCGTCCTGCCCCTCGCGGCCGCGCGCGAAGAGATGGCCGACGTCGTCGAGGGGACACTCGGTTCTATCTGCACCGTCGAGCAGAGCGCATTCGTCGCGCTGAATGCGGCACTGCACAGCGATGGGGCGGTCATTCACCTTGCGCCTAACGCGGTGGCCAGCGCGCCGATCCACCTGCTGTTCGTGTCCGACGCGCTGTCGGCCAAGGGCGCATCGCATCCCCGCGTGCTGATCGTCGCCGAGCCAAACTCGAAGGCGACGGTGATCGAGAGCTACGTTGCGCTGGGGCAGGCGACGTACCTGACCAACTCGGTGACGGAGATCTCGATCGGCGACGGAGCGACGATCGCCCACTACAAGATCCAGCGCGAAAGTCCGCGGTCGTACCACGTGGCGACGATCGACGCCCGTCAGGGACGCGATTCGCACTTCGTGTCGTTCTCGTTCGCGATCGGCTCGGCGCTGTCACGCACCAACGTCTGGACGGTGCTCGGCGGCGAGGGCTGCGGCGCGACGTTGAACGGGTTGTACATGGCCGACGGCGATCAGCATGTCGATCACCAGACGCGGATCGAGCACCAGAAGGAGAACACCTACAGCCGCGAAGTCTATCGCGGAATTCTCGACGACACCGCGCACGGGGTCTTCAACGGGAAGGTGTACGTCCATCCCGAGGCGCAGAAAACCGACGGCAAGCAGGAGAACCACACCCTGCTCCTCTCGCCGCGGGCAGTGATCGACACCAAGCCGCAGCTCGAGATCTTCGCTGATGACGTGAAGTGCACGCACGGTGCGACGGTCGGCCGGATCGACCAGACGTCGCTCTTCTACATGAAGAGCCGCGGTATCGGCGCGGTGCGGGCGCGGCAGCTGCTGACCTACGCGTTCGCCGCCGACGTCCTCGAGCAGATCGAGCTCGAGCCGCTGCGGAACAGCCTCGAAGAGCTGACGCTGGCGCGTTTCACCCGCGACGACCGTTAGGCGTGAGCGGTGGCCGTCAGGCACCGCGAGGACGTGATGAGTGACTGATACCACCGACCTGTACCAGAGCCTCATCCTCGACCACAACCGGTCGCCGCGGAATCACGGACCGCCGGCGCCGCTGGTTGCGGGCGAGCCGCCGCGCGACGAGCGCGTCGCCGACGGGCGGAATCCGATGTGCGGCGACCAGCTGAGGGTCTGGCTGACGGTCAGCGACGACCGGCTGGCCGACGTGCGTTTCGACGGCAAGGGATGCGCGATCTCGCAGGCGTCGGCGTCGCTGATGACGGTCGCGGTGAAGGGGAAGACGCGTGACGAAGCCGAGCAGATCTTTGAGCGCTTTCACGAGATGGTGACCGGCAAGCCGGTGAATGAGGCCAGCCGCGCCACGTTAGGCAAGCTGGTGGCCTTCGGCGGCGTCTCGCGCTTTCCGGCGCGGGTGAAGTGTGCGAGCCTCGGCTGGCACGCGATGCGGGCCGCGCTGCACGGCGCGACGGCGGCGGTCGCGACGGCGCCGATCGTGAGCCCCGAATGAACACACCATGCCGCGACGCTTGAGCGAGTCGGCGAGAGACGATGAGGGCGGTTTCGCCCGCGTCGCCAGCCTCGACGAACTGCCCGCGGGCGCGCTCCTCGGCGTGGTTACGCCGAGCGGTGAGCGAGTCTGCCTGCTCAACGACAACGGCGTGGTGATGGCCGTCGGTGACGAGTGCCCGCACCAGGGGTTCGCGCTCTCGTCGGGAGAGCTGGTCGGCGACGGCACGATCGAGTGCGTCTGGCATGGTGCGCGCTTCGATTGCCGGAGTGGTGCCGTGCTCCGCGGCCCCGCGGACGCGCCGTTGCCGCGCTACGAAGCGCGCGTCGTCGGCGACGACGTGCTCGTCGGACCGCGGATCGTGGAGAACGCATGACGACGCAGCCACTCGTCACTGTCCCGCGCGCGCTGAACGCGATCGGTCACGACACCACATCGCGGCGCACCGACTTCCCGCTGCTCGCCGGGAGCCCCGGCCTGCACTACCTCGACTCGGCGGCGACGTCGCAGAAACCGAGCGCGGTGCTCGACGCGATGCGCGACTACTACGAGCGCGACAACGCGAATCCGCATCGCGGCGCGTACGCGCTGAGTGTGCGGGCGACCGACCGGTATCATGACGCGCGGCGGACGATCGCGCGCTTCGTCGGGATCGCCGATGCCGATTGCCTCATCTTCACGCGCGGTACCACCGAGTCTCTCAACCTGGTCGCATCGGCGTGGGGACGAACGAACGTTCGCACGGGCGACGAGATCGTCGTCACGGCGATGGAGCACCATGCGAACTTCGTCCCATGGCAGCAGCTCGCGCGGGCGAGCGGCGCCGCGTTCCGGATCGCGCCGCTGACCGATGACGGGCGGATCGACCTCGCCGCGTTTGGCACGATGCTCAACGCGCGGACGCGCGTGGTCGCCTTTCCGCATGTATCGAACGCACTCGGCACGGTGAACCCGGTTGGCGAGATCGTCCGACTGGTACGCGAGCGAGCGCCGGGGGCGGTGATCGTCTGCGACGGGGCGCAGGGTGCGCCGCACCTGCCGGTCGGTTTCGATACGCTCGGCGTCGACTTCTACGCCTTCAGTGGCCACAAGATGTGCGGGCCGATGGGGATCGGTGCACTGCTCGGGAAGCGTGCGCTGCTCGACGCGATGCCGCCGTACCAGATGGGCGGTGACATGATCGACGTCGTTGGCGACGAGGAGACGACGTGGAACACGCTGCCCCACAAGTTCGAGGCGGGCACGCCTAACGTAGCGGACGCGGTCGGCCTGGCGGCGGCCGTCGAGTACCTCGAGGGCATCGGGATGGAACGGGTCCTCGGCCACGAGCGCGCACTGACCGCGCTGGCCGACGCGCGGCTGCGGGCGATGCCGGGCGTGACGATCCATGGCCCGCGCCCCGCCGACCGGAGCGGGGTAGTGAGCTTCACCGTCGAGGGGATTCATCCGCACGACCTGGCGACGATCCTCGACGAGCGCGGGGTCTGCATCCGCGCCGGTCATCACTGCGCGCAGCCACTGATGCGACGGCTCGACGTCGCGGCGACCGCGCGGGCATCGTTCTACGTCTACAGCGACGAGTCGGACGTGGACGCGCTGGTGGATGGCGTGCGCGAGGCGCAGCGCGTCTTCGGCACGGCGTAGCGATGTCGAGCGCCCGGCAGCGCGACGACGCTGCGCCGACGCCACCGACCGCGAGCGTCGAGGCGCTCTACCAGGACACCATCCTCGAGCACTACCGGAAGCCGCGGAACAAGGGAGCACTCCCGGGCGCGACCGCATCGGCGCAGCGGAGCAACCCGACCTGCGGCGACGAGGTGACGGTCGAGACGATCGTCGAGGGTGGCGTGATCCGCGAGGTGCGCTTCACGGGCCAGGGCTGCTCGATCGCACAGGCATCGGCATCGATGATGACCGAGCTGGCGCGCGGGGCGAGTGTCGGCGCGGTGCGGCGGACCGGCGCGGCACTCGAGCGCATGCTGCGACGCGAGCCGGTGACCCGTGACGCGTTAGGCACGCTCGTCGCATTCGAGGGCGTTGCGCGTTACCCGGCGCGGATCGGGTGCGTACTGCTGCCGTGGCGGGCGCTCGGCGAGGTGCTCGGCGAGTAGGGGCGCTGCGGGTAACTGCAGTTGAACCACAGAGAACGGCCGCGAGGGTGGGGATCGGGATGACGGGCTTGAACGGCTTGGGGGCACGCGGCGGGAGATTGTCTCGCCTGACACGTTACGATGACGGGCTTGAACGGCTTTGGGGGCACGCGGCGGGAGATTGTCTCGCCTAACGTCCTACGATGATGGGCGCGAACCGCTTTGGGGGCGCGCGGCGGGAGATTGTCTCGCCTGACACCCTACGATGACAGGCTCGAACAGCTTTGGGGCACGCGGCGGAGATCATCTCGCCTAACGCCCCAAAGAGAGTGGCGCCCGCGCGGGACCGCGAACCTCAGATCGCCACGGCGGTGCTCTGTGGTTCATGCGGCCCGGCGCGACGATCAGCAGATCCGGACCGCGGTTGCCTTGAAGGTCAGGTGGACGGGGCTGCCTGTCGCGAGTGCGAGTTCTCGCGCCGAACCGGCCGTGATCACCGCGACGAACGTCGTACCATCGACGTCGATCTCGACTCGCACCAGCGCACCGGTCGCGCTCACCGCGGTCACTCGCCCCGTGAAGCTGTTGCGGGCCGATGACTCCTTGGCCTGACGGGCGAGGGTAATCTCGTCGGCACCGATCACGGCGTGCACGTTGCTCGTTGCAGGCGGGCCGTCAGGCGCGAGGGCGTGGATCGTCAGGTTGCCAGTGCGCAGTTCGATCGTGCCGTCAGGGGCCGCAGTCGCGTTGCCGGCGAGGACGTTCTCGGCGCCAAGGAGTTCAGCGACGCGTCCGCTGGCGGGGTGGGCGAAGAGGTCGGTCGCGGGGCCAGCCTGCAGGATACGCCCGTCGTCGAGCACGGCGAGCGTATCGGCGAGCAACGCCGCCTCGTTCACGTCGTGCGTCACGTGCAGCACGGTGATGCCGCGTTCGCGCTGGAGAGCGCGTGTCATGCGGCGCATCGCGGCGCGGCGCGGGGGGTCGAGGGCGGCAAAGGGTTCGTCGAGAAGGAGCACACGCGGCTGGGTGGCGATCGCGCGCGCGAGAGCGACGAGCTGCCGTTCGCCGCCACTCAGGGTGGCGGCGGAGCGGGCGAGGAGCGAATGCGTACCGGTACGCGCGATCGCGTCCTGCACGGCGGCAGGGTTCGTCGCGCCGTACTCGATGTTTGAGGCGACGTCGAGATGTGGAAAGAGCAGCGAATGCTGATAGACCATCCCGACTTGACGCGCTTCCGGCGGCATCGCGGTCACATCGCGGCCGCGAAGCGCAACGGTACCTCTTTCCGGCGCACGGATTCCGGCGACGGTCTCGAGCAGCGTCGTCTTGCCCGAGCCGGCGGCGCCGAGAACGACGCCGTAAGCGCCGTCAGGCACCTCGAGCGATGCCTGATCGAGCGTGAAGCCACCCTGGCGGACGGTGACACCGTGAAGCACGATGCTCATGCGATGGTTATGTTGCGCGCATCGGTTGCATCATACGGTGCGCGAGCCAGGGCCACGCCGACTCGTGCCTAACGCTCGGAGCAGCAGCAGCGGGATGAGCGCGACCAGCACCAGCGCGGCGGCGACGGGCAGCGCCTCGCGCAATCCGTAGCTGGTGAGCCGGTCGTAGCTGAGGACACTGGCAACACGCGGGTGGTAGGCGAGTATGACGATCGCGCCAAATTCGCTCGACGCGCGCGCCCACGACACGACGGCGCCAGCGAGCAGGCCCCGTCGCGCCAGCGGGAGTGTCACTCGCCGCAACGCGCGCCAGCGGGTGTCGCCGAGTGTGCGGGCCACGCCCTCATAGCGCTCGTCGACCCGGGCAATCGCTTCGCGGGCGGCGCTCATGTAGAGGGGCGCTGAGACGAACAGCATCGCCGCCACGATGCCGATGGGTGTGCCGACCACGCGAATGCCAGCGCCGAGCAGTGCCGCGCCTAACGCCGAACCGCGGGCGAGCACGAGCAGCAGCGCAATGCCGGCGACCGGATGCGGGATGAGCAACGGCAGATCGAGCACCGCGTCGATCAGCGCGCGGCCACGAAAGTCATGGCGAGCCAGCCACCAGGCGAGCGGAGTGCCGAGCAACATCGCGATCAGCGTGCTCGCGCTGGCCGCGAGCATCGTGAGCGCAATCGCGTCGCGCAGCTCGGCGTCGGCGAACAGTCCGTGCACACCGGCCGTGCCGCCGCGGGCGACGAGGGCGACCGTCGGCACGGCGAGAAAGAGCAGGAGCAGCGAAGCGGCGACCGCGGCGACGACCGTCGCGATGCGTTCGCGCGCTCGTTGCGTCACGGCGCGCGCGGTGCGACGAACCATGCCGGCGGATGTTCACCGACGAACTGCGGCGTCACGACGTCGAGTCCCACATCGCGCATCGCGCGCAATCCATCGGGTGAGACGAGGAAGCTGGCGAGTTGGCTCGCGCCATCCGGGTGCGGTGCGGCAAGCGGAACCGCGAGCGCGTAACGGATCGGCGCACCGCGAACGGTGATCGAGTCTCCGCGCGTACTCCCGGTCACGCGCAGGCTGACGCGCGCATACTCCGCCGCCATCGCATCGTCGCCCAAGTCGATCGACGGCGGAAGCGGAATCCAGCGCAGCTTCGCCGAACGGGCAGACGATTCGTAGACGAAGGCATAATCGAGCGCACCGGTTTCGAGGAGTGCGATCAGGTCGGCGGATTTTGGCCTGATGTTTCGCATCGGCGAGCGTGCCAGCACGCTGCGCTCGAGCGCGGGCGCGTGATACGCGCGCTCGGCGAGCTGCAGCACGAGCAGTGCGCGATAGCCCGCCGGATCGAGGTTCGGATCGGAGCGCCCGATCTCGGCGTCCGGCGCGGCGAGGACGCGATACCAGTTGGTCGAGTCGATCTTCACCGCGGAGCGTGTGGGAGCGATCGCGATCACCATGCGGTTCCGCGCGAACACGACGTAGCCGCTGACGTCACGCGGCATGAGAAGCGAGGGGAACACTTCTTCGTCGGCGAGAGCGATGACGTCGGGGATGTCATGCAGCTCGGTGACGCGACGCGCTGCTTCGAGACTGCCGCTGCTGATCGTCGCGACTGGAATGCTGGTTCGGGCGGTGAAGCTGTCGAGCGCCGCGCGGAGCGGGCGGGCCAGACTGCCGGCGTGCAGCACGGTGAGCGTCGTCTTCGCGCCGGGCGATGCGTTGGCAAGCGTGGCTGCGCCGCGGCCTGATGCAGCGCGCGTGTCGCTGGTGCCGCAGCCAAGTGCGACGCACGTCGTCGCGAGCAGGATCAGCGTTGATCGTCCCATGCGCGGCAATATCGACGCTCGCCACTCGAGTCACAAGCGACGCCACTGTTTACGCTCTTTTTACGGGCCGCGCCGCTGCAACCACTGGGCGCGCGTGGTAGCTTGTCACGCACTCCAGCCGGCGCATCGGAACCCAGATGACTGAACCAGCAATCGAGATACGCAACGTCGCGAAGCGATACGACGCGCACGTTGCGGTGCGCGACCTTTCGCTCGTGATTCCACGCGGCAGCGTCTACGGACTGCTCGGCCCCAACGGGGCCGGAAAGACGACGACGATCCGCATGATCCTCGACATCATCGAACCGGACAGCGGGACAATTTCGGTGCTCGGCAGCGCGCACCGTGACCGCGCGATCCAGGATCGCGTTGGCTACCTCCCGGAGGAGCGCGGGCTCTATCGCAAGATGCAGGTCCGCCGGGTGCTGCGCTTCCTCGGCGAGCTCAAAGGCCTGACCGGCCGTGAGGCAGACACGCGCATCACGAGTTGGCTCGAGCGGCTCGACCTGCGCAACGCCGACAAGGACTGGGGGCTGGCGAAGGTGGACGAGCTGTCGCGCGGGATGCAGCAGAAGGTGCAGTTCATCGGCGCACTGCTGCACGATCCCGACCTCGTGATCCTCGACGAACCGTTCAGCGGACTCGATCCGGTGAACGCGCAGGCACTGAAGGATACGATCGTCGACCTCAAGCGGCGCGGGAAGACGGTCATCTTCAGCACGCACATCATGGAGAACGCGGAACGCCTCTGCGACTCGGTGTGCATCATCGCGAAGGGTGAGAAGGTGCTCGATGGTGCGGTGAGTGACGTTCGCTCGGCGCACGGCGAGCGAACCGTCGCGCTCGCGCTCGACGGCGATGCATCGGCCGCGGTGAAGGCGATCCTCGCTGACACGTCGGTGATCAGCGAGGCTGACGACTCGAACCGATTCTACGAACTGGAACTGGCACCGGGCGCCGATGCCAGCGCGCTGCTCCGGCGGCTGGTCGAAGCGGGCGCGCCGATCCGTCGCTTCGAGCGCGTGCAGCCGTCGCTGCACAGCATCTTCCTCGAGAAAGTCGGCGCGACCGGCGTCGAAGCGGGGATGAGCGGACATGGCTAGACTCTGGGCGGTCATCAAGCGCGAGTATCTCGAGCGCGTGCGAACCAAGTGGTTCATCTTCTCGACGGTGTTCACGCCGCTGCTCTTTGGCGCACTGACGCTGCTCCCGATCTGGCTGGCGAGCAAGAGCATGGACTCGGAGAACATCGCGCACATCGTGATCCTCGACGCGTCGGGCTCGGGGCTGGGGAAGCGCGTCCAGCTTGCGTTAGGCGGAGGCGGCATCCAGTCGAGCGACACGACCTCAACGCAGATCATCGTGCTCGACACCGCCCAGCTGGCGGCCGCCGAGCTGGCGGCGACGCAGGCGGTGGTGAAGAAGGAGACGCGCGGTTACCTCGTGCTCGGGCCGCACATCCTCGATGCAACCGAAGCGCGCTACGCAGGGCGCAACGGCTCGTCGTTGCCCGACATCGAGCGCATCAGGTCCGCCGTCAGGCAGGGCGTGCTGGCGACGCGGCTCGAGCGCGCGGGGATGGACGCGCAGCGGGTGACGAGCCTGACGAGCGTGCGTGGGGTGGACATCGATGCCGAACAGATCGGCGATCGCGGGCGCGAGGGCAAGGGTGGTTTGGTGAAGTACATTTTCGCCTTCTCACTCGCCTTCCTGCTCTACATGTCGATCTTCATCTACGGGCAGAACGTGTTGCGCGGGGTGCTCGAGGAGAAGCAGACGCGCGTCGCCGAGATAGTGGTATCGAGCGTGTCCACCGACACGCTGCTCGCCGGGAAAGTGCTCGGCGTCGGCGCGGTGGGAATCACGCAGCAGATTCTCTGGGTGATCGGCTCGCTGGTGATCATGAAGATCCGCGAACCGGTGATGCACGTGCTCAAGATCTCATCGCCATCGATCACGCTGCCGACCATCGCGCCGGGGGTTCTTGCGCTGCTGCTGCTGTTCTTCGTGCTCGGCTTCATGCTCTACTCGGCGCTGTTCGCGGCGGTCGGCGCGATGGTGAACAGCGATCAGGAAGCGCAGCAGGCGCAGCAGCCGGTGACGCTGCTGCTGGTGGCGACGGCGATCCTCATCCAGCCCGTGCTGCTCAACCCGGGGACGAAGCTGGCGAAGATCGCGGCGATCTTTCCCTTCTCGGCGCCGATCCTGATGCCATTGCGACTGAGCTTGATCTCGGTGCCGTGGACCGAGGTGGTCGCGTCGCTGTTGTCGATGGTGGTGATGATCGCGATCTCGATCTGGATCGCGTCACGGATCTATCGCACCGGGCTGCTGATGTACGGCAAGCGCCCGTCGTTCGGTGAAGTTGCGCGCTGGCTGCGGCGGAGTTGAACGGCGGGCGACGTGGACTTCGATTTGCTGGTTGAGGAACGGCGGACGGGTCGAGCGCGTGAACGAGCGGGTCTTGCGAGGAGCGGACGATGAGCGAGCAGTCGAAGAAGCAGAGCATCGGGCGCGACGCGGATGGGAAGTCAAGCGCGGACGACGCGGTCGAT
>JBKJQR010000117.1:0-18999 GCA_046593895.1 Gemmatimonadaceae bacterium | reverse complement strand
TAACGGCAAGGTCGCGGTCCTCGTCGACGTCGTCGGTGGCAGCGGCGAGGCAGTGCAGCAGCTGGCCCGCACGGTCGCCGAACACATCGCGGCGGGCGTGCCGACGGTTCCGGCCGCGGTCGATCGCGATGATGTCCCGAAGGAGCTGGTCGATCGCGAGCGCCGCATCTTCACCGAGCAGGCTGCGGAGAGCGGGAAGCCGGCCAACATCATCGAGAAGATGGTTGGCGGGCGGATCGAGAAGTTCTACAAGGAAGTCACCCTCGTCGACCAGCCGTGGGTTCGCGATGATTCGAAGACGATCCGCGACCTCGTCGCCGCAGCGGGCGCGGGATTGAAGATTCGTCGCTTCGCGCGCTTCCAGATGGGCCAGGAGTAAGGAGCCACGTGGCCGAGCTCCGCTACAAGCGAATCCTGCTCAAGCTCTCCGGCGAGGCGCTCGCCGGGGCGAAGGGTTTCGGATTCGACTTCGACGTCATCAAGCGGTTGGCTCTCGAAGTGAAGAGTGTGATCGCGCAGGGAGTCAGTGTCGGGCTGGTGATCGGCGGGGGCAACATCGTGCGCGGATCGCAGCTGGCGAAGGTCGGGATGGATCGTGTCGGAGCCGACTACATGGGGATGCTCGGCACCGTGATCAACGGGCTCGCGCTGCAGGATGTCCTCGAGCGCGAAGGCGTCGACACGCGCGTTATGACCGCGATCCGGATGGAGGAGCTGGCCGAGCCGTACATCCGCCGCCGCGCGTTGCGTCATTTCGAAAAGGGGCGCACCGTGATCTTTGCCGCTGGAACGGGCAACCCGTATTTTTCGACGGATACCGCCGCGGTGCTGCGTGCAATTCAGATGAAAGCGGACGTCGTCATCAAGGCGACCAGTGTCGATGGCGTGTATTCGGCGGATCCGAAGAAGGATTCGTCGGCGAAATTCTATCCCGAGATCGGCTATCGCGACGTGATCCTCGACCAGCTGGGCGTGATGGACCAGACGGCGATCACGCTCTGCAGCGAGAACAAGCTTCCGCTGATCGTGTTGAACATTCACACCCAGGGCGCTGTCGCGGCCGCAACCCGCGGCGAGCGCGTGGGCACACTCGTCAGATGAGCGCAACCACTCCGATTCTCAGCAGCGCGCGGACCGCCATGGACCGCGCCCTCGACAACACGCGAAAGGAATTCGCCGGCGTCCGCTCGGGAAAGGCATCGCCCTCGATGCTGGACTCCGTGCGCGTCGACATGTACGGCCAGCAGCTGCCGATCAACCAGTGCGCCAACGTGTCGGCGCCGGAGCCGCGGATGCTGATGGTCACCCCGTTCGACAAGGGGCAGATCAAGGCGGTCGAGAAGGCGATTCGCGAGTCCGATCTCGGGCTCGACCCGGCGGTGCAGGGCAATGTCATCCGGGTGCCGCTGCCCTCGATGAACGAGCAGCGGCGCAAGGACCTCGTGAAGATCGTCCACAAGTTCGCCGAGGAAGGCCGCGTCGCCGTCAGGCATGCGCGGACGGAAGCGCGCGACAAGGTGAAGAAGCAGGACGGTATTCCCGAAGACGACAAGAAGCACTTCGAGAAGGACATTCAGAAGGTGCACGACGATGCGATCAAGAAGATCGATGAATTGATCAAGGCGAAAGAAGCCGAGATCATGGAGGTGTAAGGCCGACCGCCTGACGCTGCCGATGACCACTGCCGATCTGCTCTCACGCGTCCGATTGAACGGCGCGGTTCCACGGCACGTCGCCATCATCATGGATGGCAACGGGCGGTGGGCGCGTGAGCGGATGATGCCACGTCCCTTCGGGCATCGCAGCGGAATGAAATCGGTGCGCGAGGTGGTCGAAGGGGCGATCGAAGCGGGGATCGAGGTGCTCTCGCTGTTCGCCTTCTCGCAGGAGAACTGGCAGCGGCCGATGACCGAAGTGTCGGCGCTGATGTCGCTGCTCGAGGAGTACATCGCGCGCGAGGCCAACGAGCTCGAGGAAAAGGGCGTTCGCGTGCGGATGCTCGGTGAGCTGGAGCGGCTGGCGCCGCAGGCGGCGGCGGCGGTCGACCGCGTGATGTCGCAGACGGCGCACAACGACAAGCTGACGCTGAACCTCTTCATCTCGTACGGGAGCCGCGCCGAGATTCTCCGCGCGACGCAGTCGATCGCCGCTGACGTCGCGGCCGGCCGCCTAACGGCGGCCGAGGTGACCGAGGAGGAATTCGAGAAGCGGCTGTTCACTGCCGGCTGTCCCGATCCCGACCTGCTGATCCGGACCTCGGGCGAGCAACGGATTTCGAACTTCATGCTCTGGCAGCTCGCCTACACCGAGTTGTTCATCTCGCCGGTGCTCTGGCCGGACTTCGGGCGACACCAGCTCTACGAAGCGGTGGTCGACTACCAGGCGCGCGAGCGGCGCTTCGGGCGCGTGTCGGCGTAGCGTGTCGGAGCTGACGCGGCGGATTCTCTTTTCCCTCGTCGCCATTCCGGTCGCGTTAGGCGCGATCTGGTACGGTGATTGGGCCCTTGCCGCGCTGCTCGCCGTCGCCGCGGCCCTCGCCGCGAGCGAGTTCTTCGGCATCGCCCGCGCCACCGGCCATGCGCCGTTCATCGGCGCTGGTGCGGCGCTCGCCGGCGTCGTGCCGCTGGCCCTTCACGGGCGCCGGCTCGGCGTGATCAGCGCTGATCTCGCGACGCTCGCGCTGGTCGTGCTGCTCGGCCTCTTCGCGGCGTCGATCTGGCGGCGGTGGCCGGCCGGCAAGCCGTTAGGCGCGGTCGCGGTGACTGGCTTTGGCATCGCCTACACCGGCGTCACGCTCGGCTACGGATACCTGCTCCGCTACCATCCCTATGCGGTGGGGCGGACGGCCGGGGCGGCGCTGTTGGCACTGCCGTTGATCCTCACCTGGACCAGCGACATCGGCGCCTATGTCGTCGGTCGCACGTTAGGGAGGCGGAAGCTCATTCCGGCGGTCAGTCCGGGCAAGACGGTGGCCGGCGCGGTTGGCGCGCTCGTGCTCTGCATGATCGTTGCCTGGGCGTGGCAGCGCTGGGTGCTCATCCCGCAGGCGACGCTGGCGCTGCGGCCGCTGGTGCCGGCGCTCGCCGCGTCGGGCGCGGTGGTGTTCGGTGCGATCATCAGTGTTGCGGCGCAGGTGGGCGATCTCGCTGAGTCGCTGCTCAAGCGCGAGAGCGGGGTGAAGGACAGCTCGCACCTGTTGCCGGGGCACGGCGGCGTGCTCGATCGGCTCGACAGCCTGTTCTTCGTGCTGCCAGTCGCCTACCTCATTTTCGACTGGCTGCTGATCCCGGCGCTGCGATGATGGGGCGCGGCATCGCGCTCCTCGGCAGCACCGGGTCGATCGGCACGACGGCACTGCGAGTGCTCGCCCGACAGCGCGACCGCTTTCGCGTTGCTGCGCTGACCGCCTTCGCCAATGCCGCGCTGCTCGAGGAGCAGGTCGCCCAGTTCAATCCGTCCTACGTCGGGCTGGTCAGCGGCGATGGGCGCGTCGGTGGCTGGCGCAGCGGCGTCGGATGCCTCGTCGAAGCGGCGACGCGCGAGGACGTCGACACGGTGTTGAACGCCGTCGTCGGCGCGGCGGGACTCGATGCGACGATTGCCGCGCTCCTCGCGGGCAAGCGCGTCGCGCTCGCGAACAAGGAGTCGCTGGTCATGGGCGGCGCGCTGGTCGCCGATGCCGCGCGACGCGGCGGGGGGCAGATCGTTCCCGTAGACAGCGAGCACAGTGCGATTCTGCAGTGCATCGCCAGCCGCCCGATGACCGAAGTCCGTCGACTCGTCCTGACCGCGTCGGGTGGCCCCTTTCGCGACTGGGCGCACGATCGAATCGCCGCGGCAACGGTCGCCGATGCGCTCCGCCACCCGACGTGGCGAATGGGACGAAAGATCACCGTGGACAGTGCGTCGCTGGCGAACAAGGCGCTCGAGGTGATCGAGGCCCACCACCTGTTCGGCATCCCGTACGACAGGATCGACGTCGTCGTCCATCCACAGAGTGTGGTGCATTCCTTCGTCGAGTTCATCGACGGGAGCACGGTCGCGCAGATGGGGGTACCGAGCATGGAGCTGCCCGTGCTCTACGCGCTGACGCATCCCGAACGCGTGCACGATACCGGTGTACCACCGTACGACCCGACCGAGCTGTCACCGCTGACGTTCGAGAAGGTTCGCTGGGACGATTTCCCCGCGCTGCGGCTTGGCGTCGCGGCGGGGCGCGCCGGGGGCGCGCAGCCGGCGGTGTTCAATGCGGCGAATGAAGAGGCGGTCGCACAGTTCCTCGACGGGCGCATCGCATTCGGCGGGGTTGCGCGGGCGATCGAGAGCGCGCTCTCGATGGTTGGAGGAATGCCGGGGGGAACACTCGATGCCTTGCGGTCGGCCGACCGTGCGGCGCGGATTCACGTGAGGGAGATGGTCGGATGTTGACGAAGCTGCCGTGGCTGGGACCCCTGATCGTTTTCGGGCTCGTGGTGTTCGTCCACGAGCTCGGGCATTTTCTCGCCGCGAAGGCGTTCCGCGTCTATGCGCCGCGCTTCTCGATCGGCTTCGGACCGGCGCTGCTTCGCAAGCGATTCGGCGAGACCGAATACGTGCTCGCCGCGCTGCCGTTAGGCGGCTACGTCCGGATGGCGTCGCGCGACGACGCAACGGCGGCGTCGCTCGAGGGAGGTGACGAGAACGAAAGCCTGGCACCGTCCGACGCGCGCTATGACCCCGCCGCGCTGATGCCGTTCGGCCCGCATCCCGTGCCGGCAGACCGTACCTTCGAGTCGAAGCCACTCTGGCAGCGGCTCGTCATCATGGTCTCCGGGGTGACGATGAACATCGTGCTGGCGATCGTCGTGATGACGGTGCTGGTTCAGGTGAATGGTCGGTCGACGTTGCGGACTCGGGTCGTCGGACGCGTCGACGCGCCGGCGTGGGCAGCTGGCCTCAGCGCGATCGCGCCCGGGGATACGATCGTGTCCGTCGGCGGCAAGAGGGTCGCGAGCTGGAACGACATCGGCGAAGCCATCGTCACCCAGCCCGACACCGCGCTCACCATCACTACCAACCGCGCGACGGCGACGCTCCCCGCGGGTGCGGCGACGGGTCGGCGGCGGATGGAGCTCCTCAACGCACTGACGCCCTGGTACCCACCGGTGGCCGGAGTGGTCGTACCAAACCGACCAGCGGCCCGTGCCGGCCTGCAGCGCGGCGATACGCTGGTCGCCATCGACTCAACGCCGATTCGCTCGTTCGGTGACCTGATCGGCGTGGTCTCGGTCTCGGCAGGCAAGCCGCTCCGCTTCAGCATCCGCCGCGGAACGGAGGCGAAGACTCTCGTCATCACCCCCGAGGCGGAGGCGGCGAATCCCCGCGACAGCACGAAGCGCGTCGTTGGCAAGGTCGGGGTCGGCCAGGTGGATGTCGCTGAGCACGAGGACGTCGCGTTTGGCGAAGCACTGTCGCTCGGGTGGGGAATGACCTGGGACAATGTCGGGCTGGTGATGCACTTCCTGCGTCAGCTTGGGTCCGGGCAGGCGTCGATGCGCGATATGGGCGGCCCGATCGCGATCACCCAGGCGCCAGTCGAGGCGGCCCGCAGCGGGGCGTCGTCGCTGTTCGCCCTGCTCGCCTTCCTCAGCGTGAATCTCGCGGTCATGAATCTGCTGCCGGTACCGATACTCGACGGGGGGCAGATCGTCATGAACATAGCCGAATCGATCAAGGGCCGGCCTTTCAGCATGCGGACGAAGGAGAACTTCGCGCGGGTCGGCCTGTTCGCGATCGGTCTGCTGTTCGTGGTCGTGATGTTCAACGACATCCGGCGGATCGCCGGAACGGCAATGGGCTTTCTCAGTCGGGTGATCTGAATGCGGCGTCGAATCGTGCTTCTTCTCGCGCTGGTGATCGGGCTGGTCGCGCCTAACGCGCTGCGCGCCCAGGATAGTGCGGTCCGCTTCGAGATTCGCACCGTTGGCGACAGCACATTCACCTTCGCATCGACTCAGGCGCCGTGGGTCGCGCGTGGCCAGCACGGGATCGCGGTGGACCCGCGCCGGCGGGATGGTCTGGTCGCGCGCTTCGTGGTGCTGACGGTGGCCGACGGTGTGGCGAATGCGCTGATCCTTGGCCAGTCGCAGAAGGTGACCACCGACCACATGGTGCTTCTCCGGCCGCCGCAGTCGCACTGGTACGCCAACAAGTCGGTCTGGTCCGGCGCGTTAGGCGGACTGCTCGTCGGCTTTGTGCTCGGCAAGGCCCTCTAGCGCCACGACGGGGCGGCCCGCGTCAGCGCGCCGTCAGGTCTTATCGCAGATCAGCCGGGCGCGTTCCTTCGTCGCCTTCTCGGGGGAGATCCGCAGGCGCGGATTGCTGTACTGGGCGCAGAACTTGTGCTCGAACGTGATCCGGTACGCGCCGGCGGGGAGCAGCAGCGGGTCGCGCAGCGGAAGGCTGCCACTGCGCGAGCGATCGTTTCCCAGCGGCTGCAGCGTATAGCTCGCGCCTTCCGGCGTGACGGTGATCTCGAGCGTCCCGCATTTCCGCGGGTTGAGCGTAACGGTATCGACCGCTGTGCCGGTCAGCACCGCCGTCGCCTCCTCGCGCAGGCTCGAGCAGTTCCGCAGCCCTCCGACTGTTGCCGCAACCTGGTATGCGCCGGCCGCGAGCGTGTCGGTGGCGAACGGGCCGTTGCCGATCGCGATGCCATTGATGCTGACCGCCGCGTCGCGTGGCGCGTTGACGACGAGCCGCGGCCGCGTGGCGCCCGGACGCGGTGGCTGGACAGCCGGCTTGGCTGACGGCACCTGCGCTGGCTTGCTCGCGACCGCGCGGGCGCGCGCGTCGTTGTTGGCGCGGTTCCGGATCGCGGCAACGCCGGCGATTGCGACGAGCAGTCCGGCGGCGCCGGCGAACCACCAGGTGCGGTTCCGCCTAACGCGACGGCGGATGCGCGAGTTCGTGACCGAGCCGCTGAGCGTATCCGTCGAGACGAACCCACTGGAGCGGACGGCCGCCGTCTCGCCGCGCTCCTGCAGGATGTGAATGAGTTCCTCGCAGAGCGCCTCACCGCTGGCGAAGCGATCGTTTGGATCCTTCTCGAGGCACTGGAGGATCACGTCCTCCATCTCGCGCGAGAGCAGCGGGTTCACGGCACGCGGCCGCGGCGGCTTGTCCTCGACGTGTTGGCGGGCGATCTCGTACCAGTCGGTACCCTGGAACGGCAGCTGGCCCGTTCCCGATTTGAAGAGCGTGACGCCGAGTGAGTAGATGTCGGCGCGGCCGTCGAGCTGCAGCCCGCGCGCCTGCTCCGGCGAGAAATATTGCGGCGTGCCGACGACCATGTTCGTGCCGGTCGAGTCGGTGTGAGTCGCCACGGCGCGGGCAATCCCGAAATCGGCGACGACGGCGTTGCCGTGCTCGTCGAACAGGATGTTGTCGGTCTTGATGTCGCGGTGGATGACGCCTTCTCGATGGGCGAAGCCGAGTGCGCTGGCGACGTCGATGGCCATCCGGATCAGCATCTGCTCCGGGAGCTGCGTCATCACGTTCAGCCGGTCGGCGAGCCCCTGCGGCAGGTAGTCCATCGCGAAATAGACCGCATCTTCCTCACGGCCGACCGCGTAGATCTTGATGATGTTCGGATGCCGGAGCTTCGCGGCAGTCGACGCCTCGCGCCGGAATCGCTGCTCGAATTTCTCGTCGCCGGCGTACTGCGGCTTGAGAATCTTGAGCGCGACCGGGATGTCGAGTTCCGGATCGTAAGCCTTGTAGACCCAGGCGAAGCCGCCTGCGCCGATAATGGCGTCCACGCGGAAGCGTCCGAGGGTGCGGCCGAGAAAGCGCTCTGGCAATGTGGCGACGACTGGTGGCGGGAGCCTTTACAGGGGTGCGGCTCGACTGTAAATTACCGTGCTTCAACCGATTGGGCGCGAACGCCGCCACGGGTGCGGAGAATATACCACATGGCATTGCAAAAAGCATCGACGATCGCGAAGTACCAAGCGCATGGCACCGACACGGGCAGCACGCGTGTCCAGGTTGCGATTCTGACCGAGCGGATCAACTACCTGACGGACCACTTCAGAGCGCACAAGAAGGACCATCACGGACGCCGCGGTTTGCTGAAGATGGTTGGCAAACGCCGCCGGCTCCTCGACTACCTGAAGCGGACGGACCTGGCCGGATACCGGCAAATCATCCAGGAACTTGGGCTCCGCTACTAGCAGTCAGTAGCTCCCAATGCGCGCGGACGCACTCGATGCGGGCCGCGCGCTTTGCGTTTTCCCGAGCCATTCCCGGCTCGTTTCCACGGGCCGTATGAGGCCCGTCTCAAAGAGGCCAGTAAAGCAATGATGCAAAGAATCGAAAAGACCTTCGCCGGCCGTCCTCTCATTATCGAGACAGGGCGGATGGCGAAGCAGGCGGCAGGCTCGGCGACAGTGACGTTCGGCGAGACGGTGGTGATCGCGGCGGTCACGGTGAGCGACAATCAGAGCACGCTCCCGTTCTTCCCGCTCACCGTCGAGTACAAGGAGCGGACCTACGCCGCAGGCAAGATTCCCGGCGGCTTCATCAAGCGTGAAGGACGCCCGCAGGACAGCGAGATCCTCGCCGGTCGCATCATCGACCGCACGATTCGTCCACTGTTCCCGGAAGGATTCAAGAACGAAGTTCAGGTCTTCATCTACGTCGTGTCGGCGGACCAGGAGAATGACGCGGACATGCCCGCGCTGCTCGCCGTCAGCTACGCGCTGAACGCGAGCAAGATCCCGTTCGCTGGCCCGATCGCCGGCGCGCGCGTCGGCCGTGTCGAGGACAAGTGGGTGCTGAACCCGACGTTCCCGCAGCTCGCCTACAGCGACATGGAGCTGATCGTCTCCGGCTCGAAGGACTCGATCGTGATGGTCGAGGGCGGCGCGCTCGAGATCAGCGAGAAGGACGTCATCCAGGCGATCACCATCGGCCAGCGCGGTGTCCGCGAGCTGATCGCCATCCAGGAAGAGCTGTTCGCCAAGGCGGGCCGCACTGCGAAGATGGAATGGACGAAGGCCGAGCCTGACGCGAAGATGACATCGCGCGTCAAGGCGCTCGCCGAGGGCAAGATGCTCGCGGCGATCAACCAGGCCGACAAGCACACCCGCATCGAAGCGGTCGAGAAGGTGAAGAAGGCTGCCGCGACGGAACTGGCAACCGAATTTCCCGACGGCGCGAAGGCGGTGCACGAGATGCTCGGCGACGTCGAGTACCGCGTGTTGCGCGACCAGGTGCTCGACACGAAGAAGCGTGTCGACGGACGCGCGCTCGACGAAGTGCGGTCGATCTCGATCGATACGAAGGTGCTGCCGCGCGTTCACGGCTCGGCGCTGTTCACGCGCGGGCAGACGCAGGCACTCGTCGTCGTCACGTTAGGCACGGCCAACGACGTGCAGCGTCTCGACAGCATTGACGAGGCGGGCGAAACGACGAAGTCGTTCATGCTGCACTACAACTTCCCGCCCTTCTCGACCGGTGAAGTGCGCCCGATGCGCGGCACGAGCCGCCGCGAGATCGGCCACGGCAACCTCGCCGAGCGCGCGCTGCAGGGTGTGCTGCCCGACTTCGCCGAGTTCCCGTACACGATCCGCATCGTGTCGGACGTGCTCGAGTCGAACGGCTCGTCGTCGATGGCGTCGGTCTGCGGTGGTTCGCTGGCGATGTTCGACGCCGGTGTGCCGCTTCGCGGTGCCGTCGCCGGCGTGGCGATGGGACTGATCAAGGAAGACGACCGCTACGCGATCCTCACCGACATCCTCGGCACCGAAGACCACCTCGGCGACATGGACTTCAAGGTGGCGGGCACGGAGCAGGGCATCACCTCGATCCAGATGGACATCAAGATCATGGGTCTGTCGCTCGACCTGATGACCGAGGCGCTCGAGCAGGCGCGCCGCGGGCGGCTGCACATCCTTGGCGAGATGGCCAAGGCGATGGCGACGCCTAACGCTGACCTGTCGCCGTACGCACCGCGCATCGTGACGATGATGATCAACCCCGAGAAGATCGGCGACCTCATCGGACCGAAGGGCAAGACGATCCGCGGCATCCAGGAAGAGACTGGCGCCGAGATTACCGTCGATGACACGGGCACCGTCACGATCGCCGCGGTCGGTGGCGAGGCAATGGAGCGCGCCCGGCAGATGGTTGCCGCAATCACCGCCGAGCCGGAGATCGGCACGGTGTACGAGGGCACGGTCAAGAGCACGACGGCGTTCGGCGCCTTCGTCGAGATCATGCCGGGCACCGAGGGTCTGGTGCACATCTCCGAATTGCAGCATGGCCGCACGGAGAAGACCGAGGATGTCGTCAAGCGTGGCGACCGCGTGAAGGTCAAGCTGGTCGATCGTGACGAGCGTGGCCGCATCCGGTTGTCGATGAAGGCGCTGGTGCCGCGTCCGGAAGGCATGCCGGAGGAGACCGAGCGCCCGCGTGGCGATCGTCCGCCGCGCAGCGATCGCGGAGATCGTCCACCGCGCGAAGGATCGAACGGTGGTGAGGGTGGTGGCCGCGAGCGCTCGATGGCCGCTGAGGGGTCGGGCGATGGCGATGCTACCGGTGGTGAAGCGGGCGGCAGCGAGCGCCGGCCGCCGCGGCGCGGTGGCGGCCGGGGACGGTAAGTCGGAGTGAGCACTGTTGTAGACGGTGCGGCGGATCTCCGCCGCACCGTTCTCGAAAACGGACTGACCGTACTCTCGGAGCGAATGCCGGGGGTACGGTCAGTGGCGTTCGGAGCATGGGTGCGCGCGGCGTCGATTCACGAAGCGCGTGATCGGATGGGCGTGTCGCATCTCCTCGAGCACATGGTGTTCAAGGGGACGGCAACTCGCTCGGCGCGCGACATCGCGCTCGCGCTCGAGCAGCTGGGTGGTTCGCTCGACGCGTACACCGCACGAGAACACACGTCCTTCCAGGCGCGCGTGCTCGACGAGCACCTGCACCAGGCGGCGGACGTGATCGCCGACCTCGTATTCCGTCCGGCGATCCGGTCAGATGATCTCAAGCTCGAGCGGAAAGTGGTGCTCGAGGAGATCAGCATGGTGGACGACACGCCTGACGATCTCGTCTTCGAGCTGCACAACGAGGCGCTCTGGGGCGAGCATCCGTATGGCTACTCGATTCTCGGAACGCGCGAAACCGTGTCGAAGCTCGGCGTACGCGAGCTGAAGGCGTTGCACGAGACTGCGTACGCGCCGAACAACATCGTCGTCGCCGCGTCGGGCAACGTCGAGCACGAAGCGCTGATCGACGAGCTGCAGCGGACCGGGTGGGGCGACGCGCAGGCGCGCGACGTGAGCACGCTGCGCACGGTGCCACCCGCGGGCGCGGCGCCAACGACGAAGCACGTCGAACGCGAGGGGGCACAGACCCACGTCGTACTCGGATCGGTGACTGTTCCGTACAGCGATCCGCGCCGGTATCCGATCGTGCTCGTCGGTGTAATGCTTGGCGGCGGAATGAGCTCGCGGCTGTTCCAGCGTGTGCGCGAGGAACTCGGGCTCGCGTATTCGGTATACGGCTTCCAGAGCTTTCACATCGATACCGGCTCGCACGGCGTGTACGTCGGCACGGGGCCGGCGACCGCACGGCAGGCGGTCGAGGTGATCATGGAAGAACTCGGACGTGTTGCGCGCGAGGGTTTGCCTGCCGACGAGCTGGCGTCGGCGAAGTCGCAGTTGAAGGGCCAGCTCACGCTCTCGCTGGAGAGCCCGTCGGCGAAGATGTATCGCGCCGCGGGGACCGAGCTCTATGGGGAGCAGTACCGGACGCTCGACGAGACGCTGGCGCTGATCGACGCGATCACCCTGGACGATGTTGCCGCGGTGTCCGCCGAGTTCTTCGCTCCCGAGCGCCAGACCATTCTCAGTCTCGGACCGACGGCTGTCGCCTAACGGCGCGCCGCGGCCATCTCATTCCACGTTTCTACCGTTTCATCACATGAAGATCGGCGTACCAAAAGAGATCAAGACGAACGAGAACCGCGTGGCGCTCGTGCCGGCCGGCGCGCTGGCGCTGGTGACCGGCGGTCATTCGGTGACGGTGGAGAAGGGCGCCGGTGACGGGAGCGGATTCAGCGACGACCTGTATGTGAAGGCCGGCGCGCGAATCGCGCCCGACGCGGCGGCGGTATGGAAGGACGCTGACATGATCATGAAGGTGAAGGAGCCGATCGAGCGCGAATGGCCGCACATGCGTGACGGGCAGGTGATCTTCACCTACTTCCATTTCGCAGCCGATGAGAAACTCACGCGCGCACACATCGCCAGCAAGGCGATCTGCATCGCGTACGAGACGGTAGAGCTGCCAAGCCGCGAGCTGCCGCTGCTGACGCCGATGTCGGAGGTCGCGGGGCGGATGGCGGTCCAGGAGGGTGCGAAGTACCTGGAGAAGATCTTTGGCGGACGCGGGGTGCTGCTCGGTGGCGTCCCCGGCGTGCTGCCGGCGAAGGTCGTGATTCTTGGCGGCGGGGTCGTCGGGATCAACGCGGCAAAGATGGCGGCCGGGATGGGCGCGCACGTTGTGATCCTCGATCTCTCGCTCGAGCGGCTGCGCTACCTGAGCGACGTGATGCCGGCGAACGTCCAGCTGCTGCATTCAAACCGCTTCGCTATCCTCGAGCAGATCACCGATGCCGACCTCGTGATCGGCGGCGTGCTGGTGCCGGGCGCGATCGCGCCGAAGCTGATCCTCAGGGGCGACCTGAAGACGATGCGCCAGGGATCGGTGATCGTCGACGTCGCGGTCGACCAGGGCGGATGTGTCGAGACGATCCATCCGACGACGCACGAGAACCCGACGTACGTGGTGGATGGCGTGATCCACTACGCGGTCGCGAACATGCCGGGTGCCGTGCCGCGCACTTCCACGTTCGCGCTCACCAATGCGACGCTGCCCTACGCGTTGCAGCTGGCGAACAAGGGATGGAAGCAGGCGCTCAGGGACAACGGAGCGCTGCTCAAGGGACTGAACATCGTCGGCGGAACGGTGACGTATCCGGCGGTCGGTCAGGCGTTCGGGTTGCCGGTGGAGTCCGCGGCAAAGTTCGTCGCGTAGGGCGATGGTCGCGCGTCCGGCGCTGCCGCATATCCTCTGCTATCACAAGATCGAGCGCCGCCTCGAGTTGGGGGTGACGCGCCTGTCGCCGCGCCGATTCGCGCGGCAGATGGAACGATTCGCCGCTGCTGGCTGGACGAGCCTAACGCTCGATCAGCTGATCGCCTGTGCGCGTGGCGAGCGGGCGGTCGGCGCGAAGGAGATCGCGATCACCTTCGACGACGCCTACCGCGGACTGAGGGAGTACGCGTTCCCCGTGATCCAGTCGCTTGGCTTCGCTGCGACATGCTTCGTGATCACCGAGTACGCCGGGCGGCTGAACGAATGGGACGTCGCGTACGGCGGGCGCCGGTTTGCGCACCTCGCCTGGCGGGACATCAGGCGATGGGAAGCGCGCGGCATCAGCTTCGCGTCGCATACGGCGACGCACCGGCGGCTCACCTGGCTGGGCGATGGTGCGGTACGCCGCGAGATGGCGCGGTCGCGCGCGGCGATGGCCGCCGCGCTCGGCCATTCCCCGCGTGCTGTGAGCTATCCGTTCGGCGCGGCCGGGCCCCGGGAGGCGACGCTCGCCGCAGCCGAAGGCTACGAGAGCGGCTTCGGCCTTGCCGGACGGTGGCAGGGCAATCCGATGATCATCACCCGGCTGCCGGTGTATCCGTGGTCGCTGCCGATGCCGGGCATCGGCTCGCTCTCGGCGGTCGAGCGATGGGGAGCGTTAGGCGCGAACCGCTGTGCCGTGGGGACCTCTCTCTGGAAGCGCTGGCGGGAGCGATCGACGGCGATTCAGGTTCCGACGGTCGAAGCCCTCGCCGGCGACTGAACGCCGCGTCAATGTCTCCCAGCCACCGGTGCGCCGGGGCACGCCTTCCGATGCGCCTAACGGTATCCCGGCGGCGGTCGTGTGGCAGGGTGCGCGCGCTCCCGTTGGTCGCGCTGATGCTGCTGCTCGTCGCCCCGGTCACGGTGCGGGCGCAGGACCTTGCCGCCTCGGCCGCGATCAGGATCAACCAGATCGGTTACTACCCGGCGTCCCCGAAGGTCGCCGTCGTCGCTGACAGCGGCGCAAGCGTGTACGTCATTGTCGCCTGGCCGCGGGGGCGAGTGGTGCTCCGTGGGCGGCTCACGGCTCCGCTGGGGTGGGCGGCATCGGGAGAGACCGTCCGCGTTGCCGACTTCACACGGCTCCGCAGGCCGGGACGGTACGCCGTCGTCGTCGACGGCGTCGGCCGGTCGTATCCATTTCGCATCGAGCGCGCCGCATTGCGCGAGGTCGCGCGCGCGTCGGTCAAGGCGTTCTACTTCCAGCGCGCGTCGATCGCGCTCGAGGCCCGTTATGCCGGACAGTGGAGTCGAGCGGGCGGTCATCCCGACACGGCGGTGCTCGTGCATCCCTCGGCGGCCGGGCCGTTGCGTCCCGCGGGCAGCATGATCGCGTCGCCGGGTGGGTGGTATGATGCTGGCGATTATAACAAGTACATCGTCAACTCGGGAATCAGCACGTACACCCTGCTGCTCCTGAGCGAGCAGTACCCACGTCACGTCGCACGACTCGTGACGAACATCCCGGAGAGCGGAGGCGGCCTGCCCGATGTGCTCACCGAGGCGCTCTGGAATGTGCGCTGGATGCGGACGATGCAGGACCCGGCCGACGGAGGGGTGTATCACAAGGTGACCAACGCCGCATTCGACCGGTTCGAGCGGCCGGACGAGGCAGCCGCGGCGCGCTACGTCGTCACGAAGTCCACCGCGGCGACACTCGATTTCGCGGCGGTAATGGCGCACGCGTCGATGATCGCGCGGCGGTATCCGCGCGCCCTGCCCGGCCTGTCCGACTCGCTGCTCACGGCCGCAACGGCGGCTTGGGGCTGGGCACGGCTCCATCCTGACATCGTCTACGACCAGGCCGCGCTGAACGAGCGCTTCGCGCCGCGCATCGAGACGGGAGAATACGGCGACGGCGAGCTGGCCGACGAGCGCTCATGGGCAGCGGCCGAGCTGTTCGCCGCGACCGGCGCTGACAGCTTCTACGTCGCCGCGACGTTGCCGACCGCCGAGCCGTTAGGCGTGCCATCGTGGGGATCCGTCCGCGCCCTCGGACTCTTCACGCTGCTCGACCGACGGGCGGCACTCCCCAGCACCGCCGACAGTAGCGCGCTCAAGGCGCAGCTGGTGTTGCTCGCCGAGCCACTGCTGGCGCGCGCGCGATCGTCGCCGTATCGGGTGCCGATCGGTGGGGCGGGAGACTGGGTCTGGGGGAGCAACGCCGTCGCGGCGAATGAGGGCGTGGTGCTGATCCAGGCGTATCGCCTAACGGGCGACACGGCGTATCGCAACGCCGCCGTCGCCGCGCTCGACTACCTGCTCGGCCGCAACGCCACCGGCTATTCGTTCGTGACCGGCTACGGAAGCCGTTCGCCGCAGTCGCCGCATCATCGGCTGTCGGCGTCGGACACGGTTGACGCGCCGATACCGGGGTTGCTCGTCGGCGGCCCGAATCCTGGCCAGCAGGACCGATGCGGCGGCTACCCCTCGGCGCTGCCGGCGAAGTCCTATGTCGATAACGTCTGCAACTACGCGGCGAACGAGGTTGCGATCAACTGGAACGCACCCTTCGCCTTCCTCGCTGTCGCGATCGATGCCATCTTCAGCGGCACCGGCCACCTACATCGCCAACCATGACCATCACTCCCGCCTACGACCAGATGCAGTACCGCCGCTGCGGGAAAAGCGGCGTTGACCTGCCGCTCATTTCACTCGGGCTCTGGCACAACTTCGGGACCGTCGATCCGTTCGAGGAATCGCGCGCGATGTGCCGGCGTGCGTTCGAGCTCGGGATCACGCACTTCGATCTCGCGAACAACTACGGTCCCGAGGCCGGATCGGCCGAAGAGACATTCGGGCGAATCCTCAAGCGCGACCTCGCTGGTCACCGCGATGAGCTGATCATCTCGACGAAAGCCGGATACCGGATGTGGCCCGGCCCGTACGGCGAGGGTGGCTCGCGCAAGTACATGTTGTCGAGCCTCGACCAGAGCCTGACGCGGATGGGCCTCGACTACGTCGACATCTTCTACCATCATCGCCCAACGGCTGACGTACCGCTCGAGGAGAGCATGAGCGCGCTCTCCGACGCCGTGAAGCAGGGGAAGGCGCTCTACGTCGGTGTCTCGTCATACGACGCCGACGAGACACGCGCTGCAGCGGGCATGCTGCGCGACCTCGGCACGCGATGCTTCGTGCACCAGCCGAAGTACAGCATGCTCGTGCGCGACATCGAACCCCAACTGCTCCCGGCGTTAGGCGAGGAGGGGATCGGCTGCGTCGTGTTTTCGCCGCTGGCACAGGGATTCCTCAGCGACAAGTACCTGCACGGGATCCCGGCCGGCTCGCGCGCGTCCAAGGATCATGGCGCATTGCGGCCAGAGGCGATCACGCCGCAGGGGATCGCGCAGCTCGAGCGGCTCAACGCGATCGCCGAGTCGCGTGGCCAGTCACTCGCCCAGCTCGCCCTCGCCTGGGTCCTCCGCGATCCGCGGGTCACATCGGCGATCATCGGGGCGAGCCGCGTCGCGCAGGTGGAGAACAGCGTCGCCGCGCTCGACCGGCTCGCGCTGAGCGAGGCGGAGCTGGCCAGTATTGCGGAGATCCTCGGGGCGGGTCAAGTTCGTCCGGGTTGACGTCGTCCCATCCTCCCGGAGGTCAGCATGATACGGTTGAGTTGGCAGCACCTGGTCGTGGTTGGTTCGTGTTCGCTCGCCGCGTGCGCGAGCGTCCCGCGCGTGAACACCGAAAACGAAAGCGCGGCGATCCGGCAGATCGACCAGCGCATGGTACAGAGCCTGGCGGCGCGAGATCAGGCGGCGCTGGCCAATTACTACGCGCCTAACGCTGCGCTGATGATGGCGAACGCGCCGAAGGCGACCGGACGGGCGGCGATTGGCAGCGCCTGGGGATCGATGCTCGGCCTCCCGAATTTCGCGATGTCGTTCACGCCGACCTCGATCACCGTCGCGCGGTCGGGCGACCTCGCGACCGACGTCGGCACGTACCAGCTGTCGTTCGATGGGCCGCAGGGTCGCGTCAACGACGTCGGCAAGTACACGGTCGGCTGGCAGAAGATCGACGGCCAGTGGCTGATCGCGAGCGACATGGCGAACAGCGACCTGCCGATGCCGGCACCCGCGGCGCCGGTGGCGATGATGGATGGTATGGACGCTCAGATGCAGGGATCCGCCGCGCTCCAGTGGTCGGATCTCGTGGTCCCGGGAGTACCGAGCGGCGTGAAGATGACGGTCCTCCACGGGGATCCGTCGAAGAACGGTGATTACACGATGCGCCTCAAGTTCCCCGACGGATATGTCATCCCAGCGCACTGGCACCCCGAGGGCGAACACGTCACGATCCTGCAGGGCAACCTGATGCTCGCGATGGGCGAGCGGTACGCCGCGAGCGGGCTGAAGAGCTACATGCCCGGAGACTTCCTCTACGCACCGGGCAAGATGTCGCACTTCGGACTGGTGCACGGGGAAACCATCGTCCAGGTGCACGGCGTGGGTCCCTTCCAACTGATCCTCACGAAGCCGGCGACCTGACGGGGGCGGCGGCGGAAGCAAAGCGCGGGGGGCCGGCAATCGCCGGCCCCCCGCGCTTTGCATCGGCGACGTCGGTGCCTAACGCGCGACCGCCGCGCCCCCGATCCGGTATTCCTTCGGCGGCTCGGCGCCACGGAGGTTCCGGACGAAGTAATCCCAGCGCCGGCGGGTCATGTAATTCGACATCGGGCCGTAGCCGTGCGCGCGGTTAGGCAGCATCAGCAGGTCAAAGTCCTTGTTCGCCCTGATCAGCGCCTCGACGACGAGCAGGGTGTTATCGGGCGGGACGTTGTCGTCCATCGTTCCGTGCGCGAGCAGCAGCTTGCCCTTGAGGTTCTTCGCGAGTGGCTGGTTCGCTTCCGCGTCGTAGTTGTCGCCGCCGTCAGGGAGGCGGGACAGCAACCCCTGATAACGTTCGCCCCAATCGTCCTCGTAGACGCGGTTGTCGTGGTTCCCCGACTCGGAGATCCCGACCTTGAAGAAATCGGGATAGCGAAACATCGCGTCCGCCGCGGCGAACCCGCCGCCCGAGTGTCCGTAGATCCCGGCGCGGTCGATGTCGATCCAGCGATAGCGGCGGGCGAGCTCACGCATCGCCGCCACCTGGTCGGGCAGGGTGTTATCGCCCATCCGGGCGTAATACGCGTCGTGAAATGTCTTCGAGCGCCAGGGCGTACCCATTCCGTCAATCTCGACGACGACGAACCCGAGCTCGGCCAGTGCCTGCGCGTCACCGCGCGCCGGAGAGAAGCCGCGGCCGCCGACGCTGCCGGTCTGCGGGCCGGGATAGACGTGATTGACAATCGGATACCGACGTGTCGAGTCGAGCTTCGTTGGCGCGTACAGCAGCCCGTAGAGATCGGTCTTGCCATCGCGCGCCTTGACCGTGATCGGCGTCGGCGGCTTCCAACCCGCGGCGACGAGTCGCGTGATGTCGGCTCGCTCGATCGTCGAGACGAGGCGTCCGCCGAGATCGCGCACCACCGTCACCGGCGGCACGTCAGGCCGGGAATAGCTATCGACGAAAAAGCGACCCGACGGCGACATGGTGACGTTGTGATCGGCATCCTCCGGTGTCAGCAACGTCACGCGCTTGCCGTCGAGCTGGATGCGATAGACATGGCGGAAGTACGGATCGCCCGGCGTCTTGCCAACAGCTTCGAACCAGATGGTTCGCGTTGCCGCGTCGATCCGCAACAGCTGCGTCACGTTGCCGGTGCCTGATGTGACTTTGCTCTTCAGCTTTCCCGTCGTGAGGTCGTACAGATAGAGCTGTCCCCAGTCGTCGCGCTCGGAGAACCAGAGGAACTCGTTCGACGCCGGGAGC
>JBKJQR010000001.1:0-5098 GCA_046593895.1 Gemmatimonadaceae bacterium | reverse complement strand
TTCCGAGCGGCGCAACCAGTGAGGAGCTCGAACGGTTTTTCGAGAACGCCGTCGCGTTCGAACGCAAAGACTTGCGGCTGCTCGGGTGGGGAGAGGCGGCCGATGCGGAGGCGCTCCTCAGCGCCTCCCTAGCGCAGATAATTCACGAATGAGTACGTAACAACGCCATCGCTCTTGGAAAAGTCGTGATACTTTCGCGGTGATTCAGGCGAACGACTCGCCATCCCTTGACCTTCAGCAAGGGCGCCGCCAAGATGCTTCGATCGTATGCCTCCGGCGCTATTCGGCTCACGTGTGGACATCGATTTCGCGTGGCAAGGGTTGTTCTGCCACGACGCCCGACGGTCTGCGGTATGTCGGACCCGCCTCCCGACTACCCGAAGCACTGTTCGCGCTCAGATACGGCGCAACGGCATGACCTTCGGATTTCTCGCGGCGCCGTTCCTGCTCAAGTGGTACAGAGGCAAGCGGACTGATGTTACACGCTGCCGTTACTTCGTAATGGCGCCGCAGGCGATCCGATCCCCTGCGTTACCGGCCGGATCGGTCTTCATATCGTCGGCTTTGGCATGAATGACGAGGGCGGTGCCGCCATTGCTGAACACGGAGTTGGGGCCCATGCCGAGGCTCACGCGTGAGTCAGTTACTGTGGTCTTAGCGGTGCCATTCGCTGCGACCATGAAGTTGTTCATGTCGCCAGCATGCGGACCCAAAGGGTTCTCCAACCCATGCTTCTTGGTGTCCGGGTTGAAATGCCCGCCGGCCGATGCGAACGGAGTCTCGCACTTCGCCACCGCATGGATGTGAATCGCGTGCTCGCCGGGCGTCAGGTTCTTGAAATCGAGCGCGATCGAGACGCCGCCGCTGGCGGGCGACAGGGTGGCTATACCTACCGATTGTCCCTGTGCGTTCTTGAGTTCGACTTTGGCTCCGTTCTGTTGTGCCATCAGAGGTAGTGAAGCTGCACAGGTCAGTGCAACGGCCATCAAGACTTTGTTCATGTCGCTCCCGTTGGTTGAGCCGGCCCAGCGGAATGCTGCGTCAGCTCATATTCGCGTATGCGGATTACAGCAGAACCTTCGGACGCACGTCAAATCGCCCGCCACTTCCATCCTGCTGATCAAGCCCATAGATGGCGCTCATGCTCAGTGTGCTCTCGCCTGTATTGCGGAGCCCGTACCAGACCCCTTGTGAAACGTAGACCGTCGTCCAGGGACCCATCCGGATCTCACGGCCCGCAGGGTGGTGTCCGCGTTCATGGAATTTATTTATCTTTCCGAGTTGTATAAAAATATCCCGAGCCCTGTTTTCTGGCGATTACATAATGGCTGGCATGAATCAATAGTGCGGCTATGCCCAGTCCGAGAACGACCCAGCTGAAGATGTCCGGGACCGGCCGGCCATTTTTAAGCCACCAACCCAGAACAATAAGGAATATGCCAAGTAGGCTTCCACTGACATCAAGAAAAAGGTAAAAGAATTTTTTTACTATGTCGGTAAGTTTCATAATGGCTTGTCGTGTGGGGACGAAGGGACGGCTATTTCCCCGAGACCTGCCAAATGCAGCACTTCAATGCGATCGCGTAACTGTTTGTAGCGATCCGGTGCCACCGTCGTCGTCAAGCTGTCGCCTCGCTGCTTCCAAACGGTGCTTCATCGCCAGGGCGACTTCGGTGCGGATTCAGGGCCTTGAGTTTATTCGTGCGATACCACGTTTTCGGATCGCGCTTCAGTCGGCTCACCAATCAAGCGACTGGACGAGTGCCAGGCCGAGATACGGGACGCTGCCCGTGACAAGCATGACCTATCGTGTCGTCGCCATGCTCGCATCTCCAGATGCAGACTCGGCGTTCGACTCTTGCAACATCGACCGTTCGTCATCGGCCAGCTCACCGATATCGCTACGTTGATCCCGCCGACGGCTCGGGCGGCGGAAAAGGATTCGTCGGCGGCGGCTCCGGAGACGGCTCGGGAACTGGCGTCAGCGGTGGTATCGGTTTCGGCTCCGGCTCAGGGGGCTGTGACACTGGCGTCATCGACGTGATGCGTGCAGGATCAGCGCCGCGCGAGCTCTGTAGAGCTGGCCCTGGCAGTCGGCCTGTGTCCCTGGGGTGGTGACGAGTTCGCCGTCCTCGCTCCGAACACGGCGCCCGACCCCGCTCGCACGCTGGCCACGCGTTTGCTGGACCAGATGACACAGCAAGTGTCGACCAACCGCATCGCTACGGCATCGATTGAAGTTGCGACGTTCGATCTTGCCAGGAATGCGTCAGTCACCGCGGACTCGTTTATGCGTAAGGCAGACGCGGCGTTATACGGCGCCAAGACGGGTGGAGGCCACCACGTCCGCGTCTCGTGACTTCCTGGAGCAAGCCCGATGAAGATTCTGCTGGCTGTCGATGGATCATCGCATTCGCAAGAGGCTGTTGACGAAGTCTCGAGGCGGCCGTGGCCGTCCAGAAGCACCGTTCGCGTGCTATCGGTGATCCAACCGTACACCCCACCCGCGACGGAAGTCGTCCTCGCCGGAGCCACGCTCGAGGACATAAGACGGCGGCAGACCGCAGATGCCGAACATCTCACCGCTCGCGCTGCCGATGCCGTGAACGCCGCCGGCATAACCGCGGACGCGGCTGTGCGCGAGGGCGACCCTCGATCCGCCATCGTTGACGAGGCCGACGAATGGGGAGCAGATCTGATCGTGGTCGGCTCGCACGGCCGGACAGGCGTGAAGCGCTGGCTGCTCGGGAGCGTCGCGGGCGCGATCGTGAGCCACGCACCCTGTTCCGTCGAGGTCGTGCGAAGACGAGAGCCACGGTAGGGTGGGTTGCGCCGCGCGGCCCTTACATCGTTGATTGACTGACCGCCTCAGCCTTGCTCGGCCTGCCGCAGGTGTTCCGCGACCTCAGACGGAGTGTGCGCCTCTTGTGCGAGCAGAAGGGCGATTCAGATCACGCCACTACATGTATCACCGAGACTCGTCTCCCGTTTCGCGTGACACCTCGCGAACGAGCTCCGCGACCTCGTGCTCGCCTCCCGTCCACGCGACGTCCGCCTGCGCGATGATGCCGGTACAGCACCCATGTTCATCGACGACCGGCACGCGCCGGATCTGATGTTTCTCCATCGTCGAGACGACCTCGTCGAGCGGCGCATCCGCGCCCACCGTCACGACCGGTTGCGACATGTACTGTTCGGCCGTATGGGCGATCGGGTTTTTGCCCTCTGCCACGACACGACAGACGATGTCGCGATCGGTAATCACGCCGATCAGCTGATCACCACGATCGACGACAGGGATCTCACCACAGTCGTTCTGCGCCATCAGCTTCGCCACCTCATCGAGCGTGGTCTGCGGAGTGCAGCAGGCCGGACGGGGAGTCATCACATCCCGAGCCAGTTTCGTCATGAGCTGTTTCCTTTCGAGGATCCGAGGTTCACGCTGCACGTCGTAGCACGTCGGCGCGATGGCGTTCGAGAACCAGACGTGAGAGCACCAGCAGACTCAGGGCCGATCGCGCACGCTACCTCGACGGCGATGACCGCGTTCCGGATCGAGGAAATACATAAGCACGGTTCTTCTCGAGAAGGAGACTCAGACGCAACCGACGTGCCAACGGAAGTGACAGGGCACCTCGCTTGCATCCTCTAGCCTGCGTGGAGCCACTTGATGAAACCGAACCTCAACCCCTTGGAGCCGTTCGCCGATCGTCGGGAAGCCGGCACCGAACTCGCGGCTCGTCTGCATGCCTACAAGGACCGTGACGATGTCGTGGTGCTGGCACTGCCCCGTGGCGGCGTACCCGTGGCGTACGAAGTCGCCCGTGCGCTCGGAGCGCCTCTGGATGTGTTTCTCGTGCGCAAGCTCGGCGTGCCAAGCCATCGAGAGTTGGCGATGGGTGCGATTGCTTCGGGCGGTGTCCGCGTCCTGAACGAAGATATCGTCAGATGGTACGGGGTGCCAGCATCAATTATCGACGAGGTGACGGTGGATGAGCAGGCGGAGCTCGAGCGGCGGGAGCGCGCGTATCGCGACGGCCGTGAGCCGCTCAGTCTTGAACGCCGCATCGTCCTGCTCATCGACGACGGGCTGGCTACCGGGTCGACCATGAAGGCGGCGGTTCAGGCAGTACGCGCGCATGCGCCTGCGCGGATCGTGGTGGCGGTTCCTGTCGGAGCGCCCGAGACATGCGGCCAATTCGCCGACATCGCGGACGAGATCGTCTGTGCACGTACGCCGGAGCCGTTCTCCGCCGTGGGACAGTGGTATCGCGACTTCTCGCAGACGACCGACGAGGAAGTGCGCGAACTGTTGCATGAAAGCGCTGAGCCCGCGATGAGGACCCGGTGAACGCGGATTCAGCCGTTGAGACGGTCCGGCGCAAAGCCCTGCGGGTCGAGCCGACCTCCGATGGCCTGGGCCCGTTGCTCGACGCCGTCGGTGACGCACGGCTCGTGCTGATTGGCGAAGCGACACACGGGACCCACGAGTTCTATCGACTGCGAGCGGAGGTGACCAAGGCGCTGATATCAGGAAAGGGGTTCAACGTGGTCGCGGTCGAAGCCGACTGGCCCGATGCGTACCGCGTGAACCGGTGGGTGCGTCACACCGCGACCGAATCGGATGCCGAGACGGCCTTTGATGACTTCAGGCGGTTTCCTCGATGGATGTGGCGCAATCGGGATGTCGTGGACTTCATCCAGTGGCTTCGGACGCACAATGCATCTGAACCTGCGACCTCCCGCGTGGGTTTTTACGGTCTGGACCTGTACAGCCTGCGGCCGAGTACGCAAGCCGTGACGGGCGTATCGCGGCGGACGAATACTTCGTCGCGGAGCAGAACGCGCGTCTGGTGCGGAACGCCGAAGAGTATTATCGCGCCATGTTCGGCGGGCGCGTCGAGTCGTGGAATCTCCGCGATACGCACATGATGGAGACGCTCGAGGCGCTGCTTGCGCATGTCCACCAGGCATCCGGCTCTGCCCGTGCCGTTGTGTGGGCGCACAACTCGCATCTGGGAGACGCCCGCGCGACGCAGATGGGCGAGGGTGGAGAGTTGAATCTCGGACAGCTTGTGCGGCAGAAGTACGGCCCCCA
>JBKJQR010000274.1:0-10470 GCA_046593895.1 Gemmatimonadaceae bacterium | reverse complement strand
GGCACTGCGGGTGGCGCAGGATGTGCTCGCCACGGCGGGGGGATCGCTGCGACGGATCAGCGCGCAACCGGTCGCGGCGCTGACGACACACGGCGGGATCGGTGCGGCGAAGGCGGTTGCCGTGCATGCCGCACTGGAACTAGGCCGTCGAATGGCGAGCGAACTGCGCGATGAGGGTGCGCCGGTCAGGTCGCCGGCCGACGTCTACGCCGTATTCTCGCCGAGGCTGGAGGATCTGCCAGTGGAGGAGTTTCACGTGGCCGTGCTGGACGCGCAACACCGCATGGAGCGTGACGTGACCATCACGCGCGGCATCCTGAACTCCTCGCTGGTGCATCCGCGCGAGGTGTTCCGTGAAGCCATCGCGGAGCGTGCGGCGGCGATCATTCTCGTCCACAACCACCCGAGTGGCGACCCGACGCCGTCGAGCGACGACCGCATGGTCACCGAGCAGCTGGTTGCGGCCGGCCGGCTCCTCGACATTCCGGTGCACGATCACGTCATCATTGGGCGCGGGCGCTACACCAGCTTTGCGCAGGCGGGGTTGCTGTGACGGCACCGGCGAAAGATCTCAGCATCCCCGGTTGGGGGCCGGCGGCCGAGCTCCCGGATCGCCTCGATCGCGAGCTGCTCGCGCGGGCCTATCGATTCAGCGAGAAGGCACATTCTGGTCAGACGCGTCGCTCTGGCGAGCCCTACGTGTCGCACTGCGTCGAAGTCGCGAAAATTCTCGCCGAGCTGCAGCTCGATACGGTGACCGTGGCCAGCGGGCTGATTCACGACGTTGTCGAGGACACGAGCGTTACGGTCGCCGACGTCGAGCGGGAATTTGGCAGCGAAGTCGCGGCGATCGTTGACGGGCTGACGAAGATCGCCAGCCTGCCGTTCGGCACGTCGCAGGAGCGGCAGGTCGAGAATTACCGCAAGCTGCTGCTGTCGATCGCGAAGGATGCGCGCGTCATCCTCATCAAGCTCGCCGACCGGCTGCACAACATGCGGACGCTCGAGCACCTCGCGCCGGAGAAACGAGCGCGGATCGCGATGGAAACGCGCGACCTCTACGCACCGCTCGCCCATCGCTTCGGAATGGCGAAGGTGCGTTGGGAGCTGGAAGACCTTGCCTTCAAGCACATCGAGTCGGAGGAATACAAGAAGCTGGCGAAGCTCGTCGCCCAGAAGCGCGGGGAGCGCGAGACGCTGATTGCGCGGCTGCGCGAGCCGCTCGAGACGGAGCTGCGGCGCGCCGGGATCAAGAACGTCGAGGTCACCGGCCGGCCGAAGCACCTCTGGTCGATCTACAAGAAGATGAAGCAGCGCGACAAGCCGTACGAGGAGATCTTCGACCTCCTGGCGATTCGCGTACTCGTCGATTCGGTGCCCGACTGCTACCACGCGTTAGGCGTGATCCACGATGGGTGGACGGCGGTGCAGGAGCGCATCAAGGACTACATCGCGCAGCCGAAGTCGAATGGGTATCAGTCGTTGCACACGACGATCTTCGGGCCGGGCCGTAATCTGTTCGAGATCCAGATTCGCACGCGTGGCATGCACCGCACCGCGGAGTACGGCATCGCTGCGCACTGGCTGTACAAGGGCACCGACAAGAGCTCGGAGGAGCTCGACAAGCATCTCGTCTGGTTCCGCCAGGTGCTCGAGCTGCAACTCGATGCGAAGACGCCCGATGAATTTCTCGAGTTCCTGAAGCTCGATCTTTACCAGGATGAGATCTTCGTCTTCACGCCGACCGGCGACGTCATTCAATTGCCGAAGGGGGCGACGTCGATCGACTTTGCCTTCGCGGTGCATACCGAGCTCGGTCTGCACATCGCCGGTTCGAAGATCAACGGGCGTATCGCGCCGCTCTCGCGCGAACTGAAGAACTCGGACACAGTCGAGATTCTCCGTAGCCCGCTGAAGAAGGCGAGTCGCGACTGGCTCGCGCACGTGCACACGGGGCGCGCGCGCCACAAGATCAGGCAGTGGCTGCGGCACGAGGAGCACGCGTCGTCGACGAAGCTCGGTCGTGACATGCTCGATCGCGAGGTGCGACGCCGGCGGCTCGACAAGCCCGACGACATGGCGCTGGTTCGGGTAGCCAAGGAGCTCGGGTTGACCGATGGGCTGCACCTGCTGGCGTCGGTCGGGCAGGGCGACGTCGATCTCGCGCGCGTGCTGCGGCTACTCTATCCCGACGTCGCCGCCGCGCATGAAACTCCGCCCGCGCAGGGGGTCATCGAGAAGATCGTCGACCGCGTGCGCGGCGTGCCCCGCGGTGTCCGTATCCACGGCGTGGACGGGCTCATGGTCCGCTACGCGCAGTGTTGCCAGCCGGTGCCAGGCGACGCCGTGACCGGCTACGTCACGCGCGGGCGCGGCGTGAGCATCCACCGCGCGGACTGTCCGAACCTGCTGCTGCTCGAGCACGAACCGGAGCGCCGGCTGGAGATCGAGTGGAAGGAGCGGGAGGGGGAGCGGTTCACCGTCCGCCTCATGCTCGAGGGCAACGACCGCCGCGGGCTCTATGCCGACGTCGCGTCGGCGGTCAGTGCGACGGGCACCGACATCCGGGCGATGGAGCTCAAGGCGATCGATGCGAAAGCGGTCGGCTACATGCTGGTCGAGGTCGAGAACCTCAGCCATCTCGAGAAGATCATGCGTTCGGTTCGGCGGGTGAAAGGGATCAGCGAGATCGCGCGGCGGGACAACGTCAGCGAAGATGAGTGAGCCGGTTTGAAGCACGATCGCCGCGCCGGGCGCTCGGTCGCGGCATCGACCGAACAAAGGCCGACCGATCGGGTTATATTGATCCACCATGCCTCGCGCCGTCTTCGACCTTCGCGCTCCCTTCTCGCCCGCCGGCGACCAGCCTCGCGCGATCGCGGAGCTCTCTGCCGGCCTCGCCCGGGGTGACCGCTTCCAGACGCTCCTTGGCGTAACAGGGTCGGGCAAGACGATGACGGTGGCCAACGTCATCGTGAATCACGGCCGGCCGACGCTCGTGCTCTCGCACAACAAGACGCTCGCGGCACAGCTGTACGGCGAGATCAAGAGCTTCTTCCCGCACAACGCGGTCGAGTACTTCATCTCGTACTACGACTACTACCAGCCGGAAGCGTACGTCCCGTCGAGCGACACCTACATCGAGAAGGACGCGTCGATCAACGAGGACATCGACCGCCTGCGGTTGCGGGCGACGTCGTCGCTGATGGAGCGCGAGGACGTCATCATCGTCGCCACCGTCTCGGCGATCTACGGGCTCGGCGATCCGGTGAGTTATCGCGAGCAGATGGTGACGTTGACGCAGGGCCAGCGGATCGCGCGCGACGACATCCTTCGCGCGCTCGTGCGGATCCAGTACACGCGCAACGACGTCGCCTTCGACCGTGGCTCGTTCCGCGTGCGCGGCGATACAGTCGAGATCTTTCCCGCCTACGAGGAGCAGGGCGTTCGCGTCGAGATGTGGGGCGACGAGATCGAGCGCGTCTCGAAGATCGACCTGCTCACCGGCGAGACGATCGCCACGCTCGATCGGGCCGCGATCTATCCGGCGAAGCACTTCGTGACGACGCGTCCGACCCTCGAGCGTGCCGTCGGGCTGATTCGCACCGAACTCGCGGAGCGCCTAACGGTGCTGAAAACGGCGGGCAAGCTGCTCGAGGCGCAGCGTCTGGAATCGCGCACGAACTTCGACATCGAGATGATGCTGGAGATCGGTACCTGTGCTGGCATCGAGAATTACTCCCGGCATCTCTCCGGTCGCGGCGCAGGCGAACGTCCGGCGTGCCTGCTCGACTACTTTCCCGAGGACTATCTCGTCGTCGTCGACGAGTCGCACGCCACGCTGCCGCAGATCGGCGGGATGTTCAACGGTGATCGCGCCCGGAAGCTGACGCTCGTCGACTACGGCTTCCGCCTCCCGAGCGCGCTCGACAATCGGCCGCTGATGTTCGACGAGTTTCTCTCGCTCACGCCGCGGGCGGTGTTCGTGTCGGCGACACCAGGTGAGCTCGACCTGCAGCTCAGCGAAGGCGTGGTCGCCGAGCAGATCATCCGGCCGACTGGCCTGGTCGATCCCGAGATCGAGATTCGTCCGGTGCGTGGGCAGGTCGATGACTTGCTGAACGAGATCCGCATTCGCGAGCGAAAGGGCGAGCGCGTGCTCGTCACGACGCTCACCAAGCGCATGTCGGAAGACCTCACCGACTACATGCAGCAGATGGGCGTGCGCGTGCGCTACATGCATTCGGACATCGACGCCATCGAACGGATGGAAATCATCCGCGGCCTGCGGCTCGGCGAGTTCGATGTTCTCATCGGCATCAACCTGCTGCGGGAAGGACTCGATATGCCCGAGGTGTCGTTGGTCGCAATCCTCGACGCCGACCAGGAAGGATTTCTCCGCAGCGAACGGTCGCTGATCCAGACAGTCGGCCGTGCCGCGCGGCACATCGAAGGTCGCGCAATCTTCTACGCGAACCGCATCACGGGATCGATGCAGCGCTGCCTCGACGAGACCAACCGTCGCCGCGTGATCCAGGTGCAGCACAATCTCGACAACGGGATTACGCCGATGAGCGTGAAGAAAAGCATCGATCAGGTGCGGTTCATTACGCGCGTCGCCGACGCGCGCATGGAACGGGATGAGGAGAAGGGAAAGCCGAAGCGCGTCGCGGAAAAGATCCGGCAGTTCGCTGCCGGTGACGAGGCCGAATCGATCGACGTTCCGGCGGCGATCGCCTCGGTCGAAAGGGCGATGCGTGAGGCAGCGGCAGGTCTCGACTTCGAGGGTGCGGCGCGGTTACGCGACCAGCTGTTCGACCTGAGGGCTCGTGCGGCGGGCAACTCGAAGCCCAAGCCGGCGGGGAGCGACGCACCGCGTCGCGCGGCGCGCTGAGCGATCATGCCTGACGGTCACGCGCCGCATCCGCTGCCGCCGCTGGCCACGCGCGGCCGCCTCGCGGTGACGCTCGAGGAGCTCACCGCGTGGGGGGAGCGATTCGGTCGCACGGCGCGCGCGCCACTCGTCGTCACACTCGCTGGCGATCTCGGTGCGGGGAAGACGACGCTCGCGCAGGCGATCTGCCGCGGTTACGGTGTCGCCGAGGCGGTGACCAGCCCGACGTTCGCGCTGGTGCACCGTTATGACGCCGCCCGATCGCCCGTCTATCATCTTGACCTCTATCGGTTGAACGGACCGGCCGACCTGACGAACATCGGTTGGGACGAGATCGTCTTCGGCCAGGCGTTGGTCCTCGTCGAGTGGCCTGAGCGCGCGTCAGGCGCGCTGCCGCCGCATGTCGCGATCGACCTTGAGCACGCCGCGGGTGACGATAGCCGGCGCATTCTGCTTGCTGGATGAGCGGTCAGCTGACGCTGGCGATCGATGCCAGCACGTATCGGGGAACCGTTGCGCTGCTTGACGGTGACAAGCTGCTCGCGACCGCTGAGGTCGCGATGCGCGGCGAAAAAGAGGAGCGACTCATGCCCGCCGTCGCGGCAGCGTTAGGCGCAGCCGGTGCGGCGGTGGCCGATCTGGCCCGCGTCGTCGCCGGGGGCGGGCCGGGCAGCTTCACCTCGCTGCGAATCGGCGGCGCGATCGCGAAGGGGATCTGCACGGCGCGCGGCCTTCCGCTCTTCGCGATGCCGTCCCTCGCATTGCTCGTGGCGGGCGCCAGCAAGCCGCTCGGCGACGGGGTGTACGTCGCGATCCTCGACGCCATGCGTGGCGATGTTCACGCAGCGCCGCTCGATGTGCGGGATGGCCGGGTCGTATCGATCGGCGATCTTCAGCTGGTTGGTCGTTCGTTGGTGGCGGCGCTCGCCGCGCACCATGGAGGGCGTGTGATCGGGTTGGGAGAAGCGGTTGACGCGATGCCGCATGCCAGAGGGGTCGCGCTGCTCGACGCGCTGCTTGTCAGTGAGGTGTCGCTCGCAACGTGGGAGCCGATGTATGGCCGGCTGGCCGAGGCGCAGGTGAAGTGGGAAGCTGAGCACGGCCGGTCGCTCGCGACCGGATGATCGAGACGATATCGATCCGGTCGGCGACCGACGCCGACCTGGCGAGGGTTGTCGAGATCGAGCGCGCAAGCTTTTCCGATCCATGGAGCGCGACGGCATTCCGCTCGGCGCTGGATCAGGACCGCCTCAATTTCCACGTTGCGATCGAGGAAGGCGGTGTCGTCGGATACGCGGTGTCGTGGTGCGTGGTGGACGAGGCTGAGTTGGCGAACCTGGCGGTTGCCTCGGCGATGCGGGGCAGGAGGGTGGGATCGGCGCTGCTCCGCCGAGCGATGGCCGACGCCGTGCTGGCCGGATGCGTCGTGATGCATCTCGAGGTGCGTGAATCGAATACGGCAGCGCGTGCGCTCTATGCATCGCATGGCTTCGGGATGGTAGGGCGGAGAAAGCGGTACTATCGCGAGCCGGTCGAGGATGCGCTCATCCTGCGCGCGACATTGAGCGCTTGACGAGTGTGGGGTTCAACATGCTCCGCGGCCCGTCAGCCTGCGCCGCGCGGCTTTGGCACCATGCGAAGTGAATCGTTTGCGTCCCCGTTTGGGGGCGGTCATATTATGCGCGGCGAGAAAATTCATTCGCCCAGGAGGATTTTGTGAGCCGGAGCTTGAACAAGGTGACGCTGATCGGAAACCTCGGGAACGATCCGGAGGTTCGCGCGACCAGCGGTGGAAATCGCGTGGCGACGTTCTCTCTCGCGACGAGCCGTTCCTGGAATGGCCCCGCGGGTGATCGTCAGGAGAAAACCGAGTGGCATCGCTGCGTCGTCTGGAACACGAAGACTTCGCAGCTGGCCGACATCGTCGAGAAGTACGTGAAGAAGGGCGACAAGCTGTTCGTCGAAGGCCGGATCGAGTATCGGCAGTGGCAGGACAAGGAAGGACAGACTCGCTACAGCACGGAGATCAATGTCCGTGAGCTGATCATGCTCAGCGGGCGCCCTGGTGGCGCCGACTTCGACGGCGAAGGCTCGGCAGCCCCGCGCGCTCGCTCGGCGCCGGCTGCCGCAAAGACGGCGGCGGCGAAGCCCGGCGGCGAGGAATTCGAGGACTTCCCGGGCGCGCTGACCGACGAGGACGACGACCTGCCGTTCTGAGACCGCTCGAACGCAACGTCGTAGACAGACCGCCAGCCGCCTCAGCGCGGCTGGCGGTCGTCGTTAGGGTGAGTTACATGGGTGGCCAGCGTTACCTTGTGCCGCGAACGGCGTCATCCCGGTAGCGAGCTTCGGCCCTTGGCCGATCCGTCTGCACGGCTCCATGGTTCGGGGGCCTTCACCTGCCGGCAATCGTTCATGACGTCACAGCCTTCGCGCAGTCTGAGCCGAGCGACCGTTCGCGCTCCCTGGTGGTCGATTGCACTCGTTCTCGCGCTCTGCGCGCCGGGTCTGGTCCGCGCGCAGCAGTCCGACTCGACTGCGCGACCGGGCACCCACACGGTCAAGACCGGGGACACGCTCTGGGATCTGGCGCGCGTCTATCTCGGCGACCCGTTCCTCTGGCCGGAGATCTACCGGATCAACACCGACGTCGTCGAGGATCCGCATTGGATCTATCCTGGCGAGGTGCTTCGCATCCCCGGCGGCAATGCGACGGAGCCAGGGGTCGTAGCCGAGATTGCGCCGTCGGACAGCGGGATGGCTGAGGAGCCGGTCGAGGCCAGCGGGCCGACCATGTTCCGCCGCCTTCCGCGCCGTGCCACGATCGGTTCGCAACGGTCGAATGGGATGCGCATCGACCCCGCGCCGGCTGTGCGCGCGGGCGAGTACTACTCGGCCCCGTTCGTGATTGCCGACTTTCCGCGCAAGCGCTCCGGCCGGATCATCGGGAGCACCGAAATCCCTGGCGTGGCAGTCACGCACGAGCGCACGTACATGCAGAACCAGGAGCGCATCTACATCCGGATCCCCGCCGAGAGCATTCCCGCGATCGGCGATCGCTACCTGACCTACAAGCTGGGGCCCGATCTTCCGGGTGTCGGCCAGATCGTCGTGCCGACGGGAATCATTGTCGTCGAGCAGCCGAGCAACGGCGACGCGACGATCGCGCGCATCGTTCGGCAGTTCGAGGACGTGCAAATCGGCCAGAACGTGATCCCGCTTGATAATTTCGTGTCTCCACCGAGCGCGCCCCTGACGCCGATCGAGCTCGGTCCGTCGGCGAAGATCGCGTGGGTGCAGAACAACCCGGCCCTCGCATCGCTGCAGAGCTTCGTCATCGTCGCGGTGGGTACGCGGGACGGCGTGAAGCCGGGCGACGAGTTCCACGTCTACCGGGAACGCACCAAGGCGGACGACGGCGACCATCTCCCGGCAGAGCTCATCGCCGTTGCGCACGCGGTGCGCGTCGGCGAGGGCACGACGACGCTCGTCGTGAGCGGTCAGCGCAATCCCGCGATCCAAGAGGGTGCGCAGACGCAGTTGTCGGCTAGGATGCCGTAGCCACAGGGGTTAGATTCCGGGCGAGCGCCATGACCGCGATCGCCCACTTTATCGCTACCACGTGCTATCTCGGCGCCGCGGCTCTTGCCGCGGCGCCGTTCGCGCGTCCCGTACGCGCGCCGCTCCGCGGCGTGCTGGCGACGCTCGCGCTCGGAATCGTCGCTCACTCGATCGCATTGATCGACCTGGCGCGCACTATCGGCCAGGCACCCGTCACCGGTCTCGGCCCGGCGCTCTCGTGTGCTGCGCTCGCGCTGGCGGTGACGTTGTTTGTCGTCGAACTGCTGGCCCGTGAAGTGAGCCTGACACTGGTCGCCGCGCCGCTCGCAGCGCTCCTGACGGTAGCTGCGAACATGGCCGGCCTGGTCACCGAAGCTGAGCCGCCGGGGGGGCGCGGCGCGTGGTTCGTGGCGCACATCGCACTCTCGTTCACGGGACTCGCGGCGATGGCGACGGCGGCGGCGGCGGGGACGATGTACCTCATCCAGCGGCGTGAGTTGCGGTCGCGCCGCTTCGGACCGCTCTTCCGGCTCTTCCCTCCGCTGCAGACACTCGATCGAGTCAACCAGGTCGCGGTAATCGCCGGGTGGATCGGCTTGACGTTAGGCATCCTGATGGGGCTCGCCTACTCGGTCAGCTTTCACCAGAGCGACGTGCCGCAGGTCATCTGGGCGTTAGGCGCCTGGGCGGGAGTGACCGCACTCGCGCTCGGCCGCGTCGTCCGCGGGTGGGAGGCTCGCCGCGCGGCGGTGGCGGCAAACGCCGCGTTCGCCGGCGTGATCATTCTCTGGATTGCGATGCGCGTGTTCGCCAGCCAACCGGGCCGCTTCCTGTGACCGGCGACCGCGCGCCGCTTCCCGTTGACGGGCGGATTGCGATCGTCGTCCATGCGGCGCAGACGCGAGTGCTCGTCGTCGGCGCAGGGAAGGTAGGTGAGCGCAAGGCCTTGGCGTTTGCCGCTGCCGGTGCGCACGTGCGGGTCGTGGCGCCGAAGGCAGAAGCCGCTCTGCGCGACGCAGCGGCCGCCGGCGCGCTCGACCTCGTGCTGCGCGGCTACGCCGCGAGCGATCTCGAGGACGCGGAGCTCGTGATCGCCGCGACGGATGACCGCGGTACCAACGCTCGCGTCGCGGCTGACGCCCGCGCCGCGCACCGCCTCTGCAACGTCGCCGACCTCCCCGAAGAAGGGAGCTTCTCGTCGATCGCGCAGCAAACGTCAGGCGCATTGCTCGTGGCGATCGGTGCCGATGGCGTGCCGGCAGCCGCGACGCGCATTCTGCGTACTGTGAACGAGCGCCTCGACGCGCGATACGCGAACGCGGTGACGGTGCTCCGCTCGCTCCGCGGCCGGTTGCTTGCTCGCGGAGGTCGCGCCGACTGGGAACGGGCATCCGCGCAGTTGATCGGCGAAGATTTCATCAGTCGCGTCGAAGATGGCAGCATCGTGCGCGACGCGGCGGGTTGGGAATGAGCCCGAAAGCCCGATGACGCTCACGGTAATCGGCGTCAGCCACCGAACCGCGGCGCTCGACGTGCGCGAGCGACTGATGGTCCTTGCATCCGACCTCTCGTCCACGCTGGCCGAAGTCGCAACGGCGACCGGCGCGCGCGAGGCGGTGATAGTCTCCACGTGCAACCGGACGGAGGTCTATCTCGCCGGCGCGGACGATCCACTGCCGGGGGCGGTCGAGCTGTTCTCGCGGCGCATCGGCGCGGACGCCGAGCCATTTGCGTACGTTCGACGCGATCGCGACGCGGCGGCGCATCTGTTCCGCGTCGCGTCCGGGCTCGACTCGATGATCCTCGGCGAGGCGCAGATTCAGGGACAGGTGCGCGACGCGTGGGAGCTTGGGCGCGCTTCGTCCGGCGTCGTGCTCAATCGCCTGTTCCAGTCAGCGTTAGGCGTGGCATCGCGAGTCCGCACCGAGACCGCGCTCGGCCGTGGTGCCGCCAGCGTCAGTTCGGCTGCGGTGCAGCTGTCCCGGCAGATCTTTGGCTCGCTCGCGGGCCGGCGG
>JBKJQR010000079.1:0-4165 GCA_046593895.1 Gemmatimonadaceae bacterium | reverse complement strand
TCGCCTGTGCAGATACGGGCACGCATGGCCCCACGTCGCCCGTCAGTTCGGGCCCCTCGCTGATCCAGAATGCAGTCGACACCATCGGGCTTCCCGACCTGATCGTCGACAGCAAGGCGACGCAGCAGAACTGGGTGAATCGCGAGGAGAATCTTCCGGCGGATTACTGCAGTGTCCAGGAAGGTGGCGTGACGCCTGGCGTGCGCAACATCCTCCGCTTCACGGTGACGACCCCGAACATCGGCAACGCGGACGTCTTCGTCGGCAGTCCGCTCAAGCACATGGACCCTAACGGTGACGGAAGCTTTGCCGACTCCGACGGACTCTATGAGTTCGCCAGCTGCCACCAGCACTTCCACTTCAAGCACTACGCGACCTACAAGCTGGTCGGCACCGATGGCAAGGTGTGGAAGGCGGCGAAGCGTGGCTTCTGCATGCTCGACACCGACCCGTACAACGTCAACAACGGCGACGGCACCTGGAGCTATCGCAGCTGTGGCAACCTGACGCGCGACGGGTTCCAGGGGATCAGCAATGGCTGGTCGGACACCTACGTCTTCAAGCTCGGTGGCCAGTACTTCGTGCTCGATGGCGGCGATGGGCAGCCGGTCGTTCCGCCCGGCGTCTACCACATCCAGGTCGAAGTGAATCCGGCGTACGCCCCGACGAACGGTGTCTGCCCGCGAGTGACCGATCCGGCGACGGGAATGTGCCACCAGTTCGCCGAAAGCAACTATGCGAACAACTTCGGCGACGCGCTGATCCAGGTGACCGATCATCCGGGCCGCGCCGGTTACGGCACGCTGAAGAACAACAACGACAAGATCTCGGCGAAGGACGAGATCGAGCCGTACTGACCGCACTGAATACGGAGACGGCGGCGCGGGCAGATGAACGCCCGCGCCGCCGTCTCGTTTTTAGTCAGGCGTCAGGCCTGACGGCGTGCCTAACGGCTGTGTTTGTACATCATCTCGACCAGCTCGTCGTACATCGCCTCGGCGTCACCCTCGCTCTTCCGGATGGCCGTCGATGCGCAGTGCTTGAGGTGATTCCGCATCAGCTCGCGCCCGACCGAGCGCAGCGCCTCGTGAACGGCCGAGATCTGCGTCATGATGTCGGCGCAGTAGCGATCCTCGTCGACCATCTTCTGGATGCCGCGCACCTGCCCCTCGATCCGGCGGAGCCGCTTCTGGTTACGGTCCTTGATGCCGGGGTCGACGCCTGACGCCTTGCGCCCGCCCCCGTCGTCGGCCGTGGCGCAGCCGCAGCTCGTCCCCGGCGCGAGCGGCAGCGCACTGCGTGATGACTTCAGCTTCGTCGGCATGGTTCGCGTCAACCGTCAGGCGATGTGGGCGCGGCGCAGCCGCAGGCTGTTCGTCACGACGCTCACCGAACTGAAGGCCATCGCCGCGCTGGCGAGGATGGGGCTGAGCAGCAGCCCGAACGCGGGGTAGAGCACGCCGGCCGCGACCGGGATCCCGACGACGTTGTAGACGAATGCCCAGAAGAGATTCTGCTTCATCGTCCGCATCGTTCGCCGCGAGAGGAGGATCGCGTGCGCCGCGCTGGCGAGGTCGCCGCGCATGAGGACGACATCGGCCGCCTCGACGGCGATGTCGGTCCCCGTGCCGATCGCGATCCCGACGTCAGCACGCGCGAGCGCCGGGGCATCGTTGATGCCATCGCCGACCATCGCCACGACGCGGCCCTCGCCCTGCAGCCGCGCGATCTCGGCGACCTTCCCGTCGGGCAGTACGCCGGCGACGACACGCTCGACCCCCGCCTGACGGGCGATGGCATCAGCGGTGCGCTGGTTGTCGCCGGTCAGCATCACGACCGCGAGCCCCATCGAGCGGAGCCGGGCGATCGCGTCCCGCGAGGTGGCGCGAATCGGGTCGGCGACGGCGATCGCGCCGGCGAGCGCGCCATCGACCGCGACGTACATCGGCGTGCGTCCGTCACCAGCCCACCCCTCGGCCGTCAGGCGGAGTGGATCGACGTTGGCACCGCGCGCGGTCATCAGGGCCTCATTGCCCACCGCCACCGCGATTCCGTCGACGACACCGATCGCCCCGCGGCCGGTGATCGCCTCGAAGCCGTGCGCGTCAGCGAGGACGATACCGAGTCCGGTCGCGTGGTTGACGATCGCACTGGCAAGCGGATGCTCGGAGCTCTTTTCGAGACTGGCGACGAGGCGGAGCAGGGCGCGCTCGTCGGGCGCTTTCGCGTTAGGCAGCACACTGACGTCGGTGACCGTGGGCCGACCCTCGGTCACCGTGCCGGTCTTGTCGAGGACGATGGTGGTGACATCGCCAGCGCGCTGGAGTGCTTCGCCCCCCTTGATCAGCACGCCCAGCTCGGCGCCCTTGCCGGTGGCGACCATGACCGCGGTCGGCACGGCCAGCCCCATCGCGCAGGGACAGGCGATGATCAGCACGGCGACTGCGGCAGCGAAGGCGCGGACGAGCGGCGCGCTGTCGGCAGCCAGGTACCAAACGACGAAGGTGGCGATTGCCAGCGAGAGGACCACGGGCACGAAGATGCCGCTGATCCGGTCGGCCAGCCGCTGGATCGGGGCCCGTGACCCCTGTGCATCGCGCATCAGCTTGACGATCTGCGCCAGCACGCTGTCGCTGCCTAACGTGGTCGCGCGGTAGCGAAAGGCGCCGGTTCCGTTCATCGTCCCGCCGATGACGCGGTCGCCGACGGTCTTCGCGACGGCGAGCGATTCGCCGGTGAGCATCGATTCGTCGATCGCACTCCCGCCGCTGAGCAGCTCGCCGTCCACCGGGACGCGCTCTCCCGGGCGAACGACCACCGTCTCGCCACTCTGCACCTGCTCGACCGGGAGGTCGAGCTCCGCGCCCTCGCGGACGACGCGTGCCGTCTTCGGCTGGAGGTTGACCAGCGATCGCAGTGCGGCCGAGGTGCGCTTCCGTGCCCGCGCCTCGAAGGCGTTGCCGGTGAGGATCAGCGCGATGATGATGACGACCGCTTCGTAGTAGACGTCAGGCGCAACGTTGCGCGACGTGAAGAACGACGGCACCAGCGTCGCGACCAGCGAGTAGATGAACGCGGCACCGGTGCCGACGGCGATGAGGGTGTTCATGTCGGCGGCGTGATGGCGGAACGACGCCCACGCCCGCGTATAGAAGTCGCGCCCCGCCCACGACATCACCGCGACGGTGACAGCGAGCAGCGCGAACGACAGCCCGCGCGGCGGGATCGCGTAGATCCAGGGCAGCACGGCGTGCAGCCCGGGGCTGAGCGTCGTCATCGTCCAGCGCATGAACGGATCGCCGACCGGTCCCTGCACTGCATGCGCGCCAGCGACCATCAGCGGCATCGAGAGAATCATCGCCAGCACGCCGACGATTCCGCTGACGATCGCCTTGCGACGGAGGTCCGTGAATTCTTCCTCGGTCGCCTGGTCGCGCGCGTTCTGTTCCTCGAACGCCGTCTGGTCGGGCGACGCGAGCTCCGCGCCGTAGCCGGTCTCGCGAATCGCGCCAACCAGCGCGTCGGGCGAGGACAGCGACGGATCGAAGGTGACTGACGCGGTGCGCATCATGAGATTCACCGTTGCGTCAACGACGCCCGGTGTTTTCTGCAGCGCGCGCTGTACGCGCGACTGGCAGGCCGCGCAGGTCATGCCACTCACTGGAATGCGAATCTGCTCCGAGCCCGCCGGGCGTGTCGCGTCGCGTTGCACCGCGGCGTCGGCTACCGGCGCGCTCACGCTACCCCCTCGGCGATCACTGCACCGTGGAGCATTCCCATCCCGCAGGCGAACTCGTAGCGGCCGGGGGCTGGCGGAGTGATCTCGACCGTGGTCTGCTTGCCCGTCGGTAAAAAGCGCCTAACGCCAAAATCGGGAAAGACGACTTCTTCCGAGCAGCTCGATGTTTCCTGCCGATCGAAGATGAGTCGCACGGGCTTGCCAGCGGGCACGCGGATCGTCGCCGGCGAATAACCGCCGCGAACGACGATGGTGACTTCCGGTACGGCGCTCCCTCCGCCCGACGCGTTCGTGCCCTGCGTCGCAGCGGCGGGCGACGAAGTTGCGCTCACCGTTACCGCGCCCCGCTCGGCGAGAAAGAAGTACCAGTTGACCCAGGCGATCGCAGTGGCGCCGCCGAGCAGAACCAGCCAGTCCGTTGCGCTC
>JBKJQR010000296.1:0-2568 GCA_046593895.1 Gemmatimonadaceae bacterium | reverse complement strand
GCTGGTGTCGGCGCCGCGGCGGCCGCGCTCACGGGAAGCGCGGAAACTTCGACCAGTTCGGCTTCCGCTTCTCGAGGAATGCGTTCTTCCCTTCCTTCGCCTCTTCGGTGAGGTAGTAGAGCAGCGTCGCATCACCGGCGAGCTGCTGCAGTCCGGCGAGTCCGTCGGTGTCGGCATTGAACGATGCCTTCAGGAACCGCAGTGCGGTCGGACTCTTTTCGAGAATCTCGCGCGCCCACTGCACCGACTCAGCCTCGAGCTGCGCGAGCGGGACGACCGTGTTGACGAGTCCCATGTCGAGCGCTTCCTGCGCGCCGTACTGGCGGCAGAGATACCAGATCTCCCGCGCCTTCTTGTGGCCGACCACGCGCGCAAGATAACTCGTGCCGTACCCGGCATCGAAGCTCCCGACCATCGGACCCGTCTGCCCGAACTTCGCATTATCTGCCGCGATGGTGAGATCGCAGACGAGATGCAGCACATGTCCGCCACCGATCGCATAGCCAGCGACCACCGCGATCACTGGTTTCGGCAGGTACCGGATCTGCTTCTGCACGTCGAGGATGTTGAGCCGCGGCACCTGGTCTTCGCCGACGTATCCGCCGTCACCGCGCACGCGCTGGTCGCCGCCCGAACAGAAAGCGAGATCGCCTTCCCCCGTGAGAAGGACGACGCCCGTCGTCATGTCATCGCGCACATGATTGAACGCGTCGATCAGCTCCGACACCGTTTGCGGACGAAATGCGTTGCGCACCTCGGGACGATTGATGGTGATCCTTGCGATCCCCTCGTCCGCCGCCCGCTCGTAACGGATGTCCGTGTATGTCTTGATGCTCTTCCACTCGACTGTCATGCGATCTCCTGAATTTCGTTCACCGCGCGGTGCCGAAAGCTATCGCCCAGCGCCGAGGAATTCCGCCACCAGCGCCGCGAACCCGGCCGGCCGCTCGAGGTGCACCGCATGCCCCGCACTTTCGACGATGCTCAACCGCGCGCGCGGCATCGCCCGTTCCATCGACCGGCCGAACGCGATGTATTTCGCATCGAGTGCGCCCGCAATCAGCAGTGTCGGCACATCCAGCGTCGCGAGGCGCTCGGTGACATCGGCCTCCGCGCCAGCCCCTGCCCCTCGCAGGCTGTTCGCCAGTCCGCTCGGGGCGTTCGCCAGTCGCTCCGCACGGAGCTTGTCGCGCACCGCCGTCGGCAACGCGTGCTGCATCGCCCAGAGTGGCAGCGCTTCCCACCGATCCACGAAAGCGCGGACGCCGTCGCGCTCGATCGCATCGGCGAGCGCGGCGTCGGCTGCTCGGCGCGACTCGCGCTCGGCGGGATCCGCGATCCCGGGAGAGCTGCTCTCGAGCACCAGTGCGGATACGCGATCCGGATGTTCGAGGGCGAAACGCAGCGCCGCGCGTCCGCCCATCGAGTAGCCGAGCAGCGCGGCACGCGCCACGCCAAGCCGGTCGAGGACACACGCCAGGTCACCGGCCAGCCTGCCTAACGCGTAACGCGCCGGGTCAGCCGGCGCGCTGGACGCACCATGCCCCGCGAGGTCTACCGCGATCGTTGCGAAGCGATCGCTGAGCGCCGCGCTCAGTGGCGCCCAGGTCGCGGCCGAACCGGTGAAGCCATGCAGCATCAGCACCGTTGGCCCGCTCCCCGAGCAAACGACGTGCAGCCGCAACCCGTCGCCGACATCGATGTCCAATTCGCGTTCGACCTCCGACGACAGCTTGCCCGTCACACGTTCCCGACAAGCGCCGCCGCCACCGACGCCCACGCCTCACGGTGGAGCGCGACGTTGCGCTCACGATCGCTGCGCAGCTCGACGATGTGCAGCCCGCGCCCCGCAACACCCGCGGTAACGCCGGCACGCAGCGACGACCAGCTGTCGGCGCGGGTGTACCGCGCGCCGTACAATTTCGCCACCGGTGAGAACTCGAGCCCGTGCGGCGTCCCGAACAGCTGCTCGAAATGCTGCGACTCGGCCGCCTGCGGGAGGAAGGAGAATATTCCGCCTCCATCGTTGTTGATCACCACAATCGTCGCGTCGAGGGCGTAAAGCTTTGCGGCGAGCAGCCCGTTCATGTCGTGATAGAACGCGACGTCGCCGATCACCAGCACGAGCGGCGTACCCCCCGCCTCGCGCGTCGCCGCCGCCGCGCCTAACGCGGTGGACACGACGCCGTCGATTCCGTTCGCTCCGCGATTCGCCAGCACACGCAGTGGCCGGTCGTCCCCGCGCGCAAAGGCATCGAGGTCACGCACCGGCATGCTGCTGCTGACGAACAGCGTTCCGTTCGCCGGTACCAGCGCCGCGACCTCGGCCAGCGCCCGCCCCTCGAAGGTCTCCTCGACTCCGGCAACGTACGACGCCAGCGCGGCATCGGCCGCTGCGTCGATCGAGCGCCACTTCGCCAGCCACGCCGGGTCGGCGCAAGGCGTCGCACCGGCGACCGTCAGGCGGTCGACGAGCAGCTCGCAGAGCGCACGCGGGTCGGCGTGCACCATCTCGGCAGCGAGCAGCGTCGGGTCAGGCCACCCGGTGGCTGCGACCACGATCTGCCG
>JBKJQR010000082.1:0-15063 GCA_046593895.1 Gemmatimonadaceae bacterium | reverse complement strand
CCCGCCCCTGCTATTACCCAAGTCGCGCGATCCTAACGGGTTGCGCGGCTTTTCCTTTTTTCTCGGCGTTTCGTTGGTACATCGCTTCGCACATCGCTTGCTCCAGGGGCCGCTACCACTGGGATGCGTACTGGATGGATCCGAGCGCGTTCGAGGGATGAAACTGTTCGCCGCACGCGCCGCATGTCGCGCTCCCGGCTCCATCCCGGACTAGAGCGTCGCGATGGCGAAGCTGCCGTAGGTTCGCTCGAGCGCGTCAACCAGACGGATGAATGCGGGGTGGGCGCGCAGGTTTTCGAGGTAAGGATCGAGTCGGAGGAACGACCAGCAGGCGAAGCCGCAGCTTGCACTGCGTTCCAGCCATCCCAGTGCGCTCTCGGTTTCGCCAAGCACCGCGTAGATGCAGGCGATTTGATAGGTGGTATGGTGCGTGTGCCCGAACGAGCGCGGCGACTCGAACGCGCTTCGGGCACACGACAGTGCCGCCTCGGCCTCGCCGCGCCGCGCGTGGAGCATTCCCTTCGCGCTGACGATGAGCGGATCACCGGGAGCGCGCGCGAGCGCGACAGCGAGACGCTGCTCGGCCAGATTCAGGTTGCCGCTTAGCAACGGAGGCAGGACGCGCGTGTACACCGCGTAGAGGTTGTTCGGCCGCTCGCAAAACCACGCTTCGGCGCTCTCTTCAGCGCGGACGAAGTCTCCGCTGAGGATGTGGATCCATTCGAGGTTTCCGCTTCGCGTCTTCGGATTTACGCAGCGGGCCTTTTCGTGGGCGACCCCTGCTTCGGCGAGCCGTCCGATGTGTAGACAGATCCCCGACATCCGGTTGTGCGCCCGTTCGAGATTCGGCCGCAGCGTCAGCACCCGCTCGAGCGCGGCAATCGCTTCGATGTGCTGGAAATTCCTCGCCGGGCTCCAGAGGATCCACGCTCGCGCCAAGTGGCCCTCCGCCAGCATCGGATCCAGTTCGAGGGCGCGGCGGCAGTGTTCTTCCGCCTGGCTGAGCCACACCTGCTGCGGATCCCAGGTGTTGTGGATGTCCATCGAGACGAACGACAGCGTCGCATGCGCCAGCGCGAACTCCGGATCGCGCTCGACGGCGCGTGTGAGGTGAGCCGCGGCGCTCCGCAGCGTCGCCTGGGCGTCGGACACGCTCTCGCTCAGCCCAGTCATGAACTCGCCGTAGGCCTCACGGTCGGCGGTGTAACGCTCGCGCGACGTAGGCACGGTGCGCGGGAACCGACGCTGCAGCGACTCGACTACCCTGCGTCCGATTTCGTCCTGCACCTCGAACATACTGTCGAGCGTAAAGTCGTGCTTCTCCGATAACGTGATCTTCCCGCGCGCGGCGTCGAAGAGGTGCGTGGACACCCGCCACCGGGCGCCGAGCGTCTGCACCGTGCCCTGCAGCGCATGGCCGACGTCGAGGTCGCGACACACCTGTGCCGGATCGGTGTCCGCGGAGTAGTTGAGGATCGCCGACGTCGGGGCGACGGCGATGTCATCAAGGTTGCCGAAAATCGTGATCAGCGCGTCGGCAAAGCCGAGCGAGAGCGCGCGGCTGTTCTCCACCTCGCCGAGGAACATGAACGGAAGAACGGCGACCGACGTTAGGCGGGGCGTGTTGGTCGCTGGCGACGCGGTTGCAACCGCCGGCGGCGCCAGACCGGCGAGCAGCTTTCGGATTGTCGGATCGGGCTCGACGCCGAGCTCCGACCGGACTCGCCGCTCGAAGGCGTGGACGTGCTGGATCGCCGCGGCGTGCTCGCCCGCCGCGGCAAGCGCGCCGACAGTCTCGATCGCGACCCGCGATGACAGCGGATCGGACAGCGCGAGCTTTCGCCACCAGCCGACCGCGGCGAAGGAATCTCCCGCAGCGGCTGCGTTGCGAGCGAGCGTTTCCAGCGCCCGCTGATAATCGCGCTGCAGCGTTGCCCGCTCGCCGTCGATCCAGCTGTCGACGTCACCGGCGTTCGACAGGTGAACGCCGTCGAGAAGTGGCCCGCCGTAGAGGGCGACCGCGTCGCCCCACGAGTGCGCCTTGATCGCCGCGGTGAACTCGCTGACGTCGGAGCAAACGACGCTCGCGTCGAGTTGCAGCTCTCCCCCCACCGAAACGAATGGGTTGGCGCCGAGAGCGTGGCGCGTCGCGTAGAGCAGCTGGTCGAGTGCATGGCGCGCGTTCGCGCTCGAGCTCTCGGCCCACAGGTACGCCTGAGCCTTGTCCCGCGACATTCCCCGCGGTCCGGCGACGGCGAGCAGCGCGATCAGGCCTAACCGTCGCTTCTGCCGCGCGGCGGCAGGCACCGCACCGGTATCGGAATCGAGCGCGAGGCCGCCCATGACCTTTAGAGAAAACATTCTCGAGGCAGCCGGGCGTTGGTGAGCTTGCGGTGAGGAACCGGTGAGAAGGTCGGTCTATCATGCGTTCACCCACCGTGAGGGTCAAGCGACGCGGGGAAAACCAACCGTAACTTCACGCCTGAATCCTCCGCAGCAGAACACACCTCTCGCTTCAGGAGACACGCATCATGATCCGCCGCCAGCTGCTCGTTGCACCCATGTTGATCGCCGCCGTCGCCACCTCGGCCTGCAGTGGAAGGCGCGACTCGACCGCGACAGGACCAGCGGTGTCCACTTCGTCTGCATCGTCGTCAGAATCGGAGCTGGAATCGCGCGCCGCGCGCCGCGGTCCGTTGAACATCGAAAAGGACTGCACGGGGTACACAGGCAACGCCGGCCAGACCTGCGTCGTCACCGCGTCGAACCTTGCCGCGATCCCGGCAGGTTCCGTCATCCTCTACGCGCAGGATGCCGTGAACGGCTACCTCGACACCGATATCACCCTGCACGCTCCGGGAGGCGGCAACGTCGCGTTCGGCCACTGCGCGCTCAGCCTCGTTACCGGCATCGGGACCTGCCGGTTGTCCGGCGGCACGGGAACGCTGCGCGGTATCCACGCCAGGGTCGCCGTCTCGCCGCTCGGTTGGCCGATATTCGCCTGGGATGGCAAGTACCGCTTCAGCGGCATTGACGACCGCGAGGATTGAGCGGCACGCACGTGGGCGGCCGTCACGGCGGTCGCCCTCGTGCATCGTTAGGCAAGTCGGCGTGCAGCCGGGGTGTGGCGCGAGACGCCCAAGAGCCGGCGCGCGCTAGCGGATCCGACTACGGTAACTATTCATCCCTCGATCGACGTTAGGCCACCGCATTGCGCGCAATTACCTCGCGATAAAACGACGCGCTCAACTTCGGCGTCCGCTTCTGCGACGCATAGTCCACGTAGTGCAGCCCGAAGCGGTTGCTATATCCATCCGCCCACTCGAAGTTGTCCATCAGGCTCCAGAGGAAGTATCCCTTCACTGGCACTCCATCGGCCGTCGCGCGCTGGAGCTGCGAGAGATAGTTGCGCAGATACATCACGCGATCTGTATCGTAGACGATGCCGTCAGCCGCGGGCACGTCCGAGGACGAGCATCCGTTCTCGGTGATGTAGATTTCCTTCGCCTTCCAGATCTTCGCCACATTGCGTGGGCCCCAGTACAGTGCTTCCGGTCCGATCGTCAGCCACGACGAGGCCATGTGCGGGTAGGAGTTCGGATTGCTGACGCGCGTGAAGCCAAGCGGCGAGTCATCGGCACGAATCCAGGTCGGCGTGTAGATGTTGATGCCCACGAAATCGAGCCGGCTCGCGATCACCTTCAGGTCGGCAGGCGTGAACTTCGGCGCATCGGCGCCGGTCCGCTCGAGATACGCGTCGGTGTACTTGCCTTCCTGAATGACCGTCATGTACGGTGCATTCATCTCCCGCGTCGCACGCTCGGCCGCCCTGATATGCGCGTCGTTCTCGATGACCGGCACGCAGATGGTCATGTTCTCCGCGAGCCCGACTCTCGTTCCCGGCTTGGCGTTCGCGCGGATCGCCTGCACCGCGAGTCCGTGGCCGAGCACGGCGTGATGGCGCGTCTGATTGAAGCGTCCCGGCGGAAGTTTTAACCCCGGCGCGTGAATACCGATCGAATATCCGAGCTCGACGAAGGCGCCGAACTCGTTGATCGTGAAGAAATTCTTGACGCGATCCGAGAGATGTTGCGCAACGTAGCCGGCGTAGTGCCCAAATGCCTCGGCGGTATTCCGCGACTCCCAGCCACCCCCAGTGTCCTGCAGCGGCTGCGGCAGGTCCCAGTGATAGAGCGTCGCGAAGGGCGTGATGCCGTTCGCCAACAGCTCGTCGACGAGCCTGTTGTAGAAGTCGAGTCCCTTCGGATTCGGTGAGCCGCTCCCCTGCGGAAACACACGCGGCCAGGCGATCGAGAAGCGATATACCTTGACGCCGAGTGCCTTCATCAGTTGGACATCCTGCTTGTACCGATGGTAGTGATCGTCGGCAACATCGCCCGTTGCGCCGTCGACCGTCTTCCCCGGGCTGTGCGAGAACGTGTCCCAGATCGATGGCCCGCGACCATCTTCCGTGACGGCGCCTTCCACCTGGTACGATGCGGTCGCGGAGCCCCAAAGAAACCCCCGCGGGAACGAGCGTCCGGGCGACGCAATCGCCGGCTCCGCGATTTCTGCGGCAGCGACGCGCGGCATCGCCGCCGAGAGTGCGCCAAGGCCGGCAACCTGGGTGAACGTGCGGCGCGAGATGTCGTGGTCCATGCCTGTATCTCCGGGTTGTATCGCCTAACGGAACAGCGCCATCGACTTCTGGATCACCTGCCAGACGCCCCACGCGAGCGGAACGCCGACGAGCGCCCACGCGGCGATGAGCTGCACCGGTGTCGTCGGTGGGAGCGTCGCGCCGGTCGAGCGCGGACGCGTATCGCTTGCTGGATCAATCATGGAAATCCTCCATGCGTCAGGCCGCGGCGCGCGCATTTTGCACGGCGAGATGCCGTTCGTCGACGCGGCGGACGAGCAGGTTGCAGATGAACCCAACGACGAGCAGCGTAGCCATGATATACATCGTCACCGTGTACGCGTCGGCCTTTGCCACGCCGCGCGAGATCTGGTACTCACGAATGTAGTTGACGAGCACCGGGCCGAGCACACCGGCCGTCGACCAGGCGGTGAGCAGCCGCCCGTGAATCGCGCCGACCTGCACGGTCCCGAACATGTCGCGGAGGTACGCTGGAATTGTCGCGAAGCCACCGCCGTACATGGTGAGAATCACCACGTAGCCGAGCACGAACAGCGCGACGCTCCCCATTCGTCCGGTGCGCGGGACGAGTGCGTACAGCACGGCCCCGAGAGAGAAGAAGATCGCGTATGTCCGCTTTCGACCGAGATAATCGGAGAGCGACGACCAGAAAAAGCGGCCGCCCATGTTGGCCAGGCTGAGGAGGCCGACAAACCCCGCCGCGGCGCTCGCCGTTATGACTCCGGGAAACATCTCCTGGATCATCGGCGACGCGACGGCGAGAACGCCGATGCCGGCCGTCACGTTCATGCAGAGCACCATCCAGAGCAGCCAGAACTGCGGCGTCCGGATCGCCTCGTTGACGACGACGTTTCCCGCCGTGACCATCGCCGTTCCCTGGGGCTTGGGCGTGTATCCGGCCGGCGCCCAGCCTGGCGGCGCCACGCGCACGGTGAAGACGCCGAACATCATGAAGACGAAGTAGAGCGCCCCCATCGTGACCAGCGTCGGCGCGACGCCGAGCGATGTCGCAGTCCGGTAGTGATTCATCAGCGCGGTCGCGAGCGGGGACGCGATCATTGCGCCGCCGCCGAAGCCCATGATCGCGAGCCCGGTCGCCATTCCCGGCCGGTCGGGAAACCATTTGATCAGCGTCGAGACGGGCGAGATGTAGCCGAGCCCGAGGCCGATGCCGCCGAGGACTCCGTAGCCAAGCAGGAGCAGCGGAAAGCGGTGGAGATGGACGCCCAGCGCCGCGACCAGGAATCCGCTGCCGAAGCAGACCGCCGACGCGAACATCGCTTTCCGTGGGCCGACGCGGTCGAGCCAACTGCCAAAGATCGCCGCCGACAACCCGAGAAAGACAATCGCCAGGCTGAACACCCAGCCGATCGTGCTCAGCTTCCAGTCGTTAGGCGCCGAGTCGGTGATGCCGATCAGCCGCGACATCGGGATGTTGAAGACGCTGAATGCGTACGCCTGGCCGATCGAAAGATGGATCGCGAGCGCGGCCGGCGGCACGAGCCAGCGCGAGTAGCCCGCGCGTGCGACGGTGTGTTCGCGGTCGAGGAATGACAGCAGGGACATCCGATCCACCTCTTTGTCCGTGAGCGCGCTGTGACGTCCTATCCGATGGAATCGGCGTCTTCCATATTCAGCACGCGCCACCCGGCGGCCTCGCGCTTCAGCAGGAACTCCAATGTCCGCCGCTCGCCGCCGCTTCCGACGACGCCGATGCGCAGTCGCGCGAACGTCGGATTCCTCGGTGGCTCGACCCGAATTTCGCCGAGCACGAGTTGGAGCGCGTCATCGCGGCCGAGCGTGGCACGCACCCCGCGAATCGGGTGCCGTCCGCTCCGCGACAGCCGCGCGACCACCCGCCTCGCCTCGGCGATCGACGCCCGATACGCGGGTCCCGCGCCCGCGCGCTGCCGTACGTCGAGGTCGCCGAGCGCGGCCGTCGGAATGACCCACGCGCTGTCGGCGCGCTCGTCGCCGAGCAGGCGCGCCACGGCGAGCGCATAAAGCTCCGTGGTCGGAACGCGCGACGCAGTGGATGCACGAGGCCGGTCCGCAGGCGCCAGCACCTGGGCGGCGAGCATGATGACGGCGAGAGGGAGAGCGAGCATCGGCTTGGGCGTTCGTTTCGGAGGCGCGCCACATGCGTGCCTCGGGGATTCGACCGTGCCGAGGCTACAACCCGTCGTGCGGATCGTCAAGGTGCGCCGAAGCGCCTACTTGACCTTCGCCAGCGGTGCCGTCAAGCTTAGCGCTTAGCGCGGCGCTGGAGCGGGAGCGGCGTCGGCGACGCGTGCGTCACCGATACCCGCGCGTCAGGCGCTGAACGACCGCTGAAGCTCGACCGTTAGGCATCGCGCTTCCACTTCTCAAGGAGAAAATCGAATGAGCACTCGCATGAGACATTCGCTCGGGCTCGCGACGGTCGTCCTCGCGGTCGGAGTGGCCGCCCCCGCGCACGCGCAAGCCACCTACGCCTACATCTTCAAGCCGCCGGTGTTCGTGCTCCAGCCGGGCGCGGTGACGACCGATTTCCTCAACGCGCCCGCAGGCGCGAAGTCGAGGACGGAGTTCAATGCCCGTGTGGTGACCGCGATCCCGACAACGATCCCGCGCACGACGCTGGTCGCGATCGTGCAGTTCACGCCGTTCAACAAGACCGCCGGGTATACGAGCAACGCCCCCGGCTTCGTGTTCGGCCCCGTGTTCAGCGTCTTCAACGAGTCGATGTTCGCGCTCGATTTCGACGTGCTCGACGCCTACAGCGGCGCGGCGAAGAACACCGACAACTCCGACTACACCCACAAGCTGGTCCTCGAGGGAGATCTCTTCTTCAAGCTCGGGAGCATGATGATGTCGGATAAGAAGTCGCACTTCAACAACCTCGCGCTCTACGCCTTTCTCGCCAACGTGGCGACCGGATTGCCCAGCGCGGCGTCGAAGTGGGTGCTGCTCACCGGTGTGTCGCTTCCGATCGCGCCATAATTCTCCAGCCAGAGGTCTGTTTCATAATGACTGCTCTCGCATACCGTCATGCCCGCGCGCTGGTCGTCGCCGGAGCCGCGCTCGTCGCCGCCTGCAAGGGCGAGACGGGCGCCACCGGCGAGGCGCCGGGCGACAAGACGCCTAACGCGAACGTCGCCCCCGCGGGACCGCCGACGTTCACCGCCGTCACCGACCAGATGCTCCTCGACGCCGGGAAGAACAATCACAACTGGGCCATGTACGGCGGGACCTACGACAATCAGCGCTACTCGACGCTCGAACAGGTGACGAAGGACAACGTCAAGAACCTCAACGTCGCCTGGACGTACCAGACCGGCATTACCAAGTCGTTCGAGACGACGCCGATCGTGATCGATGGCGTGATGTACCTGACGACGCCGAACAGCCACGTGATCGCGCTCAATGCCGCAACCGGCGCCGAGCTCTGGCAGTTCGAGCCGAAGCTCGGCACGACGATCATCTGCTGCGGCCCGAATAACCGCGGTGTGGCGGTCTACCAGGACAAGGTCTTCGTCGCGACACTCGACGATCATCTCATCGCGCTGAACGCGAAAGACGGCAGCGTCGCGTGGGATGTGCAGGTGGACGATCCGGCGGCCGGCTACAGTCAGACGATGGCGCCGCTCGTCGCCGACGGCAAAGTCATCATCGGAACGGGCGGCGCGGAGTACGGCATCCGCGGCTACATGAAGGCATTCAATCCCGCCGACGGAAAGCTGATCTGGACATGGTACGCGATCCCCGCCCCGGGCGACGCGAAGAACGGCTGGTGGGGCGACTGGAAGGAAGCCGAGCCATTCGGCACGAAGCTGAATCGCAACATCGCGCAGGAGAAAGCCGACAGCGCCAAGTATGCTGACGCATGGAAGCGCGGCGGCGGGTCGATGTGGATGACGCCGGCGTACGATCCGGCGACGAAGACGCTCTATGCCGGCATCGGCAATCCGTCGCCAGATCTCGATGGGAAGATCCGCCCGGGCGACAATCTCTTCACCGAGTGCATCGTTGCCGTCGACATCACGAACGGAAAGCTCAAGTGGTACTTCCAGGAAGTGCCGCACGACGTCTGGGATCTCGATGCGACCAGCCCGCCGATCATCTTCGAGCGCAACGGCAAGAAGTACGTCGGACAGGCGGGAAAGACGGCGTGGTACTACGTCCTCGACGCGGCCACCGGCGCGCCCGTCGTGCGGTCCGAGGACTTCACGCCGCGCGAGAACATGTTCGCGCAGCCGACGAAGGCAGGTGTCCGCATGCTGCCCGGCGCGAACGGAGGGTCAGAGTGGTCACCGACGGCATACAGCCCGAAGACCGGCTTCGTCTACGTTCTCGGCCTGCATCAGCCGATGCTGTACAGCACGACGAGCGTCCCGCTCAAGAAGGGACAGCTCTGGCTCGGCAGCGCGTTCAAGGCGGTTCCCGGCGAGGCGCAGTGGGGCACATTCACGGCGATCAACGTCGACGACGGAAAGATCGCGTGGCAGCGGAAGGTGAAGGATCCGATGATCGGTGGCCCATTGGCGACATCGACTGGTCTCGTCTTCGTCGGTGAGGCGAACGGCTCGTTCGAGGCGTTCGATGCCTCGACCGGCGACGTCCTCTGGCGCCATCATGCCGGCGCGGGCGTCAACGCCGGCCCGATGACGTATTCCGTGAACGGCGTGCAATACATCGCCGTCGCGGCGGGCGGCAACTACCAGATCGGGGCGAAGGCCGGCGACGACTTGCTGGTGTTCGCGTTGCGCGACAAGATGCCGGGGAATATCGACCAGTATGAAGCTGGAGGGTATCCGCGCGGGACGGCCGATCGCTTCGGCGGCGCGACCGGCGGTGGCAAGAAGCAGTGACACTTTCGCTGATTCACGCAGCATAGCAGGAGCAGCAGCCGGGGCCGTTAGGCACCCGGCACGGGCGGGGCGGCGGACGATGTGTCCGCCGCCTCGCGTCTTCGACCCCCTCCCCATGTTCGATTCTCACACCGTGCGCGCCCTCGTGCTTGGCATCGTCATCGGCGTTGGTGTCGCCGGCGGAACGAGCTTGCCCCGCGCGACGAGCGCATCCGACGCGGATGCGGCCCTGCTGCGGGACGCCAGCCTGGCGGCAGACCCGATCCTCTTCACCGGTAACGAGTGGGACCAGTTCACCGGCGATGAGCGCGACGCGTTCCTCGAGGGCTTCATCACCGGCGCGGCCGCCCAGCAGGCGTCGAAGGAGAAGGGAAGCGCAACCGGCCGGGCGGTCGCGGCGCGCGCCGCACTGCTCAAGCGGCGGGGAGCGCTGACAATTCCCTATCGCGAGAACGTCTATCGCGCCCACCTCGACGACTGGTTCTTCTACAAGGACCGGCGGACGCAGACCCTGATCGAGGTCATCGTCGACGCGTCAGGGGGCAGTCGGCACGGCCGGCCGCAGGAATAACGGCCGGCGGTGCTCAAGCGCCGTTAGGCAGTTACCGGCTACCGGCTGTCGTCCGAACGCTCGGGGCTTTGGCGCCTGACGAGACCTCGAACCAGACCCACATGCCGCTCTGGGCGTGGCCCGGGATGCCGCAGACAATGAGGTACTTGCCCGCCTTGTCGGCCGTGAAGCGCATATCGTCGGCGCCGCCCGTCATCAGCCCGTTGTCGGCGCGCGTCGTCGTCGCGCCGGCGAACACCGGTGCACCGGGCGCAGACGGAACAGTGGACGCCGTACCGGCGACGACGACCGCGCTGTGCGGGACGATGTCGTCGTTGTAGTACTTCATCACGACCTTTGTCCCGACGGGCACGATGATGCTCGTCTCGCCGCGCGCGTATCCGTCGAAGTTCCAGCCCCCAGCGTTAGGCGTGAGCCCCGAGACGAGCGGAATCGTCGCTGTTTTCGTGGCCGCGTCCCAGACGATCGACGCGCCGACGTTCTTCGGATCGATCTTCGGCTTCTGGCTGCCGGTGGGCGCCGGAGCGGAAGCGGCCGATGCGGTCCCCGTCGCCGGCATCTGCTGCATTCCGCCGTGCGAAGACTCCGCCATCGAAGGCGCGACCGTGGTCGGGGCGGCACTCGAGTCGGCGGCTGCGGGCCGCTCACCGCCCTTCGCGCATCCCGTCCCGGCGGCAACGAGTGCGAGCGAAGTGATGACAGAACGCGGGAAGCGGGAGGCTGCCATGGGCAGGGACCGGGAGGTAGGCGGAAGGTTGGCGAGCGGCGGGCGATTGCGGATCAGGACTTTGTCCATGCCAGCTTTCCATATGCGACGGTCACGCCCTCAGTATGGCTGCCGGTGAGGACTGCCTGTCCGGACGGATCGAGGACGAGCACCGCGTCTTCAAGGCCTTTCAGGCTCGACGACGGGCGACAGACAACGTTCGGTGGCGCCGCGGGTCCAAGGGCGCAGCTGAATTCACTATGCATGTTGTCGCCACTTCCCGTCAGCGAAAGTGTGGCCGCGTAGAGCGGCCCGTTGTACGACGGGTACGTGCGTCGAACCATCGTCAGAGCAGGCGCGTATGCGGCTTGCGCGCTGTCGAGCGCACGCAGCATCAGCGTCCCGGTAACCGGGCGATTCTTGTCGAGCGTGCCGCGGAGCGTGTACGAGCCGGTCCAGTCGGTACCACCAGTCGCCGTGGCAGCCACGCTTCCATGCGCCCCCGCGTCCTGCGCGTCGCGCGAGATTGCGCTGGCCGCGCTGTTCTCCCTCGATGCGTCGGACGATGGCTTGCTACATGCCACTCCTGCAACGAAGGCGAGGAGCGGCGCGACGAAACGCAGTGGCAGGTTGTGCATGCTGTTGGAACTCCCGTGCTCGAGGTATCATTGCAAATATGGTCGCACCGCTACGCAAGATAAGCACCGAGGAGTTGACGATGGCCGAGCAGAGTACGATCAGCATCGCGGTCGACCGCGTGCGTGGCGATGATCTGTGCGCGGCCCGCGACGTTCTCGCCATAGAGGAGCCGCTCGAGATCCGCTTGCAGTTCGAGGCAGCCGGACGCCTCGTGCGGAAAACGGTCTCGATCACGATGCGGACGCCCGGCGACGACACGAGCCTTGCCGCCGGCTTCCTTTTTTCCGAGGGGATCGTGCGCGATCACGAGCAGATCGAAGAGATCCGCCACTGCGGCCCCGCGCCCGCCGCCAATCGCTCGCGCAACGTCATCCGCGTGCAGCTCCGCGCCGAGAGCCAGGTGGACCTCGCGCGGCTCGAGCGCCACTTCTACACGACCTCGAGCTGCGGTGTGTGCGGGAAGACGTCGATCGAAGCGCTCCAGGCGACGAGCTCGTTCACGATCCCCAGCGGCGCCCCTCTGGTCGACGCGGCGGTCGTCCACGCGCTGCCCGCGACACTGCGCGACGCGCAATCGGTATTCGACCGCACCGGCGGGCTCCACGCGTCGGCGCTCTTCGACACAGCTGGTACCCTCCACGCCCTGCGGGAAGACGTCGGCCGTCATAACGCGCTCGACAAGGTGATCGGCGCCGAGTTCCTCGCCGGCCGGCTGCCACTGCACGACCGGATCCTGCTCGTCAGCGGACGCGCGAGCTTCGAGCTGGTGCAGAAGGCGGTAATGGCTGGGATCCCGGTGCTCGCCGCGGTCGGCGCGCCATCGAGTCTCGCCGTCGACCTGGCAACGCAGTATGGCATGACGCTGCTCGGCTTCGTGCGCGACGGCCGGTTCAACATCTACTCCGGCGCCGAGCGCATCGCCGGCGTGGGAGCGCTCACCGCATGACGGACACGAACGAGCAGCCGCCAACGCCGAAGGAGCGTGCCGAACTCCGCGCCGCCGACGTCGCTGACGCCGTACATGCGAGCCACGACAATCCCGTCAAGCGCGACGTGCGGTCGGAGGGTGATCTCCGGCGCGACGCGCTGGCGACCGATGCCGCGTCCGCCACCGGGCCGATGGCACCCGACCGCGGCGCGCGCGCGCAGACACCGGAGAACGATTTCGCCGACGTCGAAGTATCAGCACCGAGCCGGTCGGCCGCGGGTGTGAAGGGAGTGCTGGTCAGCCTGAAGCACGCGTACGAGGAGATGGGAGTCCTCCGCTCGTTCAAGACGCTGACGGTCGTCAACCAGAAGGGTGGGTTCGACTGTCAGTCGTGCGCATGGCCCGACCCGGATGGCTCGCGCCACATCGCCGAGTTCTGCGAGAATGGCGCGAAGGCGGTCGCGTGGGAGGGGACGACGAAGCGCGCGACACCCGAGTTCTTCGCGCGCCACAGCGTCGTCGAGCTCTCTGCGCAGAGCGACCACTGGCTCGGCGAGCAGGGTCGCATCACGCATCCGATGCTGCTGCGCGAGGGCGCGACGCACTACGAGCCGATCTTCTGGGACGACGCCTTCGCACTCATCGCGAGCGAGTTGAACGCGCTTCCCGCGCCTGACGATGCCGCCTTCTATACGTCCGGTCGCGCCAGCAACGAGGCGGCCTTTCTCTGGCAGCTCTTCGTCAGGCAGTTCGGGACGAACAACCTCCCTGACTGTTCGAACATGTGCCACGAGTCGAGCGGCTCGGCGCTCAGCGAGACGATCGGCATCGGCAAGGGAACAGTAACGTTAGGCGACTTCGGCGAGGCGCAGGCGATCTTCATCATCGGGCACAATCCCGGTACGAACCATCCCCGGATGATGACGACGCTGCAGGAAGCGAAGCGGAACGGGGCCACGATCGTGAGCATCAACCCGCTCGTCGAGACGGGGCTCGTGCGCTTCAAGCATCCGCAGGAGGTGAGCGGCGTGATCGGCCGCGGCACGGCGATCAGCGATCATTATCTGCGGGTCCAGATCAACGGCGACGTTGCCCTGCTGCAGGGAATCGGCAAGGCGCTGCTCGAGCGCGAAGCCCGCGCGCCGGGCACCGTCGTCGACCGCGCGTTCGTGGACCGGTACACGAGCGGCATCGACGCGTACGCCGCCGCTGTCGGCCAGGCGTCGTGGGAGGAAATCGTTGCGGTCAGCGGCGTGCCGCGGGCGGAGATCGAGGCGGCGGCGGACGTGTTCGCGCGCTCGGAGCGGACCATCACCTGCTGGGGGATGGGTCTGACTCAGCACCGGAACGCCGTCGCGAGCATCCAGGAGGTCGTCAACCTCCATTTGCTGCGCGGCCAGATCGGCAAGCCCGGCGCGGGGCTGTGCCCGGTACGCGGCCACAGCAATGTGCAGGGCGACCGCACGGTTGGAATCTGGGAGCGCCCCCGGCCCGAGTTCCTCGACGCGTTAGGCGTGGCGTTCGCGTTCGACCCGCCACGCCACAATGGCTACGACACCGTCGAGACGATTCGCGCAATGCACGCGCGCAAGGTCAAGGTCTTCATCGCTCTCGGCGGGAACTTCCTGCAGTCGGCGCCGGACACCGAATACACGGCGGAAGCGCTGCGCCGCTGTCGGTTGACGGTGCAGATCTCGATCAAGCCGAATCGTGCCCACCTCGTGACCGGTGCGCAGGCGCTCATCCTGCCGTGCCTCGGACGCTCGGAGCAGGACGTCCAGGCGGCGGGCGAGCAGTTCGTCTCGACGGAGAACTCGATGGGCGTTGTCCAGATGTCGCGCGGCGTGATGGCGCCCGCGTCGGAGCAATTGCTCAGCGAGCCGGCGATCGTCGGCCGGATCGCGCAGGCGACGTTAGGCAGCCGCAGTACGGTACGCTGGGACTGGCTCGTCGGCGACTACGACCGTATCCGCGACGCGATTGAGCGCGTGATCCCCGGCTTCGACGACTATAACCAGCGCGTGCGAGCACCCGGCGGGTTTTACCTGCCCAACCCGGTGAAGGAGCGCGAGTTCATCACCGACAGCGGCCGGGCGAATTTCACCGTCCATCCGCTCGCCAGGCTCGCCCTCGCCCCTGGCCAGCTGATGATGACGACGATCCGCAGCCACGACCAGTTCAACACGACGATCTACTCGCTCAACGATCGCTACCGCGGTATCCACGGCGGCCGGCGCGTGATCTTCATGAATGAGTACGATTTCACGGAGCACGGAGTGCGCGCCGGCGATCTCGTGGACATCACCAGCTACCACGAGGGCAAGGAGCGCCATGCGCGAAAGTTCCGCGTCGTGCCGTACGACATCCCGCGCGGCTGCGCGGCGACGTATTACCCCGAAGCCAACGTGCTCGCCGCCGTGGAGAGTGTCGCCGAGAAGAGCAACAGCCCGACGTCGAAGTCGATCCCCATCACCGTCGTCCGCGTCGGGCGCGCCGACGAGCCGACGCGCCGAGCAGTCGACGTGCCAGCGCACGCCTGATGTGCGGGAGACCACCACCTCCGGCGACGCGCCTACTCCTCAGCCGCGATCGTCTCCAATGTCTCCCAGCGGGCAGTCAATGCAGTGATCTCTGCCTCGACCGCGGCGAGGCGTCGTCGCGCGTCAGTCGCCGCGGCAACGTTCCGTAGAGCGGCTGGATCGACCAGCG
>JBKJQR010000059.1:0-5826 GCA_046593895.1 Gemmatimonadaceae bacterium | reverse complement strand
GCCGGCGATCTGCGCACGGTGTTTCGTCTACATGGGCGACCGGTGGGAGTCGCGGTCGCTCGACAAGTCGACATATGTGTGGCTGCCGTTCGTGGTGCGTGACGACGGCAGCATCCGCATGGAGTTCCTGCCTCGCTGGAACCTCAAGGCGTTCGAGGCGATGCAGCAAATGGTTCGCTGATAGGCCAGCAATCAGGCCTTCAGGGGTCAGCTCCCGCCCCAGCCTTCAGGGGCGTGGCGTAACAGGTCATATGACCTCGGACGCACACCTCTGAGCGCTGTAGCTGTGGCTGACCCCTGAACGACTGACGACAGGCATCCCGCGGTACTTGGGATCGCTCCCGCGACGAATTATCGTCATACCCGCGAAGGCGGGAATTCATGTATCACGGCGACCCTCGCACGGTGGTAATGCGAATGACGCCATTGGATCCGCGCGAGCCGTAGATGGATGCGGCGCCGTCCTTCATGACCTCGATACGCTGGACCTCGCGCGTGCTGATGCTGGCCAGGTCACCCGTCGATCGGCTCGCGCCGTCGATGATGATGAGCGGTTCGCTCCGGCTGGTACCCAGTGAGCTGGATCCGCGGATCAGGATCGAGTAACCGCCTCCAGACGGAAGTACCTGGACGCCCGAGAAGCGCGCCTGGATCATCTGCTCCACGCGGTTGTACTTGAGCCGTTCCTCCGCGGTGAAGTCGATCGACTGGGTGGCGGAGCTTCTGCCTCGCTCACCCTGCGCCGTGCGGAGGGAGTCGGTCGTTCGGGGGTCAGCCCGGTCGGGGTCGATCTGCGGAGAAGCTCCCGGATGGCATGCCGCGACGGCGATGCAGGCGCCGAACAACACCCTCTGCGGCCACGACGGACTTGCTGATCTGGGCATCGCAGCGGCTCAGGGGTGAGGTGTGTCCCTGTTGGGGACGAAGCGATAGTAGGGAAGGGTGGTCTCGTCCGCCAGCCTTTGACCCTTTGCCGAGCCCGCCATGTGACGAAAGGGCGCCCATGAGGGTGCTCGTACATTGACAAGCCGGAGTTTCTCCGCGAGCATTTGTCACCCGCCATAACAAATGCGGGTTTTGTATCTCTCACTAACTAAAGATTACCCCGGACCAAGCCCCGTGGTCCTGTCGATGTTGCTCCCTCTCCGCGTTGCTCCCATCACAATGAGGTCTGGAATGTCCCTGATTCAACCCAGTAGGCGGTGGCTCCTGGCGCTCGGCGCCATCGGGCTGCTCGCCACGCCCGCCGTCGCCTACAGTCAGGCCACGGGAGTCATCAGTGGCATGGTTGCCGATTCCGGCGGTGTAGCCATCTCTGGTGCACGCGTCAGTGTCGATGGCACCAGCGCCGCGACCGGCAGCAACCTGACCGGTGTCTATTCCCTCCGCGGGATCACCCCGGGCACGCACATCGTGCGCGTGCGTCTCCTCGGCTATCGCGCCGCGGAGCAGACGGTGACGGTGAGCAGCGGGCAGACCGTCACAGCCAATTTCCGTCTCGGACGCTCGGCCGCTGAGCTGGAGCGCGTCATCGTTTCGACCGGCTACGGCACCCAGGCGAAGGCCAACGTCACCGGCGCCACGGAAGTCGTGGCCGGTGACGAGATCACGAAGCGCCCCGTCTCGAACATCACGAAGGGCCTCCAGGGCTACATGCCAGGCGTGACGGTGCAGGATTTCGGTGGTCGTCCGGGTTCGGATGGCGCCACCGTACGCATCCGCGGCGCGACGACCCTCGGCAACAACGGCGCACTGATCCTCGTGGACGGCGTAGTGGGCGAGATCAACAACCTCGATCCGCTCGACATCGAAAGCGTGTCGGTGCTGAAGGACGCAGCGTCCGCCGCCATTTACGGCGCACGTGCGGCAAATGGCGTCGTGATCGTCAAAACGCGACGCGGCCGCAACACGGGTGGCCTCAAGGTCACGTACGACGGGTACGTCGCAACGCAGAGCGCGCAGGACACGCCGCAGCGCGCGGACATTCGCACTGAGCTGAACACGGTGAATGACGTGTACATCGCCGCAGGAAAGCCAGCGAAGTACTCTCCCAGTTACATCGACAGCACGGCGTTGGGCCTCGACCCCATCAACTACCCGAACACCAACTGGCTCGGCCTGATCTACAAGTCCGCTCCGATGGCGGACAACACGCTCCGCATCTCGGGCGGCAACGATCTCGCCACGCTGTCGCTCTCGGGTAACTACTTCAATCAGCAGGGCATCCTGAACGCCGAGAACTACTACAAGCGTTATACGATGCGCGGTAACTCGAACTTCAACATCTCGAAGCGGCTCACGGCGCAGGCGAATCTTGTCCTCATGGACGAGAAGACGGTCCGCCCGCGTGGTGAAGGCGCCGCGCAGTTCCGCGTGCTGCACGACACGCCCCCCACCTCGCTGGCGCGATACGCGGACGGTTCATATAGCTGGAGCAAGAGCGCATTCAATCCGGTCGCCCAGCTCCTCGAGGATGGGTATGTCAAGTCACGGTGGGTTACCACCTCGATCAATACGCTCGGAAGCTATGCCCTGGAGAACGGCCTCAAGTTCGGAGCGCAGTTCGAGGCGGACAACAAGGACAACCGTAATCTCGACTTCCGGCCGAGCTACGCGTTCTTCGACGAGGTGACGTCGCCCACCGTGGCGAAGATGTCGAACACGCGCACCGACTCGCGAGACTTTCGCCAAACGAACTTCAACATGGACGCGCAGCTTACGGGCGAGTTCGAGCGGAGCTATGGCGACCATGCGGTGCACTTGCTCACCGGATACGAGCAGCGGCAGCAGGAGTACGACAACATCTTGGCGAGAGGCCAGGGTGCCTACATCAACGACTTGCAGCTTCCGGGCAACGGCGACCTGAGCTTCCAGGAAGCGGGCAGCGACGCCAGCCAGACGCGCCTCGTGCGCCAGTTCGGCCGACTGAACTACGGCTTCAAGAACCGCTACCTTTTCGAGGCCGACGTCAGCCACGACGGCTCGTCGCGCTTCGGCCCGAACAGAAAGTACGGCACGTTCCCGTCCGCCTCCGTCGCGTGGCGCATCTCGGACGAGCCGATCTTTCGCAACCACATCGGCTTTATCGATGATATGAAGCTGCGCGGATCATGGGGCCGGCTCGGCAATGACGACATCGGCAACTACCTGTTCCAGCAGACCATCAACATCAACTCGGGCAACTACGCGTTCGGCGACGTGCTCTCCAGTGGCGCGACGCCGGGCCGCATCGCGAACCCGGACATCGGCTGGGAGTCCACCGAGCAGACGAATGGCGGTGTGGACATCGAGATGCTCGGCAGCAAGCTGAGCTTTACGGGCGACCTCTACAACAAGCAGACCTCGGGCATCCTCCTGACGGTACCCATCTCGACGTTGGTCGGCCAGACGGCGCCAACGCAGAACGCCGCATCGGTGAGCAACACGGGCTGGGAAACGGCGGTGAATTATCGCAGCAACATCAAGACGTTCAACTACACTTTCGGATTCAACGTCGCCGACAACAAGAACCGGATCACGAGCCTTCCGGGTGGCGACCAGATCGGTGGTAACCGGCTTCGCCGCGTCGGCGTTCCGATTGACGCGATCTTCGGCGTCCAGGCAATCGGCATCTTCCAGACGGCGGCGGAAGTGGCGGCGTCGGCCACGCAGAATCCGAAGACCGGCCCGGGCGATCTCCAGTACAAGGACCAGAACGGCGACAACAAGATCGACGCCAACGACCGCGTCGTCATCGGCGACCGTTTTCCGCACTACACCTTCGGTTCGAACATGTCAGGCCAGTGGCACAGCTTTGATGCGAGCGTGCTCGTACAGGGAGTGGGCCGTCAGGATGTATTCCTCGACGGCGCGCTGATCGAGGGGCCTTCGTGGGAGAACTTCTTCTCCACGTACCTTGTCGACTCCTGGTCGCCCACCAATACCGGAGCCGCGTGGCCGAGGTTCACCTTCCGCGATTCTCGTAACCAGAATGCGCCTGGCTCCAATTCCTGGTACGTCCGCAACGGCCGCTACCTGAGCCTGAAGAATCTCAATCTTGGCTACACGTTGCCGGTATCACTTGGATCACGAGCCGGGATCAGCAGCGCGCGTGTCTATATCGCCGGAACGAATCTCTACACGTGGTCCGCGCTCAAGGGCATCGTTCCGCCCGAGGCGAACCCGAACTCTACCCGTGCGACCTACTACTACCAGACGCGCAACATCAGCGTCGGCACGAGCTTGGGCTTCTAGCCATTCTGATCCCGCCGGGCGCGCTGCACATCGCGCGTCTGGTGCGGTCGAATTTCATCGCGTTCTCTTATATTTGCTGCCCTTCATCTCATTCTAATCCGATGAAACCAAGATATCTCATACTGGGGGCGCTGGTCGCCACGATGACAGCCACGGGCTGTCAGTCGTCTGATCAGTTGCTCGATGTCGTCTCGCCCACCTCCGTGTCCGACGCAATTTTCTGGGCGCAGGAAAGCGACGCAGTCTTGTTTACCACGGGCATGTACAGCTCGCTTCCCAGCTGGTTCGACGTGATGGGGCTCGACGGATTCACCGATAACGGGTCCGTGAACCGCAACTTCGACGGTCGGTACGTCTACAGCGACGGCACGGAGGATCCGCAGTCTGGGTATTCGCGCGGCCTCTGGGTGCAGTTCTATAGCGGCGTCGCGCGTGCGAATCTGCTCCTGGCCAACATTGATCGCATTCCGGCCGCGAAGATCGATGCGACTCGCAAGGCACGTTACATCGCCGAAACGAAGTTCCTGCGGGCCGTCTTCTATCTTCAGCTCACCAGCCTGTTCGGCGACGTACCCATGCCGCTCACGCCGCAGACAGACGCCACGGCACGCACGCAGGGCAATGTCCCATCGGCTCAAATTTACACCCAGATCATCGCCGATCTGGATGCGGCGGCTGCGGTCCTTCCGGCTTCGTACACGGGATCCGATGTCGGTCGTGCCACCAAGTGGGCGGCAATCGCCTTCAAGGCGCGCGCGGCCCTGTACGATGGCCGGAATCAGGTTGCCGCTGATGCCGCGAAGCAGGTCATCGACGGTGGCGCCTTCACGTTGAACGCCAGCTATGCGCAGCTGTTCTCCTACGCGGGCGAAAACGGCAAGGAAATCGTCTTCGCCCATAAATACGCGAAGACGGAGCAGGCGACCGGCCAGAACAATAACATCTTCGGAGAGTTCGGTCCGCCTACGAATTCTGCCTCCGGTCATGTGGTGCCCATCCGCGATCTTGTCGATTTCTACCAGACGACGGACGGTCAACCCATCACGACCTCGCCGTTGTACAAATCTGCTCCATACCCGAATGCCGCCGGGACGATGTACGACAACCGCGATTCGCGCCTCGCCGCTACCATCCTCTATCCAGGCGCGACGTGGAGTGGCGGTACCTTCGATTCTCGCCCCACCGGGCTCTCGACCAAGCCGGAAGCCATCAATCCTGGTAACGAGAATGTTTCCACCACCGGGTACAACATCCGCAAGTACATCGATCTCACCGACAAGGCGGATCGCGGAAATGGCGGTATCGACTTCATCCTGATGCGGTACGCGGACGTTCTGCTGATGTACGCCGAAGCGAAGCAAGCGCTGGGACAGGCATCGGATGCGACGGCACTGGCCGCGCTGAACCTGGTGCGGACACGTTCGGGAATGCCCGCCCTGGCTTCGTACGGCCAGGCCGAAGTACGATATGAGCGCCGCGTGGAACTGGCCTTCGAAGGACTGCGCCTGTTCGACTTGCGCCGCTGGAAGATCGCTGCCGCAGTCCTGCCGACGCCGGCGATTACCGGCATCGACTACATCAACGCGGCAGGTG
>JBKJQR010000146.1:0-23522 GCA_046593895.1 Gemmatimonadaceae bacterium | reverse complement strand
GGCTGGTCGGGACTCGAGCATTACGTCGGTATCCCAAGCACGATTGGCGGCGCGATCTGGCAGAACCTGCACTTCCTCTCGCCTGCTCCAGCGCGCGAGCGGACGATGTTCATCGCCGAAGTGTTCCTCAGCGCAGAGCTGCTCAGCGAAGAGAACAGACGCGTCATGATCGACCACGACGGCATGCAGTTCGGCTACGACGAGAGCATCCTCCACCATCGGCAGGATGTCGTGCTCTCAGCGACCTTCCAGCTCGAGCGGGCCGACCCGGCGGTGCTCCACCGCATCGCGCAGGAAAATCTGAGCTGGCGCGGTGGGAAGCATCCGTGGCTCGACTGGCATCCGAGCGCCGGGTCCGTGTTCAAGAAGATCGAGGGCATCGGCGCCGGCCGGCTCATCGACCAGTGCGGGCTCAAGGGTCATCGCATCGGTGACGCGCAGATCTCGCACATCCACGCCAACATCCTCGTCAACCTCGGCCACGCCACGGCGCGCGATGTCCGTTCGCTGATCGCGCACGCGCAGAAGTGTGTCGAGGACAAGTTCGGCCATCGCCTCGAGCCCGAGATCGGGTTCATCGGCGAGTTCTAGACGGTAGCCCGCTCCGCGGCCTCCACTGCCTTCTCCCACGCGCTGATCGCCTTGTCGAGCGATCGCTTGGCCGCATCGAGCTCGCCGCCTAACGACTTGGCGCGCTTTGTACCGTTAGGCGTGGTGTAGAGCTCCGGGTCTTCGAGCTCGTGCGTCAGCTCGTTGACGCGCGCTTCGTGGCGCGCAACTTCCGCTTCCGCCGCCTCGACCGCCCGTTTCGCCTGGCGCACCGCGTTGCCGTCCTTGTCGCGGGCGTCGCCCTTGCGCGTCGTCTTCTGGCGCTCGTGCACCCGGCGCAGCTCCGCGTCTTCGGCGGCGGTCACCGACGCTGCGTGCGCGCGCTCCGCGCTCGCTGTCTCCCATTCTTCGAACGTGCCGGGGAAGTCGGTGATGTGCTCGTGATGGAGCACCCAGACGCGCTTCACCAGCGCACGGAGCAACGCGCGGTCGTGGCTGACGAGAATGACGGTTCCATCGTAGCTCTCGACCGCCTCCTCCAGTGCCTCGATCGATTCGACGTCGAGATGGTTCGTCGGCTCGTCGAGCACGAGCAGGTTCGCACCGGTCAGCATCATTACGGCCAGCGCGAGGCGTGCCCGCTCACCGCCGGAAAGCACGTTGGTCGTCCGCAGCACACTGTCGCCGGAAAAGCCGAAGCGACCGAGGTGTCCCTGGATCGGACCGCGTCCCCACGTTGGCCGCAGGTCGGCGATGACGTCGTACAGCGTCCTGCCCATCGGGACATTGCCCAGCTGCTGGTCGTAATAGGCGAGGTTGATCGATCCGCCGACACGTACTTCGCCGCGGTCGGGGGTCCGCTCTCCGACGATCGTCCGCAGCAGCGTCGTCTTGCCGGCACCGTTAGGCCCGATCAGCCCGATCACGTCGCCGCGAATGACGCGCGACGAGAAGTCGCGAAGCAGCATTCGCCCCTCGACCGCAACGTTCACATGCTCGGCGATCACCACCTGGTCGCCGCCGCGTTCCGTGGCGCGCAGGGCAAGGGACATCACGCCACCCTCGCCGGCGAGCCCGGAAAGGCGCGGCAATCGCGCCAGCTTCTTCCGCCGCCCCTTCGCCTGCTTTGTATTCTGGCCGGCGAGGTTACGCCTGATGTAGTCCTCTTCCGCGGCGATGACCTTCCGCTGCTTGTCGAACGCGCGCTGGTCGGAAAGCCGGCGCTCCGTCCGCTGCGTCACGAACGACTCGTAGCCGCCCGTGTAGGGAAACGCCGAGCCGTTCTCGAAGTGCAGGATGTGATCGGCGATCACATCGAGAAAGGCGCGATCGTGGCTGACGACGACGACCGTCGCTTCGAGCTCGCGCAGGTACTGCTCGAGCCACGCCGTGGTCTCGAGGTCGAGGTGGTTGGTCGGTTCGTCGAGGAGCAGGATGTCCGCCGGTGCGGCCAGCTGCTGGGCAAGTCCGAGCCGCCCGCGCTCGCCACCGCTCAACTGGGTCAGCGGCTGGCTCCGCGCCTTTTCCGGATCGAAGCCAAGACCGTGCAGCACCGAGTCGACCTTCGCCGCGATCTCGTACCCACCTTCGCGCTCGAACCGCTCGAGGTCGCGCGAATACTTCGCCATCGCCTGGTCGGATGGGTCACCGCCTAACGCTTCGGCCTGGTGGGCCAGCGACTGCTCGAGCGCAAGGAGCTCGGCGAACGGACCGGCCGCTGCCGCCCACACGGTATCGGCGCCTTCAAAGGTGCGGTGCTGCTCGAGCAACGAGATCCGCGCCGCGCCTGACCGCGCGACCTGCCCGCTGGTCGGCGCCTGTGCGCCGGTGATCAGCTTGAACAGCGTCGTCTTGCCGATACCGTTCCGCCCGACAATGCCCCACCGATCGCCACGGGCGATGGTGAAGGTGATGTCCTTGAACAGCGTCGTCGCGCCGAACTCCACCCCGACGCCGGAGAGCGCAACCAGACTCACGTCGCGCTACCGCTCACTTCCCGCACCACTCCTTCCACACGGCCTCCGCAGCCCCGATTGTCAATTGATTCCCAGTCCGGACGAGCGGCATCCGCAGCAGCAGCGGCTCGTACGCCAGCATTTCCATCCACCGCTCGTCTCCCATCCGCGACTGCGCCAGCCCGAGCTCCGCGTACCGTTTCGCGGATGTGTCGATCAGGGCGGTTACCCCGAACTTCTGCTGGAACCGCAGCAGCTCACCCGGCGATGCGGCTCGTTCCATCAGGTCGACGAAATGCATCTTGATGCGACGCTCGGCGAAGAAACGCTGTGCTTTCCGCGTGTCCGCGCTCTTCTTGACCCCGAATATCTGAACCTCCATAGGAGCTGCAACTTAATCGACCTCACTGGCGCGCGGTGTGCCGAGTGATGGAAGGTGTGCTCCCGCAAGTCGCTCGCGGTCGCATGCTTCGCGCACTATGATCACCAGCCGCCCGGCAGAATGAGCGCCGCCACCGAGCCACGTTTCCCCTTGCCTTCACTCGCGGAATTTCCAATGCGTCGTTCTCCACGCGTCGTTGCCCGATCGTTCGCTTCTGTCGTTGCTGTTTTGCTTGCCGCAGGCTGCGCCCACAATGGCACGATGGCCAGCACGCACGATCATTCCAGCATGGCCATGCCCGCATCCGCGCCAGCAACCGGGATGGTCATGGACGACCCGACTATCGCGCCCGGCGCGTCCACTGCCGCCGCCCGACTTAACGCTTCACCGCGGCACGGTGAGTGGGTAACGATTCGTACAGGCCCGCAGGCCGGCGATTCGCTGCTGCTCTGGGTCGTTTATCCGCAACGCAGCACCAAGGCGCCGGTAGTGATCGTGGTGCACGAGATCTTCGGGCTGAGCACCTGGGTTCGCAGCGTCGCCGACCAGCTCGCGGCCGACGGGTTCATCGCTATCGCCCCTGACTTCCTGACCGGCAAGATTCCACTCGCCGCGACCGATACGGTCGGTATGCAGGCCGCGATCGCAGCGATTCGGACCCTCGACCCGGCGACGGTTCAGCGCCAGATCGACGCCGCCGCCGCGTACGGCATGGCGCTTCCCGCAGCGCAACCTCGCTACGGAGTAATCGGCTTCTGCTGGGGCGGTGGCATTTCCTTCGAACATGCCGTCCACTCGCCGACACTTGGTGCATCGGTCGTCTATTATGGGACCTCACCTGCCACGTCGACCCTGACTGCGATCCGCGCCCCGGTGCTCGGCCTGTATGGCGGAGAGGACGCCCGCGTCGGAGCGACTGTCCCACCCGCTGACTCGGCGATGCACGCGCTCGGCAAGGCGTTCACGCATCAGATGTTCGCTGGCGCTGGACACGGTTTTCTCCGCGCACAGGACCAGATGCACGGCGCGAACTTCGCAGCTGCCAGAACCGCATGGCCGATGACCGTTCAGTTCCTGCGCACGAATCTCGATCGCTGACGTGGAACAGACGCCTATTTTTCTCGGGTTGTTCGTCACCGGGCTCATACTCGGTGTCGGGGCGATGCTGTTTGGCGTCGAACGTCAGCGGGTCCCTGCCGGCGGGGGAGTTGGCGCGCCAACCATCGGTGCCCGACTCACCGTCCCGAATGTCGCGGCCTTTGCAGCAGCCTTCGGCGCCACCGGGTATCTGCTACATCGGTACTCGACACTCGGTAGCGCGATGGCATTTGCAGTCGCCGCCGCAGCGGGTACTCTCGGCGTCATCGGGGCCAGCCTGCTCGTCGCTCGTTGGGCGCTTCCCGGAGTCGCCGCTGAAGTGGTCGACGAGCGCTATCTGCTTCAGGGTCATCCTGCTCACGTGACTCGCGTGCTCGACGAACCGGGTGGCGCTTCGACTGCATACGAGATTTCATATCAGGACGGTGGCAGCACGCGTCTCCTCCGTGCGCGCAGCCTCGAAGGAACCGCCTTGCTGCCGGGCGCCGACGTCGTCATCGAACGCGTCGAGAATGGCGATGCCTGGGTCGAGGCGTGGTCGGTGGTCGAGCGACGGCTCTGACGACCGGAGTTGGTGCGATTCACCGCCCGTTAGGCGGAAGGATGGGCTCGATGACGGATGCGATGTGGTTCGGCGTGATCTTCGTCGGTTTCTTCATCCTGCGAATCATCGCCGCGACGATCTTCTTTCTCTGCATCCTCCCCGACGGGGTGCGCTGCCCGAACTGCAACGCTGTCACCGTCCGCGTGCAGTCGCGCGGATGGAACCTGCTGATGCCCTGGTTTCGAACCAGTTGGTGTTTCGAGTGCGGGTGGGATGGATTGCTCCGCGTTGCTCCAAAACCGCCGAATTATTCGCCCATTGCGAATAATTTGAGCCACTCCGGCCAGTTGCCACTCAGCTCGAAGAAATCCTCGAAGTAGCGCAGCCCCAGGCCTTCGAGTTCCTCGATCAGGGCACCGAGCGAGGGTTCTTCATGGATCGGGCCGACCGCGACCAATCCGCCCTCCACCCGGAACTCGTCAGCGGTCAGGTTCAGCCGTGTATCGAGTATCGAACGCGTCAGGCCGGATGCGTCGAATGCGCTCCGGCGAATCACCATCGTTGGCGCGCCAGCGGGCGCTTGCAGCGGCATCGGCATCTCCTCGGCGGGTTCGAGCAGCATAATCGCTCGGTCTCGACGTCGCCATGGTCCCGCCCTTGGTCCGCGAACGAAGCGGCAGTGAATCACGAAGGCCACGGCCACTGCTCCGCTTCCCCGGTCGAACGACCGCTTTCGTTTCCGCGCCGGCAGCGCCGTGTATAGCTTTCTTCTTATGCCCTATCTCGTCTTCCGTTGGCCCACTGACACGCGATGACGCGACCCGATTCGACCGAAGCGTTGTACGACGTCGTCGTCATCGGCGCCGGTCACGCCGGCACGGAAGCCGCCGTCGCCGCTGCACGCCTCGGTGCGCGCGTTGCGATCGTCACCAGCGCCCTCGAGACGATTGGCCAGATGTCGTGCAATCCGGCGATCGGTGGCGTGGCGAAGGGCACCGTTGTCCGTGAGGTGGATGCTCTCGGCGGCATCATGGGCCGCGCAACGGATCTCGCGACCCTCCAGTTCCGCATGCTCAATCGCGGGAAAGGCCCGGCCGTCTGGGCACCGCGGGCGCAGTGCGATCGTGGGTTGTATCGCCGTGCCGTGCGCACGCTGCTCGAGGATCAACCGAATCTCGACACGATTCAAGGTACGGTTGCACGCCTGCTGATCGATGAAGACGGGCCCGCAGTCCGCGGTATCGAGACGCTCGAGGGACGGCGATTCTCGGCGCGCGCTGTCGTGCTTACCACCGGCACCTTCCTCCGCGGCCGGATCCACATTGGTACCGAGACCCGGCTCGCGGGTGGACGGGCTGGCGAACCGTCGGCGATCCACCTCGCCGAGCAACTCGAATCGCTCGGGTTGGAAGTCGCTCGCTTCAAGACAGGGACACCGCCGCGGATCGATGGTCGGTCGGTGAACTACTCGCAGCTCGAGCGGCAGGAGAGCGAGATCGAAGCGTTCGACTACTCGTGGTCGCACTTCTGGGGCACCCCGCGTCGCCAGGAAGAAACGACTCGGCACCCCGCGCAGCTCCCGTGCTGGATCACCTTCGCCGGCGAGGCAGCGAAGGCCGTCGTCCGGGACAACATTTTACTCTCGGCGATGTACGGCGGCGCGATCGGGTCCCGTGGTCCGCGCTACTGCCCGTCCGTCGAAGACAAGATTCTCCGCTTTCCCGACGCCGAGCGTCATCAGGTCTTCCTCGAGCCGGAAGGGCACGACACCCGGGAGATGTACGTCAACGGGCTCTCGACGTCGCTTCCGGTTGACGTGCAACTCCGCATGCTGCACGCGGTGCCTGGACTCGAGGCGGCGCGGATGACGCGCGCCGGGTATGCGATCGAATACGATTATTACCCGCCGACTCAGCTTGATGCGACGCTGCAGCTGCGGGCGCTCGGCGGGCTTTTCCTCGCCGGGCAGATCAACGGAACCACCGGTTATGAAGAAGCCGCCGGTCAGGGCGTCGTCGCCGGCTACAACGCGGCGCTTCGCGTGCTCGAGCTCCCGCCACTCATCCTCGGTCGTGCGTCGTCGTACATCGGCGTGCTCGTTGACGACCTGGTGACCCGCGGAGTCGACGAACCGTATCGCCTCTTCACCTCGCGTTCCGAGTTTCGCCTAACGGTGCGGCAGGACAATGCGCTCCGGCGCCTGGCGGGCGTGGCCAGTGAGCGCGGCGCGCTGAGCGACGCCGAGCAATCGATCGTCGCCGCGCGTCTGGCCGCCGAAGACCGCGCACGCTCGCTCGCTGACACTACGTCAATCCGCCCCGAGCAGGCCGCTCCATTCCTCGAGGCGGCGGGCAGCGCGCCGCTCGCCCACGCGATGAAGATCGTCGAGGTTGCGCGCCGGCAGGGAGTGGCCCTGCTCGACCTGCTCCGTGCCGCCGGTGTCGATGGTGTCATCCCGGCCGATGCGGCCGTGACCGCAGAGCTCGAGATCAAGTACGCTGGCTATTTCGAACGCGAACGCGTGCAGGCCGACAAGATGCGACGACTCGATGCTTTTCCGCTCGGCGCTGGTTTGCCGTACGGCGAGATGCGGTCGCTGTCGATCGAGGCGCGGCAGAAGCTCGCCGCGGTCGGGCCCGCGACGCTGGCCCAGGCGTCGCGGATCCCGGGGGTCAGTCCTAGCGATTTGCAGAACCTCGTGCTCGAGATCGAACGCCGGCGAGCCCAGATCGGATAACCAGTGCGGCGAATCGGCGCTGCTCAATCGCGTCCGTGTATGTTCAAGGCAACCGCGCCTTGCCAGGCAGATCATCGGCGAGAGGAGCCGCGGCGAACGTAGTGCGTCGCGCTCCATTAATTAGCAATAGTTACCAAATCACGCTGCTCGACCGGAGAGTACAGATGAATGTTCTTCGCGCGCTCTCGTTGTCCTCCTGCGCTGTGGCAGGGCTTGTCGCGTGTGCGCCAGCGCTTGCCCAGCAACCAGGCGCCGGGACACCGGCGCCCGCGGCGACCCACATGGCCGCCGTACCGATGATCGTCACGAGCGGGCAGGGAGAGACCAAGGTCACGCCGGATCGAGCACGGCTCGAAGTCAGCGTGCAGACTCGCGCGGCGACGGCCGCTGACGCCGGTGCCCAGAACGCGCGGAAGCAGCAGAGTGTGCTGGATGCGCTGCGAAAGCTCGGGTTCACATCCGAACAGCTCTCGACTGCGAACTACAACCTCTTTCCTGAAATGCAGTACGACAAGAACGGACAGAGTCCGAAGGTTATCGCGTACAACGCCACCAATACCGTTCGCGTCGACATCCGGGACGTCGGAGCGATCGGCAAGGCGATCGATGCGTCGCTCGAAGCAGGAGCGAACATGATCAGTTCGCTCTCTTTTTATTCGTCCAACACCGACTCGGCGCGGCGCACTGCGCTCGCGAGCGCTGTGACGCGCGCGCGCAGCGATGCCGACGCGATGGCAGCGGCGGCAGGAGGCACCGTCGGCGCGCTCATGGAGATCAGCACGGCGGATTTTGCACCGCCAGTCATCTACAACCGCGCGAATATGGTGAGCGACATGTCGGCGAAGATGGCCGGCCCAACCCCCATCGAGCCTGGTGAACAGACGATCTCTGCTGTCGTCAACGCTCGATGGGTGTTCATACCGAGATAAACATATGAAACGTTGGGAAATGGGAGCCACCGGCTCCCATTTTTATTCTGCGCCTCCATTAGGAATATTGTTTCACATGAAACACCCCGTCGATAAGCGAGCTCTGCAGAGTCGATTGTTCCACGTGAAACAGAACCGGGCTATATTGCCGACTCTCCCAAGAACTGGATGAACTGTGGGCAGAGTCATCGCGATAGCGAATCAGAAGGGCGGGGTCGGCAAGACGACGTCTGCAGTGAACCTGGCGGCGAGCTTGGCGGTCGCCGAACAGCGAACCCTGTTGATCGACGGCGACCCGCAGGGTAACGCGACGAGCGGAATCGGAATCAGCCGCGAGACGATCGGCCTTACCGTGTACGACGCACTGATCGGCGAGTCCACAATGGCTGAGGCGACGATCCGCGGCGTGCAGTTCAAGCATCTCGACGTCGTTCCCGCAACCCCTGACCTTGCCGGTGCGGAAGTAGAACTGGTCACGCATCCGCGCCGAGATCGCGCGATGAAGGAGGCCGTTGACCGGGTGAGGGGTGAGTATGACTTCATCCTCATCGACTGCCCCCCCTCGCTTGGACTGATCACCCTCAACATGCTGGCGGCCGCCGATGCACTGTTGATCCCCCTGCAGTGCGAATACTACGCACTCGAGGGACTCTCTCAGCTGCTCAGCACCGTCACACTCGTGCAGCGGGGCGTGAACGAGAGGCTCGGTATCGATGGCGTCCTGCTCACCATGTATGACGCTCGGCTCAATCTGTCGCGGCAAGTCGCGGCCGATGCACGTGAGTACTTCGGCCCCAAGGTCTTTCAGACCGTCATTCCAAGAAATGTCCGCCTCGCAGAAGCCCCGAGCTTTGGTAAACCGATCATCCTCTACGACATCGCTTCGGTTGGAGCGCAAGCATACATGGGTGTCGCCCGCGAGTTGATTGAACGGTTCGGCCAGCGGACTGGCGCTTATGCACGGCAGGCAAGAACCGCGGACGTTGAAGCAGCCATCCCGCTCGCGGAGGGCAGACTGTGAGCAACGAAAAGCAGCAGCGACGGCTGGGACGGGGCCTCGAAGCGCTGATCAACAGCGCGCCGACGATTGCGGCTTCAGGCCACGCGGAAGGAGGACGGGGCGGCGGGGCACCTAGCCCATACCGGGAGCTCCTACTGACGGATATCCGACCGAACCGCTATCAGCCCCGTCGTGAATTCAAGGCGGAGGAACTCGCCGAGCTTCAGGCGAGCATCAAGGCAACCGGCTTGTTGCAGCCAATAACCGTGCGGCCAGCAGGCAGCGATCGATTTGAGCTCATCGCTGGTGAGCGTCGTTTGCGCGCCGCCTCGGCACTAGGGTGGACCAAGATCCCCGCGGTCGTGAAGGACATCGACGATCGGACGGCGCTGACCCTGGCGCTGGTAGAAAATCTCCAGCGGGCGGACCTCAACCCGTTGGAGGAAGCGGAGGGCTATCAGCGGCTGCTCGAAGAGTTCGGGATGACGCAACAGCAGGTCGCGGATACGGTCGGAAAGGATCGATCGACCGTCGCGAATATTCTGCGCATCCTTGCATTGCCCGCGAGCGTCCGACGCATGGTCGCCGAATCCCAGCTGACGTTAGGCCACGCGCGCGCACTGCTCGCGTTTCCCGACGAGCGGTCAATGACTGCGGCGGCACGCGATGTAATCGCTCGAGCCCTGACGGTCCGCGACGTCGAGCGTCTCGCCCGCGACGGCGCGAAGAAGCCGGCACACGCGCCCACGGGCACAGATACCCGGCCCGCGGAAGTGCGGAGAATCGAGGACCAGCTCCGCAAACACCTCCAAACAGATGTTCACATCGCACTCTCCGGGAAACAGAAAGGGGAGTTGCGCGTCCCTTTCTACTCGGGGGACGACTTCGAACGAATGGTGGACCTGCTGCTCGGCACTCGCCGGGAGGCGCTGTAACGAGGGCGTATGACAGAATCGAACGAACAAAAACAGGGTTACGGTAACATCTACACGCCGCACGCTGGATCGATGATCATCCAGGTCCAGCGCGAAGGTGGCCTCGCCAATCGGACGATCGTTCTGAGCCCGACGCGAGTCCGGATGATGCGGTTCGTGCTGTCGCGAACCGGGATGGTCATCGCCGGGTTTCTTGGCTTTGTGTTCGTCTTTTTTGGAATCCAGGCCGCTCGTGTGCCCTTACTGACGCGACGGCTGGCGACCATGGAACTGGATGCGAAGCGGATCGACACGCTCCAGCGGACGCTGGGAGAGTTGCAGAAACGATACGAGCAGGTGCAGACGATGCTCGGCGCCTCGCCAGCACAGCGGTCACCCGCCGCCGCGGCGCTCGCGGCAGCCGGTCTCCCTCCGGCGGCTAGTCCAGCCCCCGCGATCGCTGCTCCGGTCGTCGCGAAGCCATCGCCGCCGGACACAATCAATATGACGCTGCCTACCGGCTATCCACTCGAGGCCAAGGGCTACGTGACGCGCGGTGTGGGCAGCGGCCAGGAGTATGGAGCCGCCCACCCCGGGCTGGACATCGCGGTGCCCGAGGGGACGGAGGTCCGTGCCGCTGGGGGCGGGTTGGTCGTCGAAGTGAGCGAGACCGCGGAGTACGGCAAGATGGTCCGCCTCGCACACCCACAGGGATACGAAACGCGCTACGGGCATCTCAGCCAGACTCGCGTTAGGCAGGGAGACCGCATTTCACTGGGTTCGGTGATCGGGCTCTCCGGCAACACGGGACGCTCGACGGCGCCGCACCTGCATTTTGAGGTGCGCAAGGGAAGCGCGGCCGTTGATCCGATGACGCTCATTCAGCAACCGAGGCAGTAGGCGACATATGGCGATCTTCAAGGATGAGAAGCAGGACGGGAAGAACGGCGCAACCGGAGAGGGGGCGCTCTCGATCATCGCGGCGGGAATGACCGTCAGCGGCGACATCGACAGCAATGGCGTGGTCAAGGTGGAGGGCCGAGTCGATGGCTCGATCCGCAGTGCACGCCAGGTGCTCGTGGGCCGGCAGGGCAGCGTGCACGGCGACATCGAGACGCGCGAAGCAGTGATTGGCGGCGCAGTCGAGGGAACGATCACCGCCAGTGAGCGCGTCGAGATCCAGGCGACGGCAAGCGTCCAGGGCGACATTGTGGCGCGAACGATCGTCGTCGCTGAGGGTGGCAAGATCAATGGCGCCGTCCGCATGGAGGATGGAAAGCCGGGCACTCGCCCCGCCATCCCTGCCGTAGTCGCGGAACCACTCGGGAACTAGCGGCGAATTCCGCTGCAGGAGGCGCCGCGCAGCGTCAGGTGAACGACGCCCTCGGGAACCGGGGCTGGTTTTCCTCTGTTCCCCAGTGTCTGCCATCCTCGACGTCCAGCGAGATCCGTCGCTGCGCCACTACCGTTAGGCGAGGTCCACCAGGGTGATCCAGAGATTGACTCCTCGCCGCAGCAGCGAACATTCCAGTGCGTACAACTGGTGTGTTGTCCGCGCTGCCGCGGTCACCATCCTCGCCTGTGCGGTGATGGTCGGCGCAATCGGGTGCCGGCAGCGACAGGAAACACCGAAGCCTGGATTCAGGGTCGCCCTCCTCACCCCCGGTCCAATCTCGGATCGCTCGTGGAACGGCGCTGCATACGACGGGTTGACGCGCATCCACGACAGCCTTGGCGCCTCGATCAGTAATATCCAGACGCGGACCCCATCGGAGTTCGAGGAAAACTTCAGGCAATATGGCGCCCAGGGGTACGACCTCGTCTTCGGGCATGGCTTCGAGTTTCAGGACGCAGCGCTCAGGGTTGGGCCGGACTTTCCGAAGACCATCTACGTCGCGACGTCAGGCAACCGGGCGGCCGGGAATGTGGCCGGGATGGTGTTCGCGTTCGAGGATCCTTCCTATCTCGCCGGACTCGTCGCCGGGTCGATGACGAAGACGGGCGTCATCGGGACGATCGGGGGTACGGAGTTGCCACCCGTGAAGAGCAGCTTCGATGCATTTGCCCGGGGCGCCCGCGCCGTGAATTCGCGGGTGCGCGTGTTAACGTCATTCATCGGCAACTGGGACGATGTGGCGGCGGGGAAGGAGCAAGCGCTTGCCCAGATCGCGCAGGGCGTGGACCTCATTTTCCAGAACGCGGACGCGGCAGGATTGGGAATCTTCCAGGCAGCGCGCGAGAAGAAGGGAGTGTGGGTGTTCGGGTCCAACTCGAACCAGAACACCGTCGCGCCGGATGTCGTGATCGGCAGCGTCGTGATCGACATTCCGCACGCGTTCCTGACAGTCGCGCGCGAAGTGAAGGAGAAGCGATTCACCCCACGAGTGATCGAGCTCGGAACAGCAACCGACGTCGTCAAGTACGTACCGAATCCGGCGTTCGATGCGATCGTTCCTCCCGCGGTGCGCGCCCGCGTCGACTCGGCGCGGTCAGCGCTTCGGAGCGGCGCGCTGTCGATGACCACCCACGTGAACACCCCCTGATGCCGACGCTGCGCGTGATCGCGGACCGCCTCGATGAGGTCCTGCGAACGCGCGAGACGCCCGACTATCCACCGGCCGTCAACGGGATCCAGCTCGAAAACCGGGCGGAGATCCGCTGCGTTGCCGTCGCGGTGGACTGTTCGACGCGGACGATCGATGGCGCGATTGCCGCGGGTGCAAATTTGTTGGTCGTGCATCACGGCCTCCTCTGGGGCGGAGTACAGCCGATCCGTGGTGCTCTCTACGAACGGCTCTATCGGCTGCTCGCACACGACGTCGCGCTCTATTCATCGCACTTGCCCCTCGATGCGCATCCGGAGCTGGGGAACAACGTGCTGCTTGCGCGCGCGCTCCGGCTCGTGCCTAACGGTAGCTTCGCCCGCTTCCAGAGCATCGACATCGGCGTTCGCGGCACCTCCGAACTGGCGACGGCGGAGATCGTCGAACGGGCGGATGCCTTCGCCCGGCAACATGGCGGACGGGCGATCGCGACTTCGTTCGATCCGCCACGAGTGACGCGGCGCTGGGCAATCTGCACCGGTGCCGGAGCCTCGGTTGATACCTTGCGCGAGGCGGTCGCACTCGGCGTCGATACGCTGATCGTCGGCGAAGGTCCTCACTGGAGCGCGGTTGATGCGCCCGATCTCGGGCTCGTGATCATTTACGCCGGCCATTACGCGACCGAAACGCTCGGGGTCCAGGCCGTCGGCGCGCTGCTCGAGCGCGAATTCGCACTGCCCTGGCGATTCATCGAGGCGCCAACCGGCCTGTGACCGTCGTCGCTCCGCTGTTCGCACTCGATGCGATCAGCAAGCGTTATGGGACGGTGCAGGCGCTGGCCGGCGTGTCGCTTACCGTTAGGCCAGGGACGGTACATGCGCTGCTCGGCGAGAACGGGGCCGGGAAGACCACCCTGATGCGCATCGCGTTCGGCCTGATGCGCCCGGACAGCGGCACCGTTCACTGGCGCGGCGCGGCGGTCGCCATTGGATCGCCGCGCCACGCATTGGCGGCGGGCATCGCGATGATCCAGCAGCACTTCTCGCTCGTTCCGTCGCTCACTGTCGCGGAAAACGTCGCGCTCGGGGGACGCGGCTTGTTCGACGCCGACGAGGCGAAGCGGAAGGTGCGCGCGCTCGGCACCACGACCGGGCTCATGGTCGATCCGGACGTCGTTGCCGGGACGTTAGGCGTGAGTGCGCAGCAACGGGTCGAGATCCTCAAGGCGCTCGCACACGGAGTTCGCCTCCTCATCCTCGACGAGCCGACGGCCACCCTCGCCCCGTCCGACGCGGCTGCGCTCCTCGCCTGGACGCGGGCGTTCGCAACCGGCGACCGCGCGGTGGTCCTCATCACGCACAAACTGCGCGATGCGCTCGCCGTCGCCGATGATGTTACGGTGCTCCGCGCCGGCCGAGTTGTTCATGCATCGGCTGCTGCGATGGTGACGGAGCAATCACTGGCCAACGCCATGCTCGGCGCTGATCAGCCTGAGTCGATTAGCGCCGACACGCCGACGCCGGGAGCATCGCGCACCTGGTCGGGTGATCGCGCAAGGCCGCCGATTCGCTCAACGTTAGGCGAAAGAACGGCCGCGGTCGCGAGTGACGACGACGTGGCCGTGCTTCGAGACATCGTGGTCAGTCCGCAGCGCGGAACGGCGGGATTGGCAGGCGTTTCGTTCACCGCGAAGCGTGGAGAGATCGTTGGCATCGCTGCGGTCGAAGGAAACGGGGAACAGGATCTGCTTCGCATCGTCGCCGGCCGTGACACCGCCGAGAGCGGCACCGTTCGCCTCCCGGCGCGTATCGGATACGTCCCGGAGGACCGGAACGCGGACGGAATCGCCGGCGAACTCACCCTGACGGAAAATGTCGCACTCGACGGGGCCGGCGCGCGCCGCGGCTGGATCGACTGGAGAGCGATGCGGACACGGACCGAGCGAATCATGCTCCAGTTCGACATTCGCGCCGCCGGTGCAACCGCGCCCACGGTGACGCTGTCCGGTGGCAATCAGCAGCGGCTCGTGCTCGCGCGTGCGCTCGAGGGAAATCCGTTGCTGGTCGTCGTCGACCAGCCAACGCGTGGCCTCGATCTGCGGGCAACCGCCGAGGTGCACGATCGTCTTCGACACGCATCCGCGTCAGGAACGGCGGTGGTGCTGTACACTGCGGACCTCGACGAATTGCTCGCCCTGTCCGATCGCGTCGTCGTTGTCGTCGGAGGCGTCCTCCGTGAGATCGAAGGAAATCGCGAAGCGATCGGTCGCGCGATGCTCGGCATCGACCGGGAGACTGGCTTGTGAGCGGCGCGAGGCCGACTGCCGTTCACCACCTGACGGCATCGTCAGGCACGACGCGCATCGCCTGGCGGATGCTCGCGATATTGGCAATCGCCGAGCTGTTGGGGATGTCGCTGTGGTTCACGGCAAGCGCGATCACGCCGCAGCTCGCGCCGCGATGGGGATTGAGCGCGGCAAACTCCGCGTGGCTGACCGGTGTCGTGCAACTCGGCTTCGTTTGCGGAACTGCTGCGTCGGCGGTGCTCAACATCAGCGACATCGTGCCGGCACGACGGCTGTTCGCGATCAGCGCACTGCTTGGCGCGATTGCCAACGTGTGCCTGCTTGGCGTCGGCAGCTACGGTGGGGCGCTGGCGTGCCGCTTCGCGACGGGTGCTGCCCTTGCCGGCGTCTATCCTCCCGCCATGAAGATGACCGCGACGTGGTTTTACGAGCGCCGGGGGTTGGCCATCGGAGTCGTGGTCGGCGCGCTTACACTCGGCAAGGCGACCCCGTACCTGATCAATGTACTCGGCGGCGGAAGTATCGAGCCCGTCATACTCGCGACTTCCGCCGGTGCCGCGCTTGCCGCGCTGCTCGTGCTCGTGTTGTATCACGATGGCCCGTATGTCTTCGAGCGACGCCCGTTTTCATGGACGCTCGTTCGCGAGGTGGTGGCGCACCGCGAGTGGCGACTGGCCACCGGTGGCTATCTCGGTCACATGTGGGAGCTTTATGCCTTCTGGACCTGGATTGGCGCGTTTCTCGTGGCAAGCGAAAGGTCACGCGGCATGACGAATGGTGCGCCGACGGTACGACTCGTCGGACTGCTGGCCTATGGCGCGATCGCGATCGGTTCGCTCGGGTGTGTGTGGGGTGGCATGATTGCGGACCGAATCGGGCATGCGAGGCTGGTTACACTCGCCTTGAGCGCAAGCGGGGCGTGCGCGCTGCTTGCCGCTGGAGCATTCGGAGGTCCACTCCTGCTGACCGCAGCCCTGGCGTGGACATGGGGATTCTGGGTGATCGCCGACAGCGCGCAATTCAGCACGCTCGTTACGCGCTCCGTGCCATCGCACGCGGTGGGGACCGCGCTCACCCTGCAGACGTCACTCGGATTCCTGTTGACGATGGCCAGCATCCAACTCGTGCCGCTCGCGGCAGCACGAAGCGGGTGGCCCACATCCATGGCGTTGCTCGCCCTCGGGCCGGCGTTTGGCATCATGGCCGTCCGGTCATTGCGGCGGCAGGAGCATAGCGCTGCCAGGTTCTGAGCAGCGCGCCGTGCCGCGCCGGGTTGTCGAGTCGATCGCGCTGACTGGCGCGGTGGGAGCGGTTGCACTGACGCTGCTCGCCACGCTGCTCGCGCTGGGCGGATATGATGTTCCTGCCGCCCTCGCTGCGCTCTGGCGAGGGTCGTTTGGCTCATCCTACGCATTGTTCTCGGCAACCGTCGTGCGCGCGACCCCATTGCTGCTGGCTGGTCTCGCGGTCGCAGTCGCCTTTCGTGCCGGGGTCTGGAACATCGGCGCGGAAGGGCAACTACTCGCCGGTGCGACCGCGGCAATCGCCGCGGCTGCGTTGCCCGTACCCGGCGCGCTCCGCCTAACGTTCTCGCTTCTCTTCGCAGCGATCGCCGGCGGGCTCTGGGCGTTGCCGGCGGCGCTGCTCCGCCGGCGCGGTGTGCTCGAGGTGATCAGCACGATCATGCTCAACTTCGTTGCACTGAATCTCGTCGGGTATCTCGTCCGCGGTCCGCTTCAGGAGCCGACTCACGCGTATCCGCAGAGTGTGACGATCGACGCGGTCGCCCGACTGCCGCGTATTGCGGGGACGCGCCTCCATCTCGGCGTCCTCATCGCGCTGGTCGCGTCGATCGTTCTCGGAATCGTGATGCGGCGCAGCGCCTGGGGATTTCGCGTCCGCGCGATCGGCGCAAACCCGCGTGCGGCGGCAAGCGCTGGCTTGATCGATGTTTCGCGCGTTGCGCTGGGTGCATTCCTCGTCAGCGGCGCGCTGGCCGGGTTGGCCGGTGGGATCGAGGCGACGGGTGTCACCTATGCGCTCTACGAAGGACTGTCACCCGGCTACGGCTACACGGCAATCGCAGTTGCCTTGCTTGCCCGGCTCGACCCGCTGCTGGTCGGCCCGAGTGCCCTGTTGTTCGGCGCCATGGAAGCCGGCGCCACCGCGATGCAGCGGGACGCTGGCGTCCCGGCAGCGTTCGTCACTGTCGTCGAAGGAAGTCTCGTCCTGCTCGTCCTCCTGCTCCCGGTGGTCGCGCGGCGTTACACGGCGTACACCCTCGCCCGCCAGGGTTCGTCGGCATGAGCACGAACAGTGAGTTCCTCGCGGCAGTGGTCCGGACGGCGACACCGCTTTTACTCGCTGCGACCGGAGAGCTGGTCGTCGAACGGGCTGGCATCATTTACGTCGGTATCGAGGGCAGTATTCTCGCCGGAGCACTCGCTGCCGCGGCCGGCGGCCTCGCGTTAGGCAGCGTCTTCGGGGTTGCGCTCGCGTTGCTCGCCGGAGCCGCGGCGGCGGCGGTGTTCGCTCTGTTCGTCGTCAGGTGGCGCGCCGAGCAGATCGTGACGGGGACAGCGATCACGTTGGTCGCGACCGGAGGCACGGCGGCCCTCTACCACGTGCTCTTCGGGCCTGAGGGCGCCGGCCTCCGTGTTCCGGTACTTCATCCTGTGCCGATTCCTGGACTGGCCGAGATCCCGGTCATCGGCCGTGCGCTGTTCGCGCAAAGCTTGTTCACCTACGCCGCGCTCGGTTTGATCGTCGCCGTCCAGTGGGCGCTTGCGCGGACCCACCTCGGGTTGGCGCTGCGGGCCACCGGCGAACGCCCATCCGCCGCCCGCGCGGCGGGCATCGCGACCAGCCGGCTGCGCGCTGGAGCAGCGCTCTTCGCCGGAGCGTTAGGCGGTGCCGCCGGAGCCTCGCTCGTACTCGTCCAGTCGGGGACGTTCGCCGAGGGAATGTCGGCGGGCCGCGGGTTCATCGCGATTGCCATCGTCGCGCTCGGCCGTTGGCGTGCCGGCGGCGTGCTCATCGCGGCGCTGGCCTTCGGGGCTGCCAGCGCGCTGCAGTTTCTTTTTCAAGCCCGCGGTTGGACGTTACCGTATCAGGCGTTCCTCGCGCTCCCCTATCTCGCAACACTCGTCGCCTTGGCAACGATGCGCGCCCGTGCCGCAGCGCCCGCGGCGCTCGGGCAGTTCGACACCGACTGACGTTATTGCGTGCAGCCGCTCGCCGCACTCACCCAGCGAATCTCCCAGCGCGCCGCGCCATTCCGCTCGAGCAGCGCATAGGCGACACCGTCGCCCACGTAGCGGGCAAGCACGAGCGTCGGGCGACGTGAGTTGCCGATTGCGAGTGCAGCAAGGACATCGTGTGTCTCGACCGTTCCTTCGTGCCCCGATGCCCGTTCGCTGAAGCCGATGTGCCATGGCCCATCGGTTCGGCCGCTATCACGTTCAGCGACGAAGAGGAGTTGCTCCTCGCGCGGGTCGGCCTCCTGGTTGATCCGCCGCGAGACGTCGGCGACGAGCGCCGATACGCCGGGTGATGGCTGAAATCGCCTGACGCTTCTCACGTAGTATGGCAGCCCGCGAAATGCCTGGGCAGTGTCGCCCGCCAGTGTACCGGCGAGGTGCACGACATCCGCGGCAAGCCGGCTCGAATCGGCGCGCGGGCGGTGTTCGATCGAGTCGAGCGGAATGCTCCGCGCATGTCCAGCGGCGAGGCCGATCGTCCATGGCAACGTGGGTCCGCGCGATTCGTTCCGGAGGCGTACGAGGGGCCAGTCCTCGCACGCGTCGTCACTGCTGTCCGGCTCCGTGGTCGTGTCTTCGCCGACAACGGTTACACTTCCCGCTTCTCCCCGTCGTGAGTAAAGCGCTACGCGCGATCCGCGAACCGGCGCCAGGTCCATCAATGCGGAATCTCCGAACGTGCTGTCGGTGACTTCGGGAAAAACTACAGCCCCGACGCCAGGCACGTCGCTGGCGACAAGCAGGACGGTCCCCGCCTCAGCGTTCCATCCGACGTTGGTGGTCACCGGCTCCCCACTGTCAGCAGCGGTCGTCGGTGCGACGGCGCCCGAGTCGCGACCGTTCGACGGTGCCGTTCGCTCGCACGCCGTCAGGGCGATGATGCCAACGAGCAGCGCCGCGCAGGCGGGGAGCTGACGAACAATCCGGAATGGCTCGTGACGCAGCGTGAAACGCATCGGTCCTAATTTGCACGCGTCGAGTGAGGCGTCAACGGCAGATGCGCGATTCGTGCTACGTCGCCGCTACGTCAGGCGACGTATCGCTTGGGATTTGACCGGGACGTAGACTCCCCGCACACCTCAAACCGATCCAGGATGCCACACGCCTCTCATGTGATGCCGGTCGCCGCTGCTGATGGGGAAATTCGCGTCCAGCAACGGGCGCCTGCACGCGAGCGGTGGAGTTGGGCGCTCTACGATTTCGCGAACACCATCTTCTCGATGAATATCGCGACGCTGTACTTCGCGGTGTGGCTTGTTTCCGACCTGCGCGTCGGGAGGAACACCCCAGTCGCGATTGCCAACGGCGTGTCCTCGCTGCTCGTCGCTGTCTCGATTCCCGTGTTGGGCGCGATCTCCGACGCCACTCGCCGGCGCAAACCGTGGGTCGTCTGGTTCACGATCATTGCCTGCGTCGCGACGGTTGCAATTGCCGTGATCGGGCAGACTGTGGTCCCGATTGTCGGTGACCAGACACTTGGTGCCGCCCCCCTTCCTGCTGACTGGCATCTGTCGACGCCGGCATTGGTCGCCATCATCGCCGCGTTCGTTGTCGCGAACTACGCCTATCAGGCGGCGCAGCCGTTCTATAATGCGATGCTTCCCGAGCTCGCGCCGCTGCACGAACAGGGACGTCTCTCCGGGCTCGGGACAGCACTCGGCTACGTCGGGTCAATCAGCGGTGTGCTGCTCGTTTCCGGGTTCTTCAGTGGATCGATCGCCGGAATCGTTCCACTGCCTGACGGCCTGTTGCGCGCGATGCGGGCAATCGTGCCGTTTACCGCCCATGCTGGTCGAGTCAGCACCTTCGCGCCCACCGCGCTCCTGTTCCTGCTGTTCACGGTGCCGCTCATGATCTGGTGTCGCGACCACCTCGCGGGAACCGTTCAGCGCACGCGCATCAGGTGGCGCGAAGCGTTTGCTGAAGTGGCGCACACCGTCCGCGATGCAAAACGGCACCCTGGCGCCATCCGCTTCATCCTTGCGTCCTTCCTCTATCAGGATGCGATGGGCACGATCATCAGCTACATGGCGCTTTACGCCGTGGTCGCGATGGGATTCGCCAAAGGGACCGAGCAGAAACTGTTTCTCATCCTGACGGTGCCGGCGGTCTTTGGTGCGTACCTCTGCGGGATTCTCACCGATCGCATTGGCCCGAAGAAGACGCTCCTGCTCGTGATCTCCGCCTGGGTGGTGCTTCTCACCGCGATGATTCTCGCGCCCTCCCAGCAGGCCTTCTGGATCGTCGGCTTCCTGATCGGCTTGATTTACGGCGGCGTGAGTACCGCCGAGCGTCCGCTTCTCCTCAGCCTCGTGCCTGACGTTGAGGCCGGGCGATACTTCAGCCTGATGGTATTGTCGGCGCGTGCCGCCGCTGTCGTCGGGCCATTCCTCTGGGCCTTTGCGGTTGATTTGCTATCGCCGCGTTTCGGAACCGGGTTCGCCTATCGCTCGGCTGTCGCGATTGTCGCCGTCGCGATGCTGCTTGCGCTGTTCATCCTGCGTAAGGTCCCCGACACGTTTCGCTTGGCCAAGGCGCGCTGATGTTCTACACGCTGGTGCGCCGACTCGCCCGGATCGCGTTGCGCTGGTACTACCGCGACATCGAGATTGTTGGCGCCGATCGCATTCCTCCCGACGGGCCACTGCTCATTGTGGCCAATCATCCGAATGCGGTCATCGATCCCATGCTCGTCGCGACGACCGTGGCACGACGGGTCACGTTCACCGGAAAGGCGACGCTGTTCGACAATCCTGCGTTCCGCCTCTTCCTCGGCGCGCTCGGAATGGTCCCACTGCGGCGGGCAAGCGATGAGCGAGTCCGTCGTCAGGCAGGGGGAGCACCAGATCTGCAGCGCAACGAAAATGCTTTCCGCGCCGTGCTCGACGCACTCGCGCAACGGCGCGCCGTGTTGATTTTCCCGGAGGGAAAGAGTCACGACGAACCGTCGATTGCGCCGCTGAAGACGGGAACCGCGCGGATGGCGCTTCAGGCTCGCACCTCGGGGGTCGGCGGTCTCGCCATCGTCCCGGTCGGATTCGTCTTCGAGGACAAGAGCACTCCCAGAACACGGGTCCTCGTCGAAGTGGGCGAGCCGCTGTCGATCGACACGTGGACAGGTGTCGATGACACTGACGCCGTCAGTCGGCTGACCGCTGAAATTGACCGTCGGTTGCGCGCTGTCACGATGAACTACGAGACCGCCGCGGCCGCGGCCGAGATTGGCCGCGTCAGCGCGGTGCTGGCCGTCGAGGGGCGCGGGGCGTTAGGCAGCGGGACGACTTGGGCAGACGTCGTCGCCGTCGGACGTCGCGTTGCAGCGGCGCGACTGGTGATCGAGCAAGCGGCTGCTACTGGCGGCGAGGCCGCACACCGCGCCGATCTATTGCGCGGCCATCTCCAGCACCTCGAGCGTGTCGCCGAGGAAGCGCGGCTCGACCTTCGCGACGCGTCGATTGATACCAGTGTCGGATCCGGCACGATTTTCGTGGTCCGGGAAACGGCGATCATGGCGATTGCCTTTCCGTTCGCGTTGCTCGGTCGGATGATTCACTGGCCAGCGTTGACCGTGGCACTCCTGGCGGCCCGCCGCACTCGGACATCGGACGCCGATCCTGCCATGCAGACCATGGTTGTTGGTGCGCCGCTGGTGCTGCTCACCTGGGCTCTCGTGGTGGCACTTGCCTGGACGTTAGGCGGCAGGCTGCTCGCCTTTGCGGTGCTGGTTGCGTTGCCTCCGCTCGCCGACTGTGACTTTGCGCTGCGCGACCGGGGTGCACGGGCGAGTGCTCGCGTCCGGGCCTATCTTTGTTTTCGTCGGCACCCAGCCCTCCAGGCTAGGCTCGTGACCGGGATCGCCGACGCCCGCACCGAGGCCGCTGCACTCGAACGTCTGGTACTCGGAGTCGCCTAACGATCGCCGGATGGGGCGCCGAGCGTTGGCCGTGGAGGCAGAAACGCACCGACCAGGTCCCAGTGCCACGCGTCGCGTCGGATTCCACTGCGTGGATCCTTGAGGGGCTTGAATTGCAGGCGATCCGCCGGCAGCCCCACTGCGCGGCCGTACTCGAGCAGCAGCTCGCGGTTCACCGAGACCAGGTGTGCCATCGCACGTCCCTTCCAGACGTGACGGTGAAGCCACAAGCCGCCATCCATCGCGTGCAGCATTCCCGCGCGGCGATCAGCAAACTCCAGATACCGTGACGGTTGGCCGAGGGCCGGCGGCGCGGTGCGCCTATCCCCTTTTCGCGTAGCGTCAGTCATGCCGCGCGGCGGCGCTCACTGACAGGTGATCAACGACTCCGCTGTGGCCGGGGGAAGCGGTGTCGCGGTACCCGTGTAGACGGAGCACTTCAGCGGATACGACTCGGGATGCGTCACCGACGCCGACCACCCTTGCAGGGTCGCTTCCGGGACCGTGATCACCACCCCCGGAGAGCCGACGAAGTTCAGCGAGTCGAGCGCCGCGGTATAGTGACTGTTCGAGAAGAAGAACGACTCCTCCGCCGTGACCAGGTTGCGCAGGTCGGTGCGCAAGGCGGCTGAGTGAGCTTTTCCCTTGGTATTCTTGAAACGAGGGATCGCCATCCCCGCGAGTATCCCGAGGATGACGACAACTACCAGCAGCTCCACGAGCGTAAATCCAGCTCGACGGGGGCTCATCAGGTTTCTGGCTTGGAGTTTTGGTGTGGGCAACCGGCTCCGAATTAGACGCATCCCATCCAGAATTGTCACCGCACCTGGGCGGCAGCGTGCGGCACATCACATTTTTGTCTCGACCCAGTTTATCCCCACGCCGATGTCGACGACGAGTGGAACCGACAGGTCGGCCGCATGCTCCATCTCCTGGCGAACCAGCGTCTCGAGTGCGTTCAGCTCATCCGGAGGCGTCTCGAACACGAGTTCGTCGTGCACCTGAAGAATCATCGTGCTCGTCAACTGTTGCGATGCCAGCGCACGATGGATCCGGATCATCGCGATCTTGATGAGGTCTGCGGCTGATCCCTGGATCGGTGAGTTGGTGGCGGTACGCTCACCAAACGCGCGAATGTTGAAGTTCCGGTCGCGCAGTTCGGGGATGTAGCGTCGCCGACCAAAGATGGTCTGTACGTAGCCCTGCGACCGCGCGAGTTCCACCATCGAGTCGAGATACTTCCGGATTCCCTCGAACCGCTCGAAGTAACGCGTAATGAATTCCTTCGCTTCCGCGTGCGCGACATTGAGCTGCCGCGAAAGCGCGTGTGCGCCCTGGCCGTAGATCGTCGCGAAATTGATTGTCTTCGCCCGGCCTCGCATTTCAGACGTGA
>JBKJQR010000067.1:0-7072 GCA_046593895.1 Gemmatimonadaceae bacterium | reverse complement strand
ATGGGTGGTGCGTCGCACTTCCTCTTTCCCTTCCTTTCGGGGACGCTGCAGGCCTTCGGCGGAGTGCTGCTGATCATCTTTCTCTCGATCTACATCGGGGCCGAGCCGGCGACCTATCGAAGTGGACTGATGCATCTCGTCCCCCGCCGCGCGCGGAAGCGGGCCGACGAGGTCCTTGCGGCGATGGGCGTCGCGCTGAGGAAGTGGCTGGTCACCCAACTGATCGCGATGGCGGTGATCGGCGGGGTCACGACGATCGTGCTGCTCATACTCAGGGTCAAGGCTGCGTTCGCGCTCGGCTTGCTCGCCGGGCTGTTCGAGTTCATCCCGACCGTCGGGCCGATCCTGAGCGCGGTGCCGGCGGTGGGGATGGCGTTCCTCGACTCGCCTGAAAAAGCGCTGATCATCGGTGGGGCCTACATCGCGATCCAGTTTCTCGAGAACCACATCCTCATTCCGCTGTTGATGCGGGGCGGCGTGGACCTCCCGCCGGCGCTGACTGTCATCACCCAGGCACTGATGGCGCTGGTGTTCGGCTTCATCGGGCTGATGATCGCCGTTCCGCTGCTGGCCGCGGTCATGGTGCCGATCAAGATGCTGTACGTGGAGGATGTCGTCGGCGACCGCCTGCACGTGCTCGATGAAGGCGCCGAGGATGACGGGGGCTGACGTCGCGCGCCGGCCGGCGTTCCAATGAACGATGCGGGGGGATACGATCCGTTCACCCTGCCGCTGCTGCTCCGCTTCCCCTCGCTTGCCTGGGTGCCGCGCGTCCGGCTCGGCGCGTTCCCGACCGCGGTCGAGCGGTTGCCCTCGGCTCGCGGCGATCTCTGGATCAAGCGCGACGACCGCTCGGGCACGCCGTTAGGCGGGAACAAGGTCCGCTCGCTCGAATTCCTGCTCGCCGGCCTGCAGCCGGGCGACGAGGTCGTCAGCACAGGGTCGCGCGGCTCGACGCACGCGCTGGCGACCGCGATCTACGGTCGCGCGCTCGGCGCCCGGGTCACGATCGTTCGCTGGCCACAGGTGATGAATCCCCAGGCGTTCCAGGTCGCGGCCGCGATCCGTGCCGCGGCCGCTGAGACGCACGATGCCGGCTCGACGCCCGGCGCCCTCGCCCGCGCCGCGCTGATCCGCCTTCGACGCGGAGCGCGCTGGATCCCGCCCGGGGCGACGTCGCCCCGCGGAGCGTTAGGCCACGTCAACGCGGCACTGGAACTCGCCGAGCAGGTGCGGGCGGGACGACTGCCCCGCCCGGCGCGGATCGTTGTGCCGTTAGGCAGCGGCGGCACGGCAGCGGGGCTCGCGCTCGGGCTGGCGATCGCCGGAATGGACACCACGCTCTCGTGCGCGGCGGTCGCGCCGCGAATCGTCGCCAACAAGCGGCGAGTGCTCTCGATCGCGAGGCAGTGCGCGCGCTTCATCGAGCAAGGCACCGGTGCGACGCTGCCGCGCGTCGATCCGGCACGGATCACCGTCGACCGTGATTACTATGGAGGAGCCTACGGCCGGGCGACGACCGGTGGCAACGACGCGGCGCGCTGGCTGCTCGACGCCGCCGGGATCGCGATCGATGCGACGTACAGCGCGAAGGCATTCGCGGCGGCGATGGCGCATGCGGCGAACGATCGCACCGCTGGACCAACACTGTTCTGGCTGACCTACGATGCGCGGGCGAGCGTGACCGCGCTGGAGCGCGTATGAACGACATGCAGGGTAACGGTGGAGTGCACGGTCGCGAGAATGAACCGCTGATCCTCGCGCACGACGAATCAGGCGATGGCGTCCCGGTCGTACTGCTGCACCCCTTCCCGCTGAACAGGACATTCTGGTCGCCGCAACTCAGCGCGTTCGTCGATCACTGCCGCTGCATCGCACCCGACATGCGCGGCTTCGGCGAGACACCGGCCGTTCCACCGTTCAGCATCGACCGCTACGCCGACGACGTTGCCGCGATGCTCGACCGGTTGTCGATCGAGAGCGCGGTGATCGGCGGGATATCGATGGGGGGATACGTCGCCTTGTCGATGTGGCGGCGTCACCGCGCGCGGGTGCGCGGGCTGATGCTGTTCGACACGCGCGCCGGCGCCGACAGTGACGTCGCTCGCAGCCAGCGTGCCGACCAGATCGCGGGGGCTCGCGCGGGAGGGAGCGCCACGGTCGCCGCCGCACTGTTGCCAGTCGTACTCGGTGCGACCACTCGCGCACGCCACCCGGAGATAGTCGCCGAGGTGCAACGCATCATGTCGCGCGCATCGACGGCGGGGATTATCGGAGCGATCGAGGCGATGATGAATCGCTCCGACTCGACCGAAGCACTGACGACGATCGACGTCCCGACACTGATCGTCTGTGGCGCCGAGGACGTAGTGACGCCCCCCGAGGAATCGCGCGCGATGCACGATCGGATTCCGGGGAGCACGCTCGAGATCATAGAAGGCGCCGGACACCTGAGCAGCATGGAGCGGCAGTCAGCGGTGAACCACGTGATTCGCGAGTTCCTCGCCCAGCTGATTTACGCTTGAGGCAAAAGCGTTTAGCGTTCAGTCGCGCCGCCTCGATTCATTCCCCTTCCCCTTCTCCGTGACCGCCACTCCTCCCGTCTCGGCAAGCGAGCAGTCCACCGCGGCGCGCTGGGGCGCTGTGCTCTTCCGCAATCGCGGCTGGCTGCCAGTGCTCTTCCTCATTGTGCCGCTACTCGCCCCCGGCCACCTCTCGGCGAAGCGATGGATCCTCGGCGCCATCGTGATCGCGATCGGCGAAGCGATCCGGCTCGCCGGCGTCGCCGCCGCGGGAACGGTGACCCGCCGCCGCTCGCGCAACGTCCAGCGCCTGGTCACCTACGGAATTTTTTCCTGGGTGCGAAACCCGCTGTACGTCGGCAACTTCCTCGTCTGGATGGGCTTCGCCGTGATCTCCGGCGTGCTCTGGTTCCTTCCCGTGGCGGCGGTAATCTTTGCGATCGAGTACACGCTGATCGTCCGCTACGAGGAGGGGGTGCTCGAGTCGATCTTCGGGCAGGAGTACCTGCCCTACAAGCAGCGCACCCCGCGCTGGTTCCCCCGCCCGCCTGACGTGAAGGACAGCGGCGAGCACCACTGGGGCGAAGCCTGGCGCAGCGAGGTGAGCACGCTGCTGCAGTACGTGGTGCTGGTGGCGCTGTTCCTGGTGAAGGATCGGTATTTCTACCGATGAACTTCAGCCGTCAGCCATTAGCCGTTAGGGTTGAGCGGCTGCGGTTACCGCCGTTGCTCAACCCTAACGGCTAAAGGCTAATAGCTTTTGCCGAGTCATCGCTGCGCCAGCAAATACGACGTCAGCTCCTCAAACGATCTCGCCACGAACTCGGCTTCGCTCGGGCCGGACTGTCGGACGAAGTCGACGCGAACGGCGCGGAGACCGGCGGCGAGGGCGCCGCGGATGTCGGTGCGTTCGTTGTCGCCGACGTGGAGCGTCTCGGCCGGCGCGCTGCCTAACGCGCGAAGGGCGGCAGCGAACGGCTCCGGGCGTGGCTTGGCGTGGCCGACGTCCATCGAATAGACCGTCGCCTTGAACAGGGAGAGGAGCTGGTCCTGGGCGAGCAGGCGGTCCTGAGCCTTGCCCGAGGCGAAGCCGGTGTCGGAGACGATCCCTAACGTGTAGACGGAGGCGAGCCGGGCGAGCCCGTCGCCGGCGCCGGGAACGAGCGGCGCCGGGTGAGCGAGCAGGGCGTCATCGACCGCGCGCTCGGCGGCCGCGATGTGCGCACAGTCGGCGGGCCGCTCGACCTGCACGCGAGCGAGCAGCCAGCGGATCCGCTCCTGCGTTGTGTAGCCGCGCTGCTCCTCACGCCACCAGCGCTCGGCCTCGGCGCCGGCCGCCTTGTAGAGGGTGATGAACTCCTCGTCGGGGACGGCACGATCGAAGGTCGCGAACAGCCGGCGGATGGCCGCCTGGCGGACGGCCCCCCGCTCGGGAGCGGGGGCGCCGGTGTAGATCGTGTCCCAGTAATCGAGGGTGACGGCGCGGAGCCCCATCAGGAATCGGCCGCGCCGCCGCCTAACGCGAGACGGTGCCTAACGCTGCGGCTTGCCCGGTGGAGTCGCGCTGGTGAAGACGTCGCGGTTCAGCTGGATGAACTGGCGCATCTGCTGGGGCACGTCCTCCTCGGGGAAGATCGCCGTCACCGGGCACTCGGGCTCGCAGGCGCCGCAATCGATGCACTCGTCGGGATGGATGTACAGCTGATCCGGACCTTCGTAGATGCAATCGACCGGGCAGACGTCGACGCATGCTCGGTCCTTCGTATTGGCGCAGGCTTCGGTGATGACGTAGGGCATGATCCGCGGGCTGGGGACGAGTCGTGCAATTTATAGTGTTGGGGGGCGGAAGGCTATCGCCCTGGGTCGCGGGAGAAGATGCATCACAGCGGCTATCGCCACGGGGGAAGGTCTTCCTTCTTCTGCACCAGCTCCGGGTTGTGGCGGTAGACCGTCAGGGTCCGCCCGATCACCTGGACCACGTCGGAGTCGGTGGCGTCGGCGAGCTGGCGGGCGGCGTCCTTTGGATCGATGGCGGCGTTCTTCGTCATTGCCACCTTCACCAGCTCGTGGGTGCGCAGTGCGTCGTCGAGGGTGGCGATCACCGCGGGGGTGAGGCCTTCCTTGCCGAGGTGGACGAGCGCGGTGAGGTGATGCGCTTCGCCGCGGAGCGCTGCGCGCTCCTTCCCGCTGATCTTTGGAACTCGTTGCCCGTCGGTCATCCGCTGCGCTCTCTGTTCGTGCGTGCCGCGATCGGCTGGCGGCCGATGGCCGCGGAATCGCTCGCGAAGAAAACTACTCGACGAACAGGGGCCGCGGGTTCACGGAGATGCCCGTCCACCAGCGGCCGTCCTCGGGCATGCGCATCACCTGGAAGTGCAGGTGCGGAGTGTCGGGAGGCGCGTTGCCCGACGTGCCAACGAAGCCGATGGTATCGCCACGGGCGATGGACTCGCCTTCGCTGATCCCTTTGCGGTAATGGTCGAGGTGCGCGTAGTAATAGACGAAGCGCGATTTCGGGTCCACCGCGTAGAGCGTGATCCCCCCGGCACCGCCGGTTCGCAGCTTCAGCACATGTCCCTCGTCCGCGGCGATCACCGGGGTACCCCGCGGCGCCATGATGTCCACCGCGTGATGACGACGCTGCCCGTCGCGTGCGTCCTCGAAGCTGTCCGGGATGCGCGCGAGCTTCGCGTTGGCGACCGGGATCAGAAGGCGGCGGTCGCGGAGATACCGGTAGTCGTCGGGCGAGACGCCGGCCGGAAGGGCAACGTGCGACTCACGTACAGGGTCGCGGGCTGGTGCGCTCCGCGACGGCGCGGGTGTGGATGCGTGCCCGAGGCGACATCCTGCGACGAGGAGCGATGCCGCGATCGTGTACGCGACACGTCGCGGCATCGCTGCTCGAATTGTCGTCACCGGAAAACCCCTCGCATCACCACCGGTCATCAGCACCATCGCATCACCCGTCGAACCGCTGCCGGCGTCACCGGCCGTTCACGGGTGAACGACGCCGGACCCGGTCGCGGGGCAACGGTGACAGTGATCCGTAGCGACCCGGTCCGCGCGCGCGGAGATGCGAAGGTGACTCCCGCTACGGCGCGGTGGTGAACTGGAAGGTCGCGGCGGCGGCGAGCGGATTTCCGGCGCGGTCGCGGATCGCCGTCGACACGGTACCGTGAATCGTCGTACTTGGCGGCAGTCCGGGCGATGGCGTCAACGTCACGGTGGCCCCGCTCACGACGATGGTGCCGGTGACACCGCTATCGAAGGAGAATGCGGCGTTGGTCACGCTCGTCGAGTCGAGGTTTTCGGAGAAGGTCGCCGAAATGGTCGACGCGGTCGGGACACCGGTCGAGAGGTTCGCCGGGTTCGTCGACACCAGCGTCGGGGGCGTTCGATCGGTGGACGAGCCGCCCCCGCCGCCGACCGGCGTGAGGAAGCTGCTCCCCGCACCCTCGCCGCACGCCACCAGTGCGACGACGACGACTCCGATCAGCACCCGCTTCCCGACTGCGCGCCGCTCGGCGCCTGATGTGGGCTTCCGTCCTGTGCCGTTCATCTGCTCCTCTGTCATAGCGGCTGCGCGTCAGGCGAGGGAAATCCGTGGAGCCTGCGCCCTATCGGACCCTCATGCTTGGCCGTCGTCTTGTACAACTCGAATCGCCCATCGGCCGCCGCCTTGGCGCAGCGGGTTCGCAGCGCCTGCATCTCGGCGCCGGTCATCCGGTCGAATGCGTGGGCAACTTTCATATTCTGCCTCAGTACGCGCATCGAGTCCATCCCGCTGACCGTGGTCGCGACGTCGAGGCTCATCGCGTAGCGCAGCGCTTCCTGCGGGGTGACTGCCTTGCGCTTGACCGGCAAGCCCTCGCCGCCGAGCGACTTCATCCCGATCGCGGCGATCCCGCGGCGATTCACCTCGGGAAGCACCTGCTGTTCGAAGCTCTGGAAGGTCGCGTCGAAGCAGTTCAGCGGCATCTGGCAGCTGTCGAAGGGGAAATCGTACGAGAGCATGCGGAGGTGGAGCGCCGGATCCTTGTGTCCGGTGAAGCCGACGAAGCGCACCTTGCCCTCACGCTTTGCCCGCTCGAGCGCTTCGACCGCGCCGCCCTTCATGAAGTGCCGCTCCGGATCGTTATGATAGACGACCTCGTGAATCTGCCAGAGGTCGAGGTAGTCGGTCTTCAGTCGCCGCAGCGATTCATCCAGTTGCCGCATCGCGGTCTTCGCGTCGCGCCCGTGCGTGCAGAGTTTCGACATCAGGAAGACCTCGCCCCGCCGCCCGGCGAGTGCCTGCCCCATCCGCTCCTCGCTCTTGCCGTCGTGGTATTCCCACGCGTTGTCGAAGAAGGTGACGCCCGCGTCGAGCGCCGCATGCACCACCCGCGTCGCCTCGCGCGCCGTCCCGATCGCGCCGAGATGATAGCCCCCGAGACCGATGGCCGAGACGGCGACGCCGGTCCGGCCGAGCGGGCGGAGGGGGATTTTGCTTTGCGGCATGGGCGCAGTCCTCGAAAAAACGAGCCGTTAGCCTTTAGCCGTTAGCAGGA
>JBKJQR010000022.1:0-5046 GCA_046593895.1 Gemmatimonadaceae bacterium | reverse complement strand
GTCCACAAAGCCGAGGAGCATGCCGGCGAAGTCCTTTTTCAGCAGGCGATCGAGCGCGGCGTCTTGTGCGTCGAGCACCGCGTCCGCCATCGCGTGGTCCGACACGAGCGCGTGCATCAGCGCCGCCACGTGCGAGGGATCTTTACGGTCGTACAGCACGCCGCCTCCGTCCATCGTGACGGGCACGGCCGTCGAGGCGTAAGCAAGGACAGGCACTCGCTTATAGAAACTCTCGATGAGCGGCACGCAAAAGCCTTCGTGCTCACTGGCGCAGAGAAACAGGTCGGCGCAGTCGTAGATGCCCGTCAGTTCGGCGTTGGTCACCTGGCCGATGATGTGCACGTCGCGTGCCCCGAGTTCCGCGATGAGCGTGTGCAGCTGCGCGAGGTAGGTCTCGAAGCCCGAGTAGCTCCCGGCGAGGATCAGGCGCGCGCGCGGGTTGTAGAGCGTCTTGTACGCGTGGAAGAACCGGATTACGTCGTCGGGCCGCTTGTTGGGAATCAGCCGGCCGACAAACACGATGTTGGTCCACTCGTCGTCGTATGCTGCCATCGTGCGCGGATCGGGCGGCACGTCGAGATGCGTGAAGTCCGGCACGACCGGGAGGACGTCGGTCGGCGAGAAGCCGAGCGCTTCGAGTTCCTGCCGGTTGAATTCCGAGTCGCCGAGCGCGAGATCGACGCGGTCCGGATACGCCGTCAGTTCGCGGCGGCCGTGATAGCACTGCTTCACGAGTTGCGGATGGACACCGAGGAAGAATTCCGGCGGGGTGATGTTGTGGTAGATCAGGATCATGCGCGAGGGCAGGGCGAACGCCGTCCGCGACGCGCGCGACCCGATCGAAAAGTGATGAATGAGGAGATCGTCCGGGCCGACGGCGTTCGAGTCGACCATCTCCTGGTAGTCCACCGTCAGCTCTTCGAGCCGCGGGTCCGCGGTTTCCACGATGATCTCGGACTCGTAGCCGGCGGCACGCAGCGCGCGGCAGATGCCGAGCACTTCGTTGCCGATGGCGTCGCCGTAACCAAGTGTGGCGAGGATCTGGTGGACGCGCGGTTTCACGGCTACCGCAGCACCGGTCCCTTCGGCGCGTCGTTGACCGCGTCAGCGGCCGGCGGCAGGTTGCTGGCGCGGCGCGCAAACCATCCCGGGAGCGGGTCGATGGATGTCTTCGCCGGTTCTTTCTTCAGGCGCTCGAACATCTCGAGGTATTTCCGTTCGATGACCGGCCACGCGTAGTGGCGTTTGAAGAAGTCTTTGCCGTTCCGCCCGAGCACCGGATTGAGCGGACCTGCCGCTTCGAGCGCGTACATCGCCTCAGCAAATTCTTCGAAGTTCTCGTAATAGAGTGCGGCGTTGCTGCGGATCGCCTGGCCACGCAGGACATCGCACCGGCCATTGGCGAGCACCGGTTTGCCGAGCGCCCACGCTTCGAGCGCGACCATGGACAAGCTCTCGTACTGCGACGGCATGATCAGAAAATCCGCGCCGGCGAGCGTGTCGAACTTGTCTTCGTCCGAGACGAAACCCAGGTGCTTGATGCGCGGATGCGTCGGGATCGGAATCACGGGCGACCCGGCGAGCACGAGGTCGAGCCCGTCCGGATACATCGCCGCGTAGCGCGGGAAAAAGTCGAAGAGTTCCGCGCAGCCTTTGTTCTCGTCGATGCGGCCGATGTAGAACACGTACGGCCGCTTGAGATTGAACGTGCGTTTGGCGCGCCAGGGCTGCACGCGCTCGGGAATATTCGAGCCCACGCCGACCACGACGCCGGGCACCTCGCGGTTGTTGGTGACCGACTGAATCAGCGCGCGCTCTTCAGGCGAGTTGTACATGATCGCGCGCACGCCGCGGAAGACGGGGCCGAAGATCGAGACACCCACCGCGGCATCACGTTCAGCCGTCGGGACAAGGACCGCTTTGTCGGCCACGGCGCGCGAGCCGTGCCACGCGTGGTAATACCGCGCGCTGAAGAACACGAAGAAATCGAAATCGTTCTTGACGCGTCCGATGTGCCGCACGAGCGCGCGGCTCGCGGGCCCTTCGCTGTCGAGCCACTTGAGCTCGTCGGCCATCGAGTGCGGGTGGTTGAAGATGAAGTTCGACCGGCGCCCGAAGTCGTCGGGGTTCCGCGGCGAACTGACCGGAAACCGCCGCACGGTGACGCCGTTGACCTTTTCTTCACCCGCCGGAAGCTCGTTCTTCCACGTGATGTAGTCCTTCGCGCACGTCGTAAACACCTCGACCGTGCCATGCCGCGCCAGCCGCTCGGCGATGTACCGTGCGTGCAGCTCCGCTCCGCCGTTGATGTCCGCGCCGTAGCGCTGGACGACGATGGCGATCTTCATTCCTTAGAATCCGGTGAATCCGGTGAATCCGGTGAATCCGGTGAATCCGGTGAATCACCTGATTCACGAGACTCGCCCGATTGCGCCGCGGCGCCATTCTGCCCGGGTCGACGACGCCGGCGCCGGCGTCGCCGCCGCTCACCACGCTCCCCCTGATCGCGCGGCTCGAGGCCGGCGCGCTGCGGATCGCCGTTTGGCTGTGCCTGCGGCTGACCGTCGGCCGCGACCGGCTCGGTTGCCGCCGGGCGCTCGGTCCGTGGCGCGTCGTTTTGCTCCCGACGCTGAGCGTCGTTCTGCTCCCGACGCTGAGCGTCGTTCTGCTCCCGACGCGAAGCGTCGTTCTGCTCCCGACGCGGTTGCTGTTGCTGCCGCTCCTGCTTTGGCGCGTCGTTTCGCTCCGGCCGTTCGATGCGCTCGGGTCTTGGCCCTTCGACTCGCTCCGCTCCCCTCGACTCGCTTCGCTCGCTCGGGGCTTGGCGCTCAGGCCGTGGCCCTTCGACTCGCTCAGGGCGGGGCGCCGGCTTGTAGGCGACGACGGTTTCGAGGGCGCGCGCGCGCCGCTCGTCGAAGTCCATCCGGCTCGAGAGCGACTCGACCTTCATCTTGAGGTTCTGGTTCTCGATCGCGAGGCGCGTCAGCTCGACGACGAGGTTGTGCGTGACCTCGTAGTAGAGCGGATCCATTTCCTCGCGCTGGCGGAACCGGCGGTGAAACTCCGCGTTCACGTCGTTCTGCTGCTTCTGCATCGTGTTGATCGCGTGCACCATCGGCGTCGGGCTGAAGAACAGCCGGAGGATGGGGCTGAGCAGCTTGCGGATGCTCTGCAGGAATCGGCGCGGCGAACCGAACACATCGACATCGCCGATACCCACGGCCGGCGGCGCCGGCGTGAGCACGCGGTTTCTGCGGAATTCCTGCACGAGGTTTGAGCGAATCCCGCGGGGGTCCAGGAATTTCTCGAGCTTGACGTTCGCCAGCTCCTGAATTTCCTGTTCCGTGTAATCCGCGCCGCGCTTCTCTCGAATACGCGACCGGATCTGCCGCATGATCTGCTCGACGTCCACGGCGTCGGAACGGACCTGAAACTCTGCCATGCTGTTCTCCTACTTCAACGGACCGTAAATGATGGCGGCGACAAGCGCGCCCCAGATCACCACGCATAGCTGCAAGGGTCGATCCGAGAGCAGCAGGTCGGAGGGATTGCCTCCGCCGTCGCCGCGGTGAATGAGATAGAGATAACGAAACAACCCGTAGATCGGCAGCGGGAAGGTCATCAATAAATGATCGGTCCCGAACTTCGCCACCGTCTCTGGACTGATGGTGTAAAACGCGTAGGCGAGCAGGGTGCACGCCATCACTACCGACAACATTTGGTCGAGCATCGGCAGGGAATAGTGTTCGAGGCTCGGGCGATGCGCCGCCGCGTCCCCGGCCAGCGCGACGTACTCCGCGCGCCGTTTGCCCGTTGCCAGAAACAGCGCGAGCAGTAAGGTCATGACGAGCAGCCAATGGCTGAATTCCACGTGCAGTACCACCGAGCCGGCAAAGGCGCGCAGGACGAATCCACACGCGATGACGAGCACGTCGAGCACCGGGCTGTGCTTGAGCCACACGGAGTACGAAATCAGCAGCGCGACATACGCGAGCCCGACGGCAAAGAACTGGCGATCGAGCGCGTAGGCGGCGCCGAGCGAGACGGCCGCGAGCACCACGGCAAACGTCGCCGCCGTGCCGACGCTGATCGCGCCGGATGCGATGGGGCGTTTTGATTTTTTTGGGTGCAGGCGATCGGCGTCGCGATCGCGGATGTCGTTGACGAGGTAGACGACACCGGAAAAAAGACAAAACAGCCCAAAGGCCGCGACCGCAGTGGCAACATCAGAAGGAATAAGCAGCTTCTGTCCGAAGACCAGACCGGCGAAGACCAACAGGTTCTTCGTCCACTGTCCGGGCCGGAGTGCGAGCAGAAGCTCTGTCGCCAACGAGCGGCCGTGCACCTGGCTGCCGGAGTCCGGCAGCGCTGATGACGGAATATGGTGCGCCATGAAACCGCGCGGCGCCGGAAAGCCGGCGGCCGCGGGTGCCTTGGAGTGCTTTAGGAAAAGCTCTGCAGCGCTTCCGGCTCGTTGTCGAATGTCTCGAAGACCGTGAGGAGCTTCGTGATCGACAGGAGGTCGGTAATGCGCTTCGTCAGGTTGACCAGCTTGAGCTGGCCACCCTGGCGGCTCACCGTGGTGTAGGTGCGGACGATTTCGCCCAGGCCTGCGCTGTCGATGTACGGCACGTCGCCGAAATTCAACAGCATCTTCTTGTGGCCCTGGAGGATCAACGAGTTGATCTTGTCCTTCAAAGCCTCGTCACCCTCGCCCAGAGTGATCTTGCCCTTGAGGTCGAGGATCATCACTGACCCGACCTGGCGTTCTCCGATTTGCATTGTCAAACTCCTTAAGCTCTTTCAGCATTGCCAACGGCACAATGGCGCACCGTTGCCGGTCTCGACTCCTGCCAAGCCCCGAGAAAAATCGTCCTTAGTCTAGCCCAAAACACAACGGGCGGACCCACAGGGGGCCCGCCCGTCTAATTTCCCGAAACCCGCACTTTTTTCAGTGCAGTGGAGCTAGTCCGGGTCGCGGCGCTGCTTCTTCCGGGAGCGCTTACGCGCCAAGGCCTGTTTGGCCCGGCGTTTGTCGCCTGGCTT
>JBKJQR010000152.1:0-50972 GCA_046593895.1 Gemmatimonadaceae bacterium | reverse complement strand
CGATGCACCACTCGATGAGCTTTCGTTCATCTACCTGCTGCGGACCGTTCCGCTGCTGACCGATTCGACGTACCGCTTCAACCGGCACTTCGACGCGGCGCGAAACCCGACGCTCGTTCGCGTCCTCCGGCGCGAGCGGCTCACGGTCGGCGCCGGGACCTTCGCCGCGGTGCTCGTCGAGATGCGGGTGCGCGATCCGGCTCGCTACCGCGGCGAAGGTGTCATCCGGATCCACTTCAGCGACGACGAGCGGCGGCTTCCGCTCCGGATCGAAAGCACGCTGCCGGTTGCCGGCACCGCGGTGCTCACCCTCGATCAGCTGCCCTGACACGAGTATCCCGCGCGCTGAGGCGCCTAACGTCTCCCGGCCAGGTGGCCGCTCAGGGTTTCCCTCAAGATGACGTCAGCAGACCGACGACGGCGCTGTCAGCCTTCTTCCGAAAAACTTCGGGCTTCCGCCGACTGAGGACGCGGACGCCCGGACCGACATTCCCTGTTGCGATGGCGCGCCGCGCCGTCCTGGCTCTCTCAAGCGAGAATTTCCATGAAGCACATCAAATTGACCCTGCTGGCCGCTGCCATCGTCCCGGCGATCGTGGCGTGGACCGTCGGCGGAGGTTCGGCAACACTGCAGCCCGGTAGCCGACTGTGGGTCACCGGAACCTCCACCGTCCGCGACTTCAACTGCCAGGCAAAGATCGTCGACGCGACGATCGGTACCGTCGGCGCCCAGGCCGTACGCGAAGTGGTCGGCGGCGCGAAGTCCGTCCTCGCGCTCGACGTCAAGGTTCGCCCGGAGAACCTCGACTGCGCCAACAGCACGATGAATGAGCACATGCGCAAGGCGCTGAAGACCAATGCAAACCCGGTCATCGATTTCAAGATGCTCTCCTACGACATCTCGAAGGTCGGCGCGACCACCAGCGGCCGGCTCACCGGCACGCTCACGTTAGGCGGCGTCCAGAAGCAGATCACCTTCGACGCGCTCGGTACTGCGCCGGCCAGCGGTGCACTGCACGTCACCGGTGTCTATCCGATCCTGATGTCGGATTACGGCCTCAAGGCGCCATCGCTGATGATGGGCGCGATGAAGGTGAACAACCGCGTCAAGGTCAACTTCGATCTGCTCGTCAAGTAAAACGCATTTCAATTCCATTGGAGCATTCACATGAGACACGTCATTCGCTTCTTCGCCGCGAGCGCCGCAGTGGTGCTGAGCGCCACCCCGGCGCTCGCGCAGCAGACTGGTACCGACACTACCGTCAGCGCGCCGGTCCAGACGGCCGTCGCGATGACGGTCGTTACCGACTCGACCCCGGCTGCGCTTGCATTCGATAGTGCGGCAACCGCGCCCGCGGCCGCGCTGGTGCAGCCCGCACAGATCGCAAACCCGGCGGCGTCCACTCGGTCGGCGACGCAGCAGCCGATCACGATCCAGCACATTCGCGCCCTCGACCAACGTGGCATCAATGTCTTCGAGTCACCAAAGTTCGACGGCGTCGAATACAAGGGCTTCGTTCTCAACTGGGGTGCGGCGTTCACGTCGCAGTTCCAGGGGCTCGACCACCGGAACACCGCTACGCCGCGCATGGTCGGCACCGTCGACCAGAACCAGCTCATTCGCATCGGGCACGGCTTCAACAACGAGAGTGCGAACCTGTACCTGAATGCGCAAATGGCGAAAGGTATCCGCGTCGCGCTGACCAGCTACCTCTCGTCGCGCCACCACAACGAGACGTGGGTGAAGGACGGTTACCTCCTGGTCGACGACTCGCCGATCGCGTGGGAGCCACTCCAGAACCTGATGCAACTCGTCACGGTGAAGGCCGGTCACTTCGAGATCAATTACGGTGACTCGCACTTCCGCCGCACCGACAATGGGAACGCGATGTACAACCCGTTCGTCGGCAATCTCATCATGGACGCCTTCACCACCGAAGTCGGCGGCGAAGTGTACGTCCGCCTCGGCAGCGTGATGGCGATGGGCGGTATGACTGGCGGCGAAGTTCGCGGCCAGCTGACCGTTCCGCAGAAACGCGCGCCGAGCTTCCTCGGCAAGCTGGGTTTCGACCGTCAGGTGTCGAGCGATCTTCGGGTCCGCCTCACGAGTTCCCTCTACACCACCAAGCACTCGGCCAACAACACCCTCTACAGCGGCGATCGCGGCGGCTCGCGGTACTTCGACGTCATGGAGAACACGACGTCGACCGAGTCGGCGCAGGCCTGGTCGGGCGCGATCCAGCCCGGACTGAGCGACAAGATCACGGCGACGGTCATCAACCCGTTCGTCAAGTTCCGCGGCCTCGAACTGTTCGGCAACATCGAGCGCGCGACTGGCAAGAAGCTCACGGAAACGAAGGACCGCACCTGGAACCAGCTCTCCGGCGACGTCGTCTATCGCTTCCTGCCAGGCGAGCAGGTGTGGGTTGGCGCGCGGTACAATACCGTGAACGGTACGCTCGCGGCGACCGATCCGAAGGAGACCGTGAACCGCGTGCAGGCGAGCGCGGGCTGGTTCATCACCCCGGGCGTGATGCTCAAGGGCGAGTACGTCACCCAGAAATACAACGGCTTCCTGCCGACCGACCAACGCAGCGGTGGCAAGTTCGGCGGCTATGTCTTCGAGGGAGTGGTTGCCTTCTGAGTCCGGCTCTTGATGAACGATAAGACGAAGGCGCCCGACTCACGGTGAGTCGGGCGCCTTCGTCTTTTCCCAGTATGCAGGCTGGAGGTTTCCATGGCTACCAGATCGAGACCAACCATGGCTTCGGCCACGGCCAGAAGGGCACGATCAGGATTCTCAACGTCAGGACGGAGCCGTCGAGCGCCGCCAGTGAAAGGCGAGCTAGAACTTCTCGCCTTTCGCTTCGCGGATCCTGCTTCCACCCGCGCGAATCCGCGACCACATCGTGTAGAAGAACGCGCCGAGCCCGGCGATCTGGGCGAGGCCCGATAGCACGACGACCCAGCGCAGCCAGGTCGCGTCGTTGATCTGGCGGAGCAGCTCGCCGGCGACTCGCGCCGCGGTGCCGACCGTGACGAGCCAGTACGCCAGCTCGGCGACCCGCGGCTGATAGCGTGGGTCCTCGCGCTCCGGACGTGGGAAGAGCCAGAGCGCGACGCCGAGAATCATCGACATCACGAAGCCGACGAGGATGGCGTGGGTGTGCGCGCTGACGAGGTACGGTGACGGGTCCACGCCACCCAGCTCGCGCCGGACCATCATCCATCCGCCGATCGTCAGCCCGAGGCCGAGGAACGCGATCGCGGTCTTGAGGAAGCGCCGCACCAGCGAGTGCATCGCTATCCCCGCGCCATGCCTAACGGTACGGTGCGCGCGACCGGCTGGGCGCCGATTGTGCGCCAGATGACGAAGGCGAAGGTGTACGCCCCGATCGCCGAGAGCGTGCCGCCGGTCGCGAGCAGCGGCGTGCCGACGCCCGGCCGCGACACGCGGACGATGAACCCGGCCACCATCAGCGCCAGCCCGGCGTTCGAGATCCACCAGTGCCAGCCTCCCGCGCGCCGACTGAACAGCGGCGACCCGGTGAAGCGCGGGATGACATGGTAACCGACGCCGTAGATCATCATCGTGACGAAGCCGAGCAGCACCATGTGCACGTGCGCCAGACGGTACAGCGTCCAGATCGGGTGCGCCGCCATCGCCACGCCTAACGTGACGCCGAGCGAGAGCCAGGCAAGGCTCGCCTTGAGGAATGCCTTGACGAACCACTCCACTAGCGCTCTCCGGGACGGGGCCTGATCGTCGCCAGCAGCAGCAGCGTCTCGGCCTCGGCGCGCATCGAGTGCAGCTCGTTCGGAGCGTAGGCGGCGATGTCGCCAGTGCTGCAATGGCGCTCGATGACCGTCCCCGACTCCTCGCCCGACAGCAAGCCGGCTCCTTCGAGGACGGTCAGCAGCACCGTCGACGGGCTGCGATGCGGCGGTACCGATTGTCCCGGTGCCAGGCGGAAGACGACCAGCCGGACGTCGGCCGTGTCGTGCAGCACTGCCGTGGCCGGCCGGGACGCGTTCGGCGCGGCGGCGAGCGCGCCAAGGAGCGCGTCGAGGTCGCCGTCTCCCGCACGCGCTGCCTCGGCGAGCGAGTCGCCTCCCCCGCAGCACGTGTCGACGCCGCGTTCGTTGAGGACGCGCGCCGTTTCCGGATGGCGGAGGAGCAGTTCGTTCACGCTCCACTCCGGGTTGATCTCGATGATTGCTCGCATGACTCCCGATGTCAGCTCGCCGCGCAGCGGAAGCCGAGGGTGAGGACAGTGGATTGATTCGACAGCGCTGCACGAAATGTTGTGCGGCATCGTGCTGTTGGCCGCGTTCCTCAGGGGGAACTCGACGAGGTCGCCTTCACGGACGCGGATGAACTCGCCGGGGACCGAGCCACCGAATGTCCAGGTGGTGTACTCGACGCTGTCGGCGATGAGGGCTGTCTTCTCGATCGTCTCGAGAGTGACGATCACCCTGGTGGCGTGGGTCCGGGTAATCGGCAAGCAGGTCGGCGATCGTGGTCGCGATGAGTGGCGCGCGACGCGCGTTCATCACCGCGGTCCAGCATTCGTGCGCGGCGCACGGTCGCTCCGGATTGCAGAGCGTGTTGCCGAGCATGCAGCGCGACTGCGGTCGCGGTGCGGCGAAGAGGTCGACGACGCGTGCGAGTGTCAGTGATTCGGGTTCGACCGCGAGCGCGAACCCTCCCGCCGGCCCGCGCGCACTGCTGACGATGCGCGCCCGGGCGAGCGCATTGAGTGTCTTCGCCATGTAGTTCTGCGGCGCTCCTGTTGCCGCCGCGATCTCGTCGGCATGCATGTATCGGCGGCCGCTGGTGCGGGCGAGAACCAGTAGCGCGCGAATGGCGTGACCAGCGGTGGCGGACGGCATCGGGACCTCGGCGAAAAGACGAGTTTCTCATCTCGATGTGAGAATACGATTCGCCGACCGACCGGTCTGTCGGTCGTTGCCGGATCTTGTGTCGGGAAATGCCGGTCGTCGCCGTCAGGGATTGCCGGGCCGCGCCGCCGAATTGCCACGTGTCGGCTCTCGCCTGATAGGCGTCGGCCTCCCGCGGCGCGAACTTCCCTCACTGTGCGCCAGTCGGTGCACGGGGAGGACGTTGATGACGGGACGCTTCTGCTGGATCAACACACTGCTCATGTGCTGCCTCACGCTTCCACGTGCTGGAGCGGCGCAGCACACCGACTCCGCGGCGTTCGCCGCCGCCGTCCGCGAGCTCGACCCGCAGCTCGGCACGCCGCTCGCCCGCCGGGGAGTCGCCGGCGGGCACGCCTCGCTGCGCGAGTTGTACGGCAGCGCTGCGGCGGGCGGGCCGATGCACCCGATCTGGACGGTCGATGGCCGGCCGACTCCCCAGGCCGTAGCCGTCGTTGCACTGCTCGCCACGGTTGACGCGCGCGGTTTACGTCCGGCGGACTACGATGCCCTACCGTTAGGCGCTTCAGCGGCGGCGCTTGCTGAACGACCCGAAACCGGCTCCGCCAGTCTCGCGCGGTTCGACCTCGCACTCTCGAGCGCCGTGATGCGGCTCGTTGCTGACCTCCATGGCGGGCGAACCGACCCCGGGCCACTTCGCTTCGCCATCCCTCAAACGCACGAGCAACTCGACCTTGCGCACCTCGTGCTCGAGGTGAGCCGCGCCGGCGATCCGGCAACCGCGATCGCCGCCGTCGAGCCGCGCTATGCGGGATATGCCGCGCTCGTCGCGGCACTCGCGCGGTACCGCGCTGTCGCCGCCGACTTGGCAGTCGTTCCGCCGCGATTCTCGTCGCTGCCGGTCCGGCCGGGCGAGGCGTTGGCGGATCACAGCGCGCTCCGCCGGATGCTCATCGCCCTTGGTGACCTGCCTGCATCCGATGAGGACAGGGAAGCGGGCGAAACGAGCAGTTACACCCCCGACCTCGTCGCGGGTATCGCACGCTTCCAGCGACGTCATGCGCTGGCCGCCGACGGCTTGATCGACAAGGAGACGGCGCGCCAGCTCGGCGTCCCGATCGCTGCACGAGTGCGGCAGATCGCGTTGACGCTCGAGCGCTGGCGATGGCTTCCCGACACACCGCCTGATCGCTACGCCGTGGTGAACATCCCCGGATTCCAGTTGCTCGTCTTCGAGCACGACAGCCTCGCCGCGCGGCCGGTGCTTGAGATGAGCGTGATCGTCGGCAGGGCAGCGGGGAGGCACGGGACGCCGGTCTTCTCCGGCATGATCGACGAAGTCGTCTTCCGTCCCTACTGGGATGTTCCGTCGAGCATCGCACGGAAGGAGTTGCTCCCCCGCGCGCGCCGGCAGCCAGGCGTTCTCCGCGCCGAGGGCTTCGAGATCGTTGGCGCCGGCGACGAGGCAAAGCCCGTGGCGCTGACCGCCGACAATGTCGAGCGCGTCGCCGCCGGCACGCTCCGCCTTCGCCAGCGCCCGGGCGCGACCAACGCGTTAGGCCTGGCGAAGTTCGTCTTCCCGAACAGTCATGCCGTCTATCTGCACGGCACGCCGGCGCCTGAGCTCTTCGCGCGCGAGCGGCGCGACTTCAGCCACGGCTGCATCCGCATCGCCGACCCGGCCGCCTTCGCTCAGCACCTGCTCGACGGCCAGGGCGAGTGGACCCGCGACGCAATCGAATCGGCGATGCAGGGCCAACGGACGATCCGCGTGCCGGTCGCGCGCCCCGTCGCGGTCTACATCCTCTATGCGACCGTCACCGCGCGCGCGGACGGCGTCCGCTTCTACCCGGACATCTACGGCCACGACGCGTTGCTCGCACGCGCGCTCGAGCGCCAGCGTCGCGGCGGCCGGTGAGTCCGGCTCTGCCTGACTGCGCTGCAACCCGAGCCCCGCTATCTCCCACATGTGCTCATCGCTGCTGTCTTCGAGCGCATTCACGCATCGTCACGTTGGCGTCTCTCACTCTGGCACCTCCCATGACACGCAACATTGGCCGTCTCGACCGGGGGATCAGGATCATCCTTGGGCTCGGGCTTCTCGCGCTCGTCTTCGTCGGGCCAAAGACACCGTGGGGCTATCTGGGGTTCATTCCCCTCGGCACCGCACTGCTCGCGGCATGCCCGCTCTATTCGCTCTTCGGAATCTCGACCTTCCAGCGGCCCGTGGACCAGGCCGGCACCGCGAAGGCGTAGATCGAGCTGGTCTCGTCACGCGAAGTCATCGCGTGGCGAGAGCACGGCGGTCGGCGCCTCACGATAGGCACCGCCTGATTCAGGGCGTACGCGCGGCGCGCGCCCCGCCGCCGGAGCAGGCAGGACGTCGCTGGGCGACAACTCGTCGCCGTACTCCTCGTGGTAGATCCGCAGCAGTTCGATGGCGTACGCGATCGACAGGGGTCCGAGTAGCAGTCCCGGAAGCCCGAGCAGCTTCATCCCGGCGAATGCTCCGACCAGGGTGGCCATTGGATGCAGCCCCGAGACGCGGCGGTAGACGACGGGCAGCAGCACATTGTCGATGTTCGACGCAACGATGACACCCGCGAGCAGCAGCACGACAGCGGCCCCATAGCGCCCCTCGGCCAGGAGCACGAGCACTCCTGGTCCCCACACCAGCGCGCTGCCGAGGACCGGCAGAATCGACACCAGCGCGGTGATGACCCCCCAGACCAGCGCGTTAGGCAGACCGACCGCGAAGAAGGCGACGCCGACGACCAGCCCCTGTGCGATCGCGGTGACGGCGATCCCGAGCAGCGTGGCTTCCGTGAGCCTGACGAAGCGCTCGCCAAGAGCGTCTGAGCCGCGGCGGGAAAACGGAATGATCGGCCGAACGGCAGCCCAGACCGCTGACCCAGACCTCAGGAGATAGAAGAGACCGACCAGCGCGAGAACCAGGTTCAGCGTCGCGAGTGTCAGGCCGCCGACGAAGGAAACCGCGCGCTGCGAAACCCAGACAGCGGCCTGATCACCAATGCGCGCCAACTGAGCGCCGACATCGAATGGCCCAATCCGGAGGGCACCTAGGTCGGCGACGGCGACACTCGACGCCGCCCGCTCCAGTGCGTCCGGTGCTTCCGCGATCGCGGTTGCGACGAGCCAGATCGCCGGCGCGACGAGGAGGCACGCCGCGCCAACGGTCAGCGCCAGCGCCGTTGCCCGGTCGCCGAACCGGCCGTGCAGCCGGCGATACGCCGGAGCACAGACCACCGCAAGCACGACCGCGCCGAGCAGGCCGGCGAGGAAGGGTGCGCAGGCCCACGCCAGCGTGAGCCCGAGCGCGAGGATGGCGATCCGGGCCCGCCGCGCCAGCGGACCGCTCGAGTCAGGGACTCGTGCGGTCATTCGGCGGGACGACCAGCATCGACCGGCTTCCCTTCCGCACGATGTCGGTCGTCACGCTGCCGAGCATCCAGCGCTCGATCCGGCCATGGCGCCGGCTGCCTAACGCGATGACGTCGATGCTCGCGCCGTCGGCGTATGACATCAGCACCTCGGCGACGCGCTCGGTCGTCCCGCGCGCGAGAGTGATCTGCTCGACCGGCGCACCGGGCGCACCGGGCGCACGGGCAAGCTCGCCCCTGAACCAGACGAACGCGCTGGTGACCCCGAGTTCGTGGATCACCCGTTCGCCCTCGTCGGCCACGCTCATCGCCGTCGGCGTGACGTAGGCCAGCACCAGCGTCCCGTCGGGTCCGACGAGGCGATCGGCCGCTCGCGCCGCCTCGAGACTCGCCTGGCTGAAGTCGACCGCCACCATCGCCCGCCGGGGCAGGCCGCCTAACGTCGGGGCGACGGCGAGCACCGGACAGCTGGCCGTCCGCATGACGTGCTCCGTCGTCTCGTCCATCGCCACGCGCTCGACGACGTTGTGACGGCGCAGGCCGAGCAGGATGAAGTCGGCGTGAATCCGTTTCGCCTGGCGAATGATCGCGTTTGCCGGTGTGCCCAGTGCGACTCGTACCGGCCAGTCGACGGGCCGGTTCAGTGCCGCCGACACTCGCTGGCGAAGATCCTTCTCCCGGCCCGCACGGAATGCATCGCCACCGACGGCGTCGCTGAATGCGATCGCCATGTCGAGCGGCGGAGGGATCGGCATCGGCCGGGTGTCGACGACGTTGATCACCTCGACGTGCACCCCCTCGTCGGCGAGGGCGAGCGCCAGTCGCAGCGCGGGGTCGGATGCCGGCGTGTCATCGGTCGCGACGAGCAGCGTGCGCCCTCCGGGTGTGGCGGGCAGCGCGCTTCCAGTGGGGCGGCTGGTGATGTTCGTGCTCGTCTCGGTCGGCATGCGAACCTCGGCAGTTGGAGTGTCTGCGCTAATGTTCGCGTCGCGGCGGCTGCTCCACAGTCAGGCAGGAGCGGACAGCATGACGCTGTCGTTCCCCCGATCATTGGCGTCAACCAGAGAAACCTGCGATGATCGACACCGTGGAGCGCGAACGAGTTGACACACCTGGCCAGCCCAGTGCCGGCAACGCCCTGAACCCGGGCGGCCGGACGGACTGGCATGCGATGTCCACCGACGAGGTGCTCCACGCCTGGAGCAGCTCGGCCGGCGGGCTTCGCCCCGCCGAGGTGGAGGCACGGAGGGCGCGCTTCGGTGCGAACCAGCTCGTCGTCGAGCCGCCGGAACGCGCGTGGCGCATCTTGGCGCGACAGTTCGCCAGCGTCGTCGTCGCGCTCCTCGTCGTCGCGACCGTGCTCGCGCTGGCGACAGGCGGGCGTGGCAACGCATTCGCCATCGCGGTCGTGCTCCTTCTCAACGTAGCGCTCGGCTTCGCGACTGAGCTACGCGCGCGCCGTGCGATGGATGCGCTGCTCGCGCTGCAGGTTTCACACGCCGTTGTCGTGCGCGATGGCAAACGGCTCGATCTTCCCGCCGCCGAGCTCATACCCGGCGACGTGATCGTGCTCGAGGAAGGAATGGCCGTTCCCGCGGACGCCCGGCTGCTGCATGCAACCGACCTCCATCTCGTCGAGGCGCCACTCACCGGGGAATCGGTGCCGACGGCCAAGCGCGCCGGACCACCCGCCGCGGCTGCAGCGTCGCTGCCCGATCGCGCGACCATGGTTTACGCGGGCACTACCGTCGCCCGCGGAATCGCGCGTGCGGTCGTCGTCGCGACCGGGATGGCAACAGAGGTCGGCCATGTCGGTGCGCTGACCCGCAGCATCGCCGGCCAGCGCACGCCCCTCGAGCGGCGGCTCGACGCGTTAGGCGGCCGGCTCGCCGTCATCGCGGTCGCCGCGGCGCTGTTGATCGGTCTCGTCGAGTACCGTTCGGGCGTCGGCATGACCGTCGTGATCGCGACCGTGATCGCGGTGGCGATCGCCGCGGTGCCCGAAGGATTGCCGGCGGTCGTCACCATCGCCATGGCGGTCGGCGTCCGGCGCATGGCTCGAAGGCACGCCATCATCCGCCGCCTGCCGACGGTGGAGAGCATCGGCGAGGCGACGATCGTCTGCACCGACAAGACCGGCACCCTGACGGTCGGCGAGATGACCGTCACCGCGCTCTGGGCCGGGGGCAACGAGTACGAAGTGACCGGCGCCGGCTACGATCCGGACGGCCAGGTGCTCCTCGGCAGCGAGGCACGTCATGCCGAAAGCGATCCGTCGCTCGCGCGCGCGCTCCTCGTGTGCGTGCTTGCCAACCGCGCCGACCTGCAGGAAGAAGATGGACGCTGGGTTTCCCGCGGCGATCCCACCGAAACGGCGCTGCTCGTCGCGGCCGAAAAGGGCGGCCAGTACCGGTCCGCCGCTCGCGCTGCCCACCCCGAGGTCGGCAACCTCCCCTTCTCGAGCGAGCGGATGCTGATGGCGACACTGCACCGCCCGGACCAGCGCGCGCCCCTGCGCGCGTTCATCAAGGGAGCACCGCATCGCGTGCTCGGCCGCTGCCGACTCGATCCGGCGGAGCACGCGCGGTTGCTCGAGGTCAACCGCGGTCTCGCCGCGCGCGGACTCCGCGTGCTGGCGCTTGCCGACGGAGCGCTCGATGCTGCTGCCGACATCAGCACGGTCGGAGCGATCGACGCCGCGCTCAACGGCCTCGAGTTCGCCGGCTTCGTGGGGATGACCGATCCTCCGGCGTTAGGCGTCAGGCAGACGATCGCGCAACTGAGTTCTGCGGGAATTCGCACGCTGATGCTCACCGGCGACCAGCGCGCCACCGCCGAGGCGATTGCGCGCGATCTCGGCCTGCTTGGCGCGGCCGGGGTCCTCGATGGTGCCGACATCGACCGGATTACCGACGACGAGTTGCCGGAGCGGCTCACGCATGTCCAGGTCATCAGCCGGGTGAGCCCCGAGGCGAAGCTGCGCGTGGTGCGCGCGCTTCAGGCGAGCGGCGACATAGTTGCCATGCTCGGCGACGGCGTCAACGACGCTCCCGCGCTCCGCCAGGCGGACGTCGGCGTCGCAATGGGACGACGCGGCACCGACGTCGCCAAGGAGGCCGCCGGCATCGTGCTGGAGGATGACCGGTTCGCAACGATCGGCGCGGCTGTCGAAGAGGGGCGCGCGATCTTCGACAACGTGCGGCGGTTCGTCTTCTACCTCCTGGCCTGCAACCTCGCCGAGATCGCGACGCTCGCCGCCGGAGGACTGGTTGGAGCGGCTGCGCCACTCATCCCGCTCCAGATCCTCTGGCTCAATCTCGCGACCGACGCCGCACCGGCGCTCGCGCTGGCACTCGAGCCGGCGGCACCCGGTGTGATGAGGCGCCGGCCGCGGAAGCCGGGAACGCCGCTGCTTCCCGGACGCCTGTTCCGCATCGCGGTTGCACTGTCGGCGCTCATGACGGTGGCGACGTTGATCGCCTACGCGGCTGGCACACGGGGTTGGGCGTTAGGCAGCGCGGCCTCGCCGACCCCATTGGAAGGCGTTGCGCGCGGGCGCAGCTATGCGTTCATGACGCTCGCGCTCGCGCAGCTCTGGCTCGTCGGCATCGCCCGCTGGCCGGGCTGGACTCCGGCGCCGCGCGATGTCGAGCGGGTCGCCCGGCGATGGGGCGGGAATCCCTGGGCATGGGCGGCGGTGGTGATCACGACAGTCGTCCAGATCGGCATCGCCTACGTCCCACCGGTCGCTGCGGTTCTCCAGATCGCACCGCTCGGTCCGCGCGACTGGCTGCTGATCTTCGGCTTCGCCGCGGTGCCGGTGCTCGTCGCGACGATCGTGCTTCGCGTGCAGGGGGCGCTGCAGTCCCGCCCTGACATCGCGCCCGTGTCCCCGGTCGCCTGACTGACAACGGTCGCCCGGATTGTAACATCAACACGGATGCCGAATCGTCGGCGTCGCGACGGCCGGCAGGCCAATAGTTGAGCGACGCGGCAGCTGCAGTTCCCGGCTATGCCGAGAGGATTTATGAAGACCGACTATCAACTCAAGCACGATGTCGAGGCGGAGCTCAGTTGGGATCCGAGGATCATCGAACCGGAAATCGGTGTCGCGGTGAGGGACGGTGTCGTTACACTGAGCGGCTTCGTGAAGAGCTACGCGCAGCGGATCGCCGCCGAGCACGCGGCAGAGCGAGTGAGCGGGGTGCGTGCACTCGCTGAAGAGCTTCGCGTAAAGCTGCCGGGGACGGTCGATCTCTCCGACACCGACATTGCCCACCGCGCGCTCAGTGCGCTCGAGTGGGACATCGAGGTTCCCGACAGCAGGATCAAGCTTCGCGTAGACAAGGGGTGGATCGTCCTCGAGGGTGAGGTCGGCTGGCAGTTTGAGCGCGTCGCGGCGGAGCGTGCGGTCCGCTACCTCTCGGGCGTGAAGGGAGTGACGAACCAGATCCACATCGCCTCGCACGTCTCGACTTACGATGTGTCGAAGCGGATCAAGGACGCACTGCAGCGCTCGGCGGATTCCGATGCGGCCAGCATCGAGGTCGAAGCGAACGCCGGCCGCGTGACGCTCCGCGGCATCGTGCATTCCTGGGCGGAGCGCGCTGATGCCGAGCGTGCGGCATGGGGCGCTGTCGGCGTGACGAACGTCGACGATCGCCTGACCGTCCGCTAGCGCACGAGCGGTGCGAAGCACGAACGCGGCACCGACTGGTGCCGCGTTCGTGCTTCGTGTCACGAGAGGCGTGGTTGTCGCGGGACTGTCCTTCGGTGTCGGTCTGCAGCGCGATGGGCTGCGGAGCCGGCGTCGCGCAGCGTGGCGGGACGCCGATCCTGCCTTACGTTCGCAGTAATCCCACGTCGATCGCGAAGCGCACGTATGCCGGGCGGTTCGCCAACCCGATCTTCTCGTGGATGCGCTGCTTGTAGGTGTCGACGGTCTTCGCGGTGATGCGCAGCCGCTCGCCGATCTCCGGCCCGTTGTACCCCTCGGCCACCAGCTGCAGGACGGTTCGCTCCCGATTGCTGAGGAGAGCGAGACGCGCGCGCGGCGTGTCTGCCCCCGGTTCCGATCGGAGTACCATCTGGGTCGCCAGCAGCCGCGCGACCGAGGGCCGCACGTAGACGTCGCCCGAAGCAACGACGCGGATCGCGTCGAGTAGCTCGGTGTCCGCGGTATTCTTTGCGAGGTAGCCACGCGCACCGTCGGCAAGCAGCGGAAGGAGCCGCTCCTCTTCGAGGTGCATGGTCAGGATGAGCACACGAATCGCCGGCGCATCCCTGGCCAGCGCGCGCGTTGCGGCTGCCCCGTCGCCACCCTCCATGTCGAGGTCCATCACCACGACATCCGGCCGCAGCTGCTGCGCGGCGGCGACTGCGTCCGTGCCCGATGATGCCTCGCCGACGACGATGATATCCGGCGCATTGCGCAGGAGTGCCTTCACGCCCTGCCGGAGCAGCTTGTGATCGTCGGCGAGCAGGACGCGAATCGGCTCGCCGCTCGCCGAGACGCCACGGCGCGCGTATGGCCGTGCCGCGAGAGCCGCCCCGGTCGCCGCAAGCGCGTCAGCCGGACGAGTCGCGTGGAGCGGCGGCGCAGGGAACACGGAGAAAACGTTCGCGGTCGGCATGCCCACCTGTCCACAAAGAGTCGCGACCGAGTCGGCTTCAGTTGTCGAGCGATGATCGCGGATCGCTACATCGACAATCTCGTGCTCGTTGGCGCCCCGCCCAATCGCGGTTTCCCGGAAATCCTGTGCGGATTACTCCTACAGGCGTTGTCTCGGCGCTATGCGCTGGCGACGATCGGCAGGGTAAATGAAAAGGTGCTTCCCTGCCCGAGTACGCTCGAGACCGCGACATGGCCACCATGCGCGTCGATGATCCCCTTCACGATCGCCAACCCCAGCCCCGAGCCGCGAGTACGCGCTTTCCGGCGTGCGTGCCAGTAGCGCTCGAAGATATGCGGCAAGTCTTCCGCGGGAATTCCCGGCCCGGTGTCGACCACTGACATCGTCACGCCGCCATCGCTCCGCCGTGCGCTGACCGTCACCCGTCCCCCGGGCTGGGTGAACTTGATCGCGTTGGCAATCAGGTTCGCCAGCACCTGGAGAATACGTCCCGCGTCGACGTTTAGCTGCGGTACATCCGGCGGGACGTCTTCGTAAAGCGCGATCGAACGCTCAGCGGCTGGCGCGGTGAAAATCTGCACCGCGCGCTCGACGATTGTGGCCGTGTCTTCAGGAGCCCGCTCGATCGACAGTGCACCAGCTTCGATGCTCGAGACGTCGAGCAGGTCGCGGATCATCCGCTGCATCCACTTCGCCGACTCGTCGATCGTTCGCAGCACGTCGCGGCGCTCAGCGTCATCCTGCGGCGGATTGTCGATCAGCACGCGAGTGCACATCGATATGACGCTGAGTGGATTGCGCAGGTCGTGCGAGACGACACCGAGAATCTCGTCGCGGGCGCGATTGGCACGCTGCGCAAGGTTGTACAGCGTCGCATTCTCGAGCGCGAACGCCGCTCGCACCGCGATTTCCTGCGCGGTCGCGAGCTCCGACTCTTCGTGATAGCGGGCCGAGTCGGTCGAGATGAGGGTCATCGCGCCGATTACCCGGTCCCGCGCGACGAGCGGCACGATCGTGACCGATTGCGGTTTCAGCTGCTCGAGCAGAGGGAGCGCCGCGGCCATCTCACCGTCGCCGGGCGCGCCGGTGAAGACGAAGGGAATCCCGCTGCGCATGACGTCGACGATGCGCGACGGCGTGCTCCATGTCAGCGCGCTGCCGCTCGCGATGTCGCGCAGCATCGCCGCGAGGCGGGGGTCGGCATGGCTGCTTGCCATCCGGCGGATCCGCTTGTTCGCATCCCGCTCGACATCGACGACGTCGACGATGCAGCAGTCGGCGAGCACCGGAACGGGAAGCCCGGCGACGGTGTGCAGCGTCGCTTCGTAGTCGAGCGACGCCGAGAGAAGTACCCCCGCATCGGCGAGCAGCTGCTGATGGCGCTCGAACTGCTTCCGCTCCGTCGCGTCGCGCAGCACGACGGTGAGGAGCAGGCTTCCCGGCAAACCGAGCTTCGAGATGGATGCCTCGGCCGGAAATTCTATGCCGCCCTTGCGCAGGCCGGCGACTTCGCGGCGATGCCCCATCAACCGCGCCGTCTCCGCGCCGGCCGCGAACTCGGCGACGAGCCGTGGATGCGCCTCACGGAACCGTTCGGGAAGGAGGATCGTCAGCGGCCGCCCGATCACCTCGGCTGCGGTGTACCTGAAGATCTTCTCCGCCCCGTGATTGAAGTGGACGATGTGTTGTGACTCGTCCACCGTTATGATCGCGTCGGCCGCAATCGCGAGGATTCCCTCGAATCTCGCCTCGAGCGCACGCGCATCGAGTGCGCGCGTTTCGCGAGCGCGCGCGTCAGGACTCAAGCGACCAGGAGTCCGAGCCTGAGCGCCAGCTGGATGCAGTCCGAGCGGTGCGCGAGACCCAGCTTCTCCTGGATGCGGTAGTTGTAGGTGTCAATCGCCGTGCCGAGCACCGCCTTCACTCGCCGGCGCACGATCATGTGATCGTCAGCAGGGATGACCCCGATCATGTCGCCTGACATCGCGGTTCCTCATGGTCGATCATCACGAGTTCCATGAGATAGGATGGCGCGAAACATCGGGTCCGCGCCAGCCCCGTCGAACCCTCACCGTCCAGCCCCGTCAACGGGCGCTGGCTCCGCCGACGCGATCAGGACGGCGCACTGCGCCCCGCGGACGAGCGAGGTCGCGACACTGCCGACGAGCAGCCGGGCGAGCGCTGTTCTGCCGTGCGTGCCGGCGACGATCATGTCGATGTCGTTCTTTCGAGCGAAGGCCAGCAGCGTCGGTGCCGTGTCGCCATGGAGTGGAACACGAGTGGCCGTCACATCACTCGGCACGCCAACGCGCGCGATGAACGTGTCCAGCTCCTCGTTCAGCTTGTCCTCGTAGATCGTGTCGGGCTGCTCCCCCGATCGTGCGTCGAATTGCGGCGCGACGTGCGTGAAGCAGACGCTCCCCCCCGGCGCGACGATGCGCATCGCGGTCTGCGCCGCGCGAAGGCTGGCTGGTCCGAAGTCGATCGCGACGAGCACGCGTCGCGGGATCCCGATCCAGTTCTGCGGAACCGCGAGCACCGGTATTCGCGAATGCCGTATCACGCTAAGCGCCGTCTCGGTGCCGAACACGCGATCGGTGAGATCGTGCCGGCCGAGCCCCATGACGATGAGGGCCGCGTGGTCCTCCGCCGCGACGTCGGCGATCACCGGCGCTGCCGCGCCTGAGGCGGCGTCGATTCGCCACCCCGTCGGATCGGCGACGCTGTAGCGAACCTGTTCGGTCGCCACGGCGAGCATGTCGCTCCGCCGGATGTCCGCATAGCTGTAGAGGAGTGCGGGAGCGATTTCCGGCACGACGATCGGGATCGCTCCGCAGACGGTGACGACATGGACGGGGAGCCGTGCGCTCCTCTCGCTCCGGCGCGTACCGCCGGCTGAGATGCTGACCGCCGCCGCGAAGGCGCCGGTCGATTGCTGCGTGCCATCGGTGGCGACGAGGATGGGCCCCTGCAGCCGCGAGTGCACCGCGCAGTCGGCCGCGTGTTCGGGATAGGAAGTGTTCGGCATTAGCGCCTCGCTGAAGGGGAGTTTGATCGCGATGCAATGACGTTCGCGCAGCGATCGGCCACCGTCAGTCGGGGGAAGGCTGAAAGCGCGTGAGGCAGCGGCTGACAAATCCCACGAGCAATCCACGACGGCGAGCCGCGAGACTGCCGGCCGCCGGCCTTGCGGCCATGGCGGTGCGCGTTAGGCATGCCCGGCCTCGCCGATGCCCTGTCAGGGTTTCCCCTCCCGGGCTGTCCTCTGGACGGTTACCGCCGTGTCAGCCGGTGGCTGGCAAACTTCCGGCTTTTACCGACTGAGCACGATCAGGAAACGGCAACATTCCTCGTGGATGGCGCGCCGCGTGTTCCTGTCCCCTGGCGCCCCCCGGCTGCCTGCCTAACGTTTGCCTGGCGTTGCTTCACGTCCGGATATCTGCTCGATGCGGATCTGAAAGATGATCGAGCGGAACGGGACCGGATCGTCGGGGGTGCCCGTTTCAGGGATCAGCGTGCGCAGCAGCTCGACGCCGCGCGCCCAAGCCGCCGCCTCGGCTCCAGGAACCTCGGGCGAGACGGTGCAGAACGATCCGTGCACGACCACGCTCCGCCAGTCGAAGATCGCGTTCACCTCGTCCACCTCGACGGCGAGCCAATGGTTGTGGGCGAGCATCGCCAACTTCGAGCCAGGTGACGTGCGTCCAAACATCGATCCAGGGTCGTGAACATAATGCACCGGCTCGATGTCGACCCGGTCGTGGAACGAGAAGGCGAGCCTGGCAACGTGATTGCGCATGAGGATTTGCTCGCACTCGGTCGCGTCGAGCGAGCGAATCCTCGGTGCTGGGTTCGCGTGCGCCTCACCTGCGCCTTTCGACGATGGCAACTTCGCACCGCGTGTCATGATGCCCGTCCCGGATACAGTGGAAGGAACACTTGGATAGTCGCGGCCGCGTGGCCACTCTCGATCGAGGGCCCGGCGTCGGTTGGGAGAGCGCTCAATGTACGTGTAGAGATTCCGGTCGTTGGTTCGTTGCGTGGGGAGCGGCTCGTCCGCAGCGCATTGATTATCACCGCTACGTCGATCGCCTCCTGAAGCAACGCGCCGGGTACCGGGGCGATCAGCCCCGCGGCGGCGGCGGCCATTGCGACCGCACTCAGCCCGAGTCCCACCCAGATGCTCTGCCTGGCGATGCCGAGCGTCCGCCGCGCAATGCGGATCGCGTCAGCGACACGAGTAACATCGCTGCCGAGAACGACGATGTCGGCCGCCTCGGCGACGATGCCGCCGCCGTGTCCAGCCAGCGCGATACCGACGTGCGCCGTCGTCAGCGCCGGCGCGTCGTTGGTGCCGTCACCGACCATCAGCACCCGGGCACCACTGCGCACCAACTCGCCGACAGCGGCAACCTTGTCGCCGGGCAGCAGCCCGCCGCGCGCCTCGGCGATCCCGACTTCGGACGCGATTGCCCGCGTGTGGGCGACAGAGTCGCCTGACAGGAGCACGACGCGGTTGACGTTCAGCCGTTGCAGCTCGGCGAAGAATTCGACGAGTCCGGGCCGCAGTCGATCGGCGTATTCGATGATCCCCGCCGCGACACCATCGACGACGACGAACGAGCGCAGTCCGGCGGTGGAGCCCGCCGCTCCAAACGCGCTCATCGCGGCCGGCTCGCGTTCCTTGACCAGTCCCGACGAGCCGACGAGTACGCGTTGCCCGCCGACGACGCCGATCACGCCCCGTCCCGCGCTTTCCTCGACGCCGATCGCGGGGGTGAGCGCGCCGCCGGACGCGACGGCCGCACGCACGACCGACCTTGCGAGGAGATGCCCGGAGCCCTCCTCGACGCTCGCTGCCAGCCGCAACACGGCGCCAGCGTCAGCGCCGCCTAACGTCGTGACCTGCTGCACCTCCGGCGAGCCGACGGTCAACGTCCCCGTCTTGTCGAACACCGCGACATTCACCGACGCAAGCTGCTCGAGCCCCCCGCCATGACGGACGACAATGAGCTTCCGTGCCGCGCGGTTGATCCCGCCGATGATCGCCACCGGAGTGGCCAGGATCAGCGGGCAGGGCGTCGCGACGACCAGCACCGCCAGCACGCGCTGCGCGTCGCCACTCACCACGAAGGCGATCGCACAGACGGCCAGCGTCAGCGGCGTAAACCAGATCGCATAACGGTCGGCCAGCCGCTGAAGCGGCGCCTTGCTCGACTGCGCCGAGCGCACGAGGCTGACGATCCGCGCGTACTGGCTCTCACCGGCGACCGCGGTCGCCCGGATCGTCAGCGGGCCGTCGATGTTGAGGCTTCCACTGAGCAGGGCGAACCCGGCATCGGCGGTCCCCGGGATCGGCTCGCCGGTGAGCCGCGAGCTATCGACGTGCGAGCGGCCATCGACGACCACCGCGTCGCAGGGCACCATTTCTCCGGGGCGGACGACCAGCAGGTCGCCGACGGCGATCGCGTCGACGACGATGTCATCGAGCAGTGCGGCCGCGCCGTCGCGGCGACGGTGGGCAACCTGCGGCGCGTCCTGTTCGAGTGCGCGCACCGCCGACGACGCTTTGCCCTCGGCGTAGCGCTCCAGTGCTTCGCCCCCCGACTGCATGAGGACCACAACCAGCCCGGCGATCGGCTGGACCAGCACGACGGCACCGACGATCGCCAGCGTCGCGACAACGTCGGCGGCAAACTGGCCCGTCGCGATCCCGCGGATGGTCCGCCATACCAGCGGCGACCCGGCGATGACGAGCCCCGTCAGCCAGACCGTCTTCGCCAGCGCAGGCTGCCCGGCGACGCGGACAGCCAAGCCTGCTCCGAGCATCGCCAGCGCGAGCACGGCGTTCAGGGGCACGTCGATGCCGTTAGGCCTCACGTGCCATGAACGCTTCATTGATTGCAGCTGTGCTGCATGTCGATGAAGGCCTGCTCCTCGCGCGTCCGCGTCGGCGTGAGGCGCCGTTGGAGCAGGCTCGCAATGACTGCCGTCGAATCGCGAGGCGACGGTGGCAGTGGACTGGCCGGGCGCATGTGCTGCGACAGGCTGGTCAGCAACGGACGTTCGATCGTGGCGTTGGGCATCGGCACCTCCTGATCAGCCCTCACCGAGCAATGCCGTGGACCACGGTGCATTCAGCGCGAGGACGCACGCTCAAACTGCTTGCCGGCCCCCCTCGGCGCAGTCGGGGATCCGACGAACTGGTGTCGGCCGATCCCTGACACGGGCGTGCCCGATCCCCGACTGCGTTCGCACCGTCGGCTGCGTATCCTGAAATATCATTTTACGCGTGCGTGCACGCTGGAGGTTCCATGGCAATCACGTCGAGTCCCGAACGTGTCCTTCCCTTCACCCGTACGATTCCTGGAACGCCCGCCGGCAGCGGCGTCGTCACCATGCGCGCTAACGTCTTCGTCGGCCCGAACAAGATCGAGATCCGCGAGGTGCCGCGACCCCGCGCCGGCCCGGGAGAGGCGGTCATCCGCCTGACGTTGACAACGATCTGCGGGACGGACATTCACATCCTCCGCGGAGAATATCCCGTTCGCTCCGGACTCGTCATCGGCCACGAGGCGGTCGGTGTGATCGCTGAGCTCGGAGCCGGCGTCACCGACTACGAAGTGGGTGACCGCGTGCTCGTCGGCGCGATCACTCCCTGCGGGCAGTGCCACGGCTGCTTGTCCGGCCATCAATCGCAGTGCGGACACGGCACGGGCTTCGAGGCAGTCGGTGGCTGGCGCTTCGGCAACACAATCGATGGCGCGCAGGCCGAGTATCTGCGCGTTCCCTACGCACAGGCGAACCTGGCGAAGATCCCGGGCGATCTGCGCGACGAGCAAGTGGTGCTTCTCGCCGACATCGCGTCAACCGGCTTCAGTGGCGCCGAGTCGGGTGGCGTGAAGCCCGGCGACAGCGTCGTCGTCTTCGGGCAGGGCCCGATCGGACTTTGCGCGACCATCGGAGCCCGGCTGATGGGCGCCGCGCTGGTGATCGGCGTCGATCCCGATCCGCATCGGCGCGAGGTCGCGAAGACGATGGGCGCCGACATCGTGATCGATCCGCTGACCACCGATGTCGCGGCCGAGGTCAAGCTGATCACCGGCTGGGGCGCTGACGTCTCGATCGAGGCGTTAGGCACGCAGTCGACCTTCGAGTCCGGTCTTCGCTCGCTCCGTCCGGGCGGAACGCTGTCCAGTCTCGGCGTCTACTCCGGCAAGCTCGCCGTGCCGTACGATTCGTTCGCGGCGGGACTCGGCGACATTCGGATCGTCACCACGCTCTGCCCCGGGGGGAAGGAGCGGATGCGCCGCCTGATGGAGCTCGTTCGGCGCGGACGGTTCGACCTGACGCCGTTGCTCACCCATCGCTTTCCACTCGAGCGAATCGGCGAGGCGTACGAGCTGTTCGGCGCGCACCGCGACGGCGTGCTGAAGGTCGCGATCACGTTCTGAAGTGTCAGCGCCGCGCGACGGACAAAATGCGATGACCGCCTAACGGTCGACTAAACCGCCGCGCCGACTGGCACCGATGCACGAACCGGACACCGCTCGGTGTCCGGTTTGTCGTTGTATGCAGGGCGCGCGATGCCAGCTACCTGATGCCCGAGGCTCAGCGGATCGTCCCCGCGATCGCCGCGTTTCCCCCCAGCACCAGCGGCGCGCAGGCGATCACCGTCTTCATGTCACTGGGCGACGCATGAAGGTGGATGACGTAGTTCGTTCCCTTCACCAGCTCGACCGGGACCTGGGCAATCGCGCTCACGTTGCCCTGGCTGGTCATCACCAGCGGCGGGTAGTTCCCCGGCACTCCGACGATCATCTTGTCGTTGCCGCACACGCCAAAGTGGACGTGCCAGGGCCGCACCGTATTCGCCGTTCCGTCGGTCAGCGAAAAGATCACGCGCGTCTGGCTCGGCGGATCCGTCCGCACGAACTTCACCGTGCCCTTGATCGCGCTCTCGGTCGTCGGGACCAGCGTCGCCGTCCATTCCGCTCCCGGCGCGAGGGAGCTGTCCGGTGTTCCAGGGCGTATGACGCACCCCGCCACAGCGGTGGCGAGCGCGATTCCAGCGAGAATTCGAGTGTTGTGCATCGTTCCTCCAGTCAGTGCAGCGCGAATGGCGGTCGTCGCCTTGCAGCGGTCGCGGTCGGAAGACCACTCCGCGTCGTAGGATTTCACCGGCTCATCAGTATCCATCGGTCGTCAACTCAGTCGGTGAAAGTGACGAGGGTCTGAGAACGGCCGCTGAGAATGCGCAACGCGTGCTCCGGGCCGTTAGGCGCGACGACGATGGACACATCGTCCACCTGTGGAATCGACCGCGTCAGGTGACGGGTGCGATCTCGTGGATCACCCAGCATCACCTCGATGCGCTCGTCGTGATGGTCGTAGGTCACGCCGAGCAGCGCAAACCCCGACTGCTGCACCTGTGCACCGATGTCAGGGTCATCGACCTCAAGACGCACCCGACGCCCATCATTCCGCGCCGAGAACTTGTCCAACGCGGATCCCCAATCATCAGCGCGGACGAAATCGGCTGTTCCCTGCAGCCTGAGCTCGATGCGCGATACCTCGGCCGGGTTCGGCGCCGGCGCGACGAGCACGGTGCGGCGGGCGTGGCGCAGGACTTCCGTCGCGACGCTGCCAACGAACAATCGTTCGACCACCCCCGGACCGTGCGTGCCGACCGCGATCATCTGAGCATCCTTCTCGTCCGCCACCTTCAGGAGCTGATCGAGCACCGTCCCCGACCTGTTCTGCGTCTCGAGCATCGTGCCCGGGCGCACATATGGGCGCAGCTCCTCGCGGAGCCGTGTGAACAGAGTCGCGGTCTCGGTTTCGGATTTCTGCCGCCACTCGGCCAGAAGCGTCTCATAACGCTTCGAGGACAGCTCGATCGTCGCGTACAGGGGCAGCAGGTCAATCACCGGTCTGACGTGCACGAGCACGAGAAGACCGTCGTCGGCGAGTGCCAACAGCGCCGCGCGCGCCGCGCGGACGCTCGCCGGACTGAAATCCATCCCGACCACCGCGGTCCTCGGCAGCGCGACGGTATTCGATGACACGGCGAGCACCGGCCGATCCGCAGCCCTGACGATGCGCAAGGCGCGCTCCCCGCTCGCAATCCGGCCGACCAGGTCCTGCCTGCCGAGCCCGACGACGATCATCGTCGAGTCACGTTCCCGGGCGACTCGTGTGATCGTCCTGGCCGGATCGCCATAGAAGATCGCGAGCGGCCAGCGCTCGGCGTCCCGTCCCACCGCGCAGAGCCGCCGCTCGATCGCGCGCTTCATCGCCTCGCGCTGGATCGACTCGAAATCGGGAGGGTAGAGCGCGGGCTGGTTACCGAGGAGCAGCACGGGATTCGGCTCGAGGACGCCGCCGATCTCGACGCCTACACCGAGACGCGCGGCGAGCACGCCCGCCAAATGGAATGTTGCGTCCGTCCTGCCAGCGCCCGCGCTGGCCAACAGTATGGGGCCACGCACCGGCGGATCGTAGGTGCGCGTGAGCGGCTTGAGGTTCGTTGAGAGATCGGCGAGCGGACTGCGCGGCAAACTCTCGATGTTGGTGGTTGGCATGGTGCAATCCTCTCCCCTGCTTGCAGGTGTCTATTGACGCCGCGGGATAGCACGGGGAGTTGTTCACGGTAAGCCTCGTGCGGATCCGTCAGCGATCGCGCGACGCGTCACGTCCGTCGGAGCGGTGAGCGTTGATCTCTTGATCAAGCAATCTCGCATCGCGCGCGGCGGCGCTCTATCAGCGTTTCCATGAAATCCTGTGCGGATTTCTCCTACGCGCGTGCGCTCGGCCGTTGGTGTCGGACAGTTTGCTTTGATCTAGCGCTGCGGTTCCCCCTGCAGCGTTAGGTACCGGCACGCGATGCAGCGGCTCGGTGCAAAGCGCAGTCGCGCCCGAAGATGTGTGGCAGATGCGCGGCGGAGATGACTGGCGGGACCTCACGCGGCACTTATTTGCAAGATGCGATCAAATACTCGACCGCTTTCCCGGTGAATGTCTGCACCGTGCGATCGGCGATCGGGTCGGTACGTCGCTGTGGCACTCGCCGACTTGTGATACAGTGAACGGGCTCTCGACGGTAGTTCGTCGAGAGCCCGTTCACTGTATCGTCTGAATGGCGCCAGCGCGCCCGATCGCTCAGCTCAGAAGACGAGCCATGTATAGAGGTACAGCGTATTGTTGTCGGAAGCCTGGCGCCCGCCCGCTACATCGTACGCCGTACTCGCGCCGTTGAACCGGCTATAGGCAACATACTGCAAGCTGAACCGCGTGTTCTGCCAGGGATTCACCGAGAGTTCCCCGATGATTCCCCTCGTGTTGGGACTTCCGGTGCGGCTGCCACTCACTTCTCCCGGAGCAAAGCGCAGAGTGTCGGCGCTTCCCGAGGTTCCAAAGTAGCCGACCGTCCCGCCGAAGATTGTGTTGGGCAGATACGAGACGTTGGCGCGGAAGGTCTTGAGGTCAGCCCGCGTGTTCTGCGCGGCGTCTGCCGCGAACGACGCATCAAGCGTCTGCGCCTCGTGGATGAGGCTCGTCCGGCCGATCAGCATCGCCCCACCGTCGTTCACCTTGTGTTCAAGCTGGGCATCGACGCCTAACGTCCTGTATCGGTCAGTCGGACCGCTCACCCCCACCGGAAAGAGTCGCGCGCCGGTGAAACCAAAACCTCCGACCTCGAGATACGTCTGCGCGAAGTTGTGCTGGAGCGCAACCCGCGCGTACGGTAGTACGCCGCTGATCACGTTCGCCGACGCTGAATCGAGCGGCGCATGCGTCCCCTGCTGCGCTGAACGATAGGCGGTCAGCTCCGCGTAGAGCAGGTTGTTCCAGAGCGCATATCCGCCGAGGCCCAGCACCTGCTGGCCAAGCGTACCCTCGATCAGCGTGCTCGCGTTGGGTGACGGCGCACTCGACGAACTCATGAACGGATAGCCCCACGCCGGCACCGTGTTCCAGACATCCTGGACGGTCGGGTTGTTGTGCAGCGTCACGCCGAACAGTACGTCCTTGTCTCGCCAGCTCGTGTGGTTCGCGTAGCGGATGTCGATGTTGTCGACGCCGAATGTGCCGTCCTGGGCCGCGTAGGTCAATTGCACGAACGCGCCGATTCGCGGGGTAATTTCTCCACCGAGAAAAAGACTTGCTTGCTCGGGGATCAGCGCGGTGCTGTTTTGCGCGCCAGCAAGCGTCTTGCTGGTGTGCGTGACCGAGGCGACGATCATCGCCGAGAGGGGAGGAATAGGCGACAGCTTCAGCGATGGTCGTGCCGTGTCGCCGCCGCTGATCATCGTCAGGCCGGTCATCGTGTAGCCGTTCAACTTGAAGAGCCGACCGAATGGTGTGAGTTGCGGAAACTGATAATGGCAAGCGCCACAGGCGAGCCCCGTCTGTCGTGAGAAGCTGGGGATGATCACCACCGATCTTTCGAGTGCGGCGCTCAGAGCGCGCGGTACCACGCTCGTCCGCGCGTGCAAATACGACCGCACCGGCGCGCTGGGCGACCCAGTCGCTACGGTCAACGCCGACGCGGCGACCGGCGAGGCGAGCAGGATGGCGGAACAGATCAATGTTCCGATGCGGCGCGATTCCGGTCGTATGTGCACTGCGACTGCGAGTTGGTGTCTGATCACAATCCCCCGAAGTTGCACCTGAAAACACCACGTACGATGGTCACTTCTGTTCTCTTCGCGATTCAGGAGTTCAACGATGACATCGCTCGAACCGCGCGTGTCGATTCCGCAACGTCAGGCTGTCCGTGGCGTGGCGAGAATCGTTACCGCTGCCGGGAGGCCGTATATCCATCCGACCACCACCCCGTACGCGATGTGACCGAGCAGGCTCCCGACCAGAAGCGCCATGTCGCCCCGCGAGAAAAAACCGACACCCACGAGAGGCGTGAACACGATTTGTGCGACGACGAACACGAGTACGCCGTAGATCGCGCCGCGGCCGGCCGGAGCGCCCGGCAACCGATGCGCAAGGAAGCGCGCATAGACGAGGGCGAGAACGATACCGATACCGAGATGAACGAGCCAGCCGCCAGCGGCCCCGACGCTCAGGTGCGCGACCGACACCGACATCAGGGTACTGAGGATCTGTCCGACGGCGATGTTGGGAAGCCCGATCGATGGTTCGACCAGCCAGAGCGCGGTCAGCACCGCGGTGCCGATCGCGCCAGCAGCGGCCGCGCGTTGGGTGTGCATTGTCCCTCCATGAAGCGACGGGCCACGTTCGATGCGGACGTTAGGCATTGACTTCGCGATCGATGTACAACCGGCACCGCGTCGCTGTCCGCCACTGCGCGGCACCAACGGGACACGGCGATGTACTTTCGACGTTCACGGCTTCTCGCCGCGGTGGCCAACCGACCAGACGTACGCAACGACGCGAGCGGCATCTGCGTCGCTGATGCCGCCTGGATGCGCCACCATCGCGGTGCCTGGCACACCATGCGTCACGATGCGATAAATCGCGCTCAACTCACCACCCTTGGCATCCTTCCACGCGTGGCCCTTGAGCGTTGGCGCAATAGGTCCACCCTCGAGATTCATTCCGTGGCAGGCGAAGCAGGTACCTTGGCCGTGAAAGATTCGGCGCCCTGCACTCACCATCTCAGGAGAAATGGCGCTGCTATCAGGGAAGGGTGCCCGCGGCGCGGCGGATACACTTTGTGCGCTGGCTGCCTGAGCGACACTTAGCATCAGGCTGCTCGATCCCGCAAATATCGCGATGGAGCCACGACGCATGCTCGACACTCCGACACATAAACGACAGATGAACGCGCACAGCATGCCGCTCCGATTACAATGTCGGGCGCCACTCGAATGCGCATCGGTGTGCAACAAGAGGGCCGAGTCGGAGAATAGTTACGGCCAAGAGTCGTATTTGGGTCTTCTTTGCTCCGCCGTGCAGTGACCTCTAGAACGTCCGAGGTAAATGTCGTTAGGCAGCTTCGAACGCGCCGCTTCGCTACTGCGATACCGGTCAACGTCCAAACTATGCACGAGACCCCGTATCCTTGATGTTCGCTGCATCGGATCGAGCGGAGGTAGCGATGCCACCGAACACACGCAGATGAACGAACAGCCGTTGATCGCGGAACGGGCGCCGCCAGCGCGACGATTGTCACGGCGGAAATTCGTCGCCGGCGGCGGTACATCTGCAACGACAATGCTCGCATCGGGATGCACGCCCGCCGCGCGAGCCGATCACGCCGCTTAGCGCCCATTACCTGCTCATCGACTTCGACATCCCGTAGCTCAGCGCGGAGAACTACGCCGTCGCGATCGGGGGGCGGGTGCGTTCTCTGCGCCGCGTGTCGCTCACCGAGCGACTGGGCATGGGAGTCAACAGCGTACTGCAGATCCCGATGACCGTCCGCGCCGAGATCGGCAGTTCTTGCCTCGCCGCGCCGGCACGCCCGCAGTTGGTCGTGCCGGGTACGAATGTGCCGGCTGCGCCTAACGTCGTGCACTCGATGGCCGGCTGCTGAGCGCCGTCAGGCGTGCGGCGCCCACGACGTCTCCCCCTTCTTGTACGGCGTGCACGGATCGAAGCGGCCCGGCGACTCGACGTACCGCTGCGCCTTCGTGTAGCCGATCTCCGAGGTGAAGTAGCCGAGCATCGCCAGCTCCTTCATCATCCGGAAGTAGTGTGATGGCTGCTCCGGCTTCTTCTTGTCCGTATACGACTTCTGCTCGCGGTCGAGTGACTCGAGCAGCGTCAGCCGCGCCGCGGGCGACGAGGACATGAACGACTTGCCGTTTGCCTTCTGACTGGCGTCGTCGAGCGTGCGCAATCCGGTCCGGAAAATCTGCTGATCGTTCGCGTCATAGCAGTCGGTCACCATCACTGCCATGAATGGCCCGACCTTCGCCGCCTTGGCGCCAGGCGTATGCGTCTCGGGGAGGATCGTCTCGGCGATCTCGTCGAGCAGTGCGACATCGTCGCCGGTGAACTTGCCGACCGCCGCGCCGGTCGCGACATGCTCGCTCCGACATCCCGTCCACAACGCGCTGCCGCCGACCAGCGCGACGCCGCCAAGCAGCGCACTCACCCGCTTGATCGCCTCACGGCGGTCGACCAGTTCCTGCTCCGTTTCGGATGACATGGATTCTCCGCGCTTCACAGGTTACGCCGATTGAGCTCATTCACTGCGTGGTCGGCCGCGCGTGCGGTCAGCGCCATGTAGGTCAACGACGGGTTCTGGCAGGCGGTAGACACCATGCACGACCCGTCGGTGACGAAGACGTTAGGCGCATCCCACACCTGGTTCCACTTGTTGAGCACCGACGTCTTCGGATCGCGTCCCATGCGTGCGGTTCCCATCTCGTGGATGCCCATCCCCGGGAAGCACTCCCGGTCGAAGGTCTTCACATCCTTCAATCCTGATGCGGTCAGGGTCTCGGCCATGTCGTTGGCCATGTCGACGCGCATCAATCGCTCGTTCTCGCCGGTCGCGCAGTCGATCTTGAGAACCGAGAGTCCCCACTTGTCCTTCTTCGTCTCGTCGAGAGTAACCTTGTTCTCATGGTTAGGCAGCATCTCGCCGAACGCGGTGCCGCCCATCGCCCATTGCCCGGGCTCGGCGGCTGCGTCCTTGAACGCACCGCCGACCCCGAGCTCGGCGACCGCGCGCGACCACCCATCACGCCCCGCCCCGCCCTCGTAGCCGAAGCCGCGGATGTACGGACGCTTGTCGCCGAAAAGGTTCCGGTAGCGTGGGATGTACGATGGATTGGGCCGCCCGCCAAACGAGTACTTGTCCTCGAGCCCTTCCACCTTCCCCTCGGCGCCGACGCGGAAGTGATGGTCCATCAGGTTGTGACCGAGCTCCCCCGAGCTGCTGCCGAGTCCACCGGGCCACACGTCGGTGGCCGAGCGGAGGAGGATCCACGCCGAGTTGAGCGTCGAGGCGCAGAGGAAGACGATCTTCGCCTTGTAGTCGGTCGTCTGGTTGTTGATCGCGTCGAGCACGCGGACGCCGGACGCGCGCTTCTTCTCGCGGTCGTAGAGGACTTCAGTCGCGATTGCGAAGGGGCGAAGCGTTAGGCGCCCGGTGCGCACCGCGGCAGGCAGCGTCGATGACTGCGTGCTGAAGTAGGCGCCATAAGGGCAGCCGAGCCAGCAGGCGTCGCGATACTGGCACGAGCCACGGCCGGGGAGCGGAAGCGTCAGGTTCGCCGTGCGACTCGAGATCAGCCGCCGCTTCCCGTCGAACAGCTTGGTCAACCGGCCGGCGACCAACTCCTCGGCACAGTTGAGCGCCATCGCCGGCTGGAAGTCGCCGTCAGGCAGCTGGGCCAGTCCTTCCTTCGATCCGGCAATCCCGGCGAACTTCTCGGCGTGGCTGTACCAGGGCGCGATCTCGGCGTAGCGGATGGGCCAGTCGACGGCGATGCCATCCTTTGCGTTCGCCTCGAAGTCGAAGTCGCTCCAGCGAAAGCTGCAGCGTCCCCACATCAGCGAGCGTCCGCCGACGTGATAGCCGCGGTACCAGTCGAAGCGCTTCACCTCGGTGTAGGGCGAATCCTCGTCCGACGCCCACCAGTCAAGATTCTTTTCGTTGAGCGGAAAGTCGCGCTTGAGCACCGGGTAGCGACTGATCATGTCCTGCGTGCGGCCGCCGCGATGCGGGTACTCCCACGGCGCCTTCGTCGCATTCACGTAGTCTTTCACGTGCTCGATGTTCTTTCCTCGCTCGAGGAGGAGGACTTTGAGTCCCTTCTCGGTCAGCTCCTTCGCGGCCCAGCCGCCGGAGATGCCGGACCCGACGACGATCGCATCGTACTCGGTGTTCTCCACCGTGACCTCGTGCAGTGGGGGATGACTGGCGCCGGCTGTGTGTCGCCGGCATCGACCGCGAGCTGGCCGCGTCGCGGAATATGACGCGATGTCTAACCTTTGTCGACTCAGGGCATCGCAGTGTTGCTGACGAACGCCAACCGCGTTCCGTCCGGCGACCAGGATGGGACGTTGATCGTTCCCTGCCCGCCGTAGACGTAGGCGATCACGCGTATCGGCCCGCCGGCGACTGGCATCAAGCGCAGCAGCACGTGCTTGTAGAACGGGTGATCGTTCGCGGCAACCTCGGCTGGAAATGAGATGAACACCATCCACTTGCCGTCGGGCGAGATATGCGGGAACCAGTTATTGAAACCGTCGTCGGTGATCTGCTCCTCTGCGCTTCCATCGGGACGCATGCGCCAGATTTGCATGCGACCGCTGCGCGTCGAGTTGAAGTAGATCCAGGCGCCGTCGGGGCTGTACTCCGGCCCGTCGTCGAGGCCGGGGGTGGACGTTAGGCGGACCTCTTCACCAAGAGCGCTGGCATGTTTCAGCGACCGCTTGACGGCGATCTTGTAGACATCGAAATCGCCGTTGCGCTGGCCGGTGTAGACCAGCCAGCGGCGATCGGGTGACCAGCCGTGCAGGTAGGACGGTCCCTTCGCGGTCACCCGCGTCGGCGTGCCGCCGGTCGCCGGCACGGTGTAGACGATCGACGCCCCGCTGTCTTCCGCCGCCTGGTGGCTGATGCCGAGCATCCGTCCGTCGAAGGACAGGACGTGATCGTTGTTGTTGCGCGTCGCGAACCCTGTGTTGATCACCTTCACAGCGCGCGAAGCAATATCGAAGCGGTAGAGGAGTCCTTCCTGCGCGTAGACCAGTGCCTTGCCGTCACGCGTCCAGTTCGGCGCCTGGAATGATCCGTGGTACTGGTGCACGATCGTCGCGTTTCCTGATTTCACATCGAGGATCTCGAGGTTGCTGCCGAGGTAGTCGCGGTAGGCAACGGCGTCTGCTTTCCTCGGCGTCGTGATGCGTACGTTGCTGAACGACGCCCGCTCGACGGTCGTGTCGCTGTGCGCGCAGACGAACACGCCGGCGTAGACCGTGTCGGGCAACGACACGTCAGACAGTTGCTGCGTGACGAGCGTATCGCCAAAGCGTGCGACCGACATCAGGTAGACGCCGTCGCGACGCTCGAGCTGGATGACCGCATCGGGATTGGGGAGGCTGTCGCTCGACTTGTTCTCCTCGGTCGTCGCCCCGGTGGAGCGCCGGAACTGCAGTGACACGAGCCCATCGCCGTGCAGTGCAGCGGTGACGTGCGCACTGCCCGGCTCGAGCGACGCGCGAATCGTCCAACCGATCTTGCGATGCGCCTCACCTCCCTTGCTCACAAAGCGCGCGCGCGTCGAAAGGATGAAGTTGCCGGTCATCCGCTTCCAGACGAGATGGAAGTCGTCGTGGTCGGTCCACATGTTCTTTCCCGCGCCCGCGACGAGGTACGACTGGCGTTTCGGGTCGTACGACGCCGGTGGCGAGGGTCGTTCGCGACCGACGTCCGCTTGCGCGTCGAAGATGCCGATCGGATGCTGGGCGCCGACGGTACCGGCGACGAGTGAGAGACCCATCGCCAGCACCATGGTGCGGGAGGAAGCGGACATCGACATGGGGATTTCTGCCTAACGGTAAGGTTGACCTGCATGGGCGGAACCGGCGGCCGCCGTATCGCAGAGAATCTCGCCGCCCGCGCACTCGTGGATGAGCGTGGCTGGCCAGTCTGGCTCATAGTGCCTGGCGCTCCGCATCCGGTCCACTGTCTGCGTCTTGCCGGCTCCCCAGGCGATCATCGCCGCCTCGCGCGACCGCACGATCGTCCCGATGCCGACGCTGATCCCGTGACGCGGCACCGTCTCGATCGTGCCAAAGGTCGGAAAGGTCTGCAGGTTGTCGCGGCGCGTCTCTTCGGAGAGCGCGATGATGCGCGTCCGGCTGTCGCGCGCACTTCCCGGCGGGTTGAATGCGACGTGCCCGTCGCTCGCGCCCGAGGCGAGAAGAAAAAAGTCGATCCCGCCCGCGGCATCGATCCGGCCGTCGTACTCCCCGGGATCACTGGGATCGGGAAACCAGATCGCTTTGCCGCGAATGCGATGCGGCTCGGGCAATTTTTGGTTTAACGGGTCAGCGATCTCGACTCGCGCGAAATGATGGCACGACCATGGTGCGTCGCTCGGCGCGTATGCCAGCGCGCCACCGGGCGCCGGCACCAGGTATTCGTCCATCAGGACGAGGACGAGATGGCCGAGGTCCTGCGGCGCTGCGGCGAGCCGTCGCGCCATTGCCGCGAACACCGGACGCGGGCTGCGTCCGGTCGGGCAGCCGAGCAGGAACGGTCGCGCCGCCTGGCGCGCGCGCTCGATGCGGTCGAGCAACCGGCCTGCTATTTCCTCGCCGATTGCCTCGGGCGACGGCAGTATGCGCAGCGCTGCGCTGGTCATGAACGTCGTTCGTCCCCCGGATCGAGTACGAGGCTCCCTGCCCCGACCACGCCCGCCCACCCCTCGAACGCCGATCCGGCGATCGTCACCCCGTTGGCGAAGACCGGCGATGCGTGCGAGGCAAAGCTCGCACGCGTCGGCTGCAGGAGCAACTCGCCCGCCGCGCTCAGCCCTCCGCCGACGACGATGCGCTCCGGCGCGAACAGCGGCACCAGCGCGGCCAGTCCGCGTCCCAGCCACTGGCCGGTCTCGCCTAACGCGGCGAGCGCAGCGCCGTCACCGGCCTTTGCACTGGCGACGATTGCGCTGACTGGCCGCCCGCCGCCACGCTCCGAGAGCGCGGCCGCCGAGACGAGCGCCTCCAGGCATCCGCGGGCGCCACAGACGCACGATCGCCCATCGGGCTCGATGATGATGTGGCCAAGATCGCCCGCGCACTCGCCGGTGAAGCGGAGCAGCTGTCCATTCACGATCATTCCGCCGCCGACGCCGGTGCCAAGCGTGATGCCTAACGCTCGCGACGCTCCGCGCGCGGCGCCGTGCCGCTGGTCGGCCACGATCGCCGCGTTGGAGTCCACCTCGAGCCGGCAGTCCAGCCCGACCCGCTCGCTGAGCGCGCGCCGCAGGGGAAATCCGCAGAGCGTCGCGAGATTCGCGTTGCCGTACATCAGGGAACGCTCACTGTCGAGGAAGCCAGCGACCGCGACACCGACGCCGGCCACTGTCTTGCCGTCAGCGTGTATCGCGTCGAGCATCGGTTCGAGCGTCGCGGCAATTCGCTCCACGATGGCCGCCGGCTCAGCGCCTGGATCGGTCGGGATCGTCGCCCGCGTCGCGATGCTGCCATCCTCACCGACAATCCCGATCTTGGTACCAGTGCCACCGATGTCCACTGCGCCGGCTAATCGCATTCAGAGCGCCGCCCGCGCCAGTGCGGGTTGCTTCCAGAGATCTATCGGCTTGTTGATGCCTTTCGGCGCGAATGGCATCATGATTTTCTGTCCCAGCCCCGCCGACGCGTAAGCGGCGTAGAGCACCTGCTGCACCACGCGGCCCGTCTCGCCATCGGAGATCGGCGTCTCGCTGCCACGCACGCAGCGCGCGAAGTGTCGCATCTCCTGCGGGAAGCCATAGTTCCAGTGCTCCTCGAACACCGGATACGTCCACCCCTTGGTTGACGAGGCCTTCTCGACGGCGTAGCCGAACCCGACTTCCGAATACGTCGGCAGCGCGTTGCCCATCAGCATGTCGGCGTAAGTCTGGCCCTTGTCGCCGAACACCTCGATGCTGTCGTCCATTCCGCCGGGCCGATTCCAGCTGTTCTCGACGATACCTGACGCTCCGCCTTCGAACTCGATGATGGTGATTGCTTCGTCATCGCCCTGTGTGCGGCTGCCATGCACCTGCGTCGAGAGCTGCGCATACACGCTCTTCACTCGTGGCTTGCCGAGGAACCACCAGCAGAACGCGATGCCATGACAGCCGAGGTCCATCAGTGCGCCCCCACCGGACTGCTCGACGTTCCAGAACCAGTCAGAGTGCGGGCCCGAGTGCTTTTCACTCTGCTTCACGAGATGGACGCGCCCGAATGCACCCTCGTCCGCCATCTGCTTCGCCTTCACGTACTTCGGCGCGAAGAACAGCTCCTCGGCGTAGAGCAGGAGTACGCCCGCCCTCGCACAGGCGTCGATCATCGCATCCGCTTCTTCGAGTGTGACGCAGAGCGGCTTCTCGCAGACGACGTGCTTGCCCGCGCGCGCCGCGTCGATCGTGATCTGGGCATGCAGACGGTTAGGCGCGGTGATCGACACGAGTTCGACGCCCGGATCGCGAAGCATCTCGCGGTAGTCGGCGTAGGAGCGCGCGATTCCGTGGCGCCGCGCGAATTGCTCGGCGTTTCCCGGCGACGGCGAGGCGACGGCGACGACCTCCATCTCGTCCGGCATCATCTTGACGGACTGCGCGATGCAGTCCGCCTGGAAGCGGGAGCCGACAATACCGACTTTTACCTTTGACATGGCTGGTCGAAGTGATTCGGATATTCGGCCGTTAGCTATTAGCCGTTAGCGTTGAGCGACTGCGGATCGGGGGTGCGGACCGTGGTTCCTCCCTGCTAATAGCTAACGGCTAACGGCTGCAGTTCACCCCCACGCGGGCTGTCCCGGCGTGTATGGGGTACAGCCGATCCACTTTCCCGGCACCTGGATGTAGCGGAGCGATTGCGTCATACCGACCTGCGAGGAGAAGTAGCTGCGGAGAGCGAGCTCCCGCATCAGGGGGAACCAGTGCGTGTCGGGCGGCGCCTGCTTCGCCTCGGCCGCCACGACGCGCAGTGCCTCCTCGCGACCCTTGCGCGACAGTTTGGCGAACGGCTTGTGGAACTGCTCCTCGCAGTGCGCGCGAAACGCCTCCAGTCCGGCGACGAGGCGCTGCTGTGCGGGAGGCTCGTAGCAATCGCTGACGAGCAGGTTGATCGCGGCGCCGGCGCCGGCCTCCTTCGCGCCGGGCGAGGCCGCGGTCTTCGGGAGGATCGTGTCGGCAATGTCCTCGACGAGGTCCTGCTGCCGGCGCGACAGCGTGCCAGTCGCTGTCGGCTGTCGCGCACGCTCGCAGGCGGCGAGGATCCCGCCCGAGACAGCGAGCAACCCGCCTAACGCGACCGTCGTCTTCAGCGCCTCGCGCCGGTTCATTGTCATCGGCTCGGCTCCGTCAGAGGTTCTGCTTGGCCATTTCGGCGACCGCGTGATCCACCGCGCGGGCGGTGAGCGTCATGTAGAGGATCGACGGACTCTGGTTGCCGGTCGATGTCATGCAGGCACCGTCGGTCACGAACACGTTAGGCACGGCGTGGAGCTGGTTCCAGGCGTTGAGCAGCGAGGTCTTCGGGTCGCGTCCCATGCGCACGCCGCCCATCTCGTGAATGTCGAGCCCTGGCGCCCAGCCGGTGTCGCGCGTGTCGACGCCTGTGCAACCTGCGACCTCGAGCATCTCCTTCGCCTGCGTCCGCCAGTCGCGGATCATCTTCTCGTCGTTCTCGTCGTAGCCGACCGACGTCACGAGGAGCGGAATTCCCCACTGATCCTTCAGTGTATCGTGCAGGCGGACGTGGTTCGCTTCCTTCGGGATCGTCTCGCCCTGCATGTACATGTAGATCCCCCATGATCCGGGCTGCGCCTGATTGTCCTTGTAGTCGCCGCCGATGTCGTCGATGGTCGGCGCGCCGCGCTCGCGGTAGCCATCGACAAAAGTCGTGTACCCGCCGACGAAGTCGGTGTCCTGCTTCCCGAGGTTGCGGAAATTGACGAGGATCGCCTCCGTCGGATTGCGCCCGAAGACGTACTGACCCTCGAGCCCGGGGAGCGAGCCGCCCGCCGACGCGCGATAGCTCTGGTGGCAGACGTAGCGCCCGAGCAGCCCGTTGTCGTTGCCGAGACCGTTAGGAAACCGCTTCGATGTCGAGTTGAGCAGGATCAGGTTCGTGTTCAGTGCCGACGCGTTCATGAAGACAATCCGGCTCTTGAACTCGTGCACCTCGTGCGTGTTTGTGTCGATCACGCGAACACCGCTCGCGCGCCCACTTTTTTCGTCGTAGAGCACGGAGTGCACGACCGAGTACGGGCGCACGGTGAGGTTTCCCGTCTTCGCCGCCCACGGCAGCGTCGACGAGTTCGAGCTGAAATAGCCACCGTACGGGCAGCCGCGCATGCAGAGATTGCGCGCCTGGCAGGTACCGCGCCCCTGCTCGAGGTGGATTGGCTTCGGCTTCGAGAGATGTGCCCATCGTCCCTGCACGACGTGGCGATCACCATAGTGCGCGTGCAGCTTGTCGCGCATGTGCTTCTGCGCGCAGTCGAAGTCGAAGGGCGGCAAAAACTCGCCGTCAGGCATCGCCTCGAGATGATCCGCGTTTCCGCAGACACCGATGAACTGCTCGACGTGCGAATACCATGGCGCGACGTCGTCGTACGTGATCGGCCAGTTCATGCCGTAGCCGAGGCGCTCCGGCGCGGTGAATTCGTACTTGCTCCAACGCTGGCAGGCACGACCCCAGATCAGTGACTTTCCGCCGACCTGATAGCCGCGGATCCAATCGAAGGGTTTTTCCTGCACGTACGGATGATCCGCGTCCTTCACGAAGAAGTGCGCGGTGTCCTCGCCGTAGCCCGCGGCCTTGCTGATGAGCGGGTTGTCGTGGACCATCTTCCGCGGCAGGGCGCCGCGGTGCGGCAGCTCCCACGGCATCAGGTTCGCCGTCGGATAATCCTTGATGTGCTGGACGTCGCGGCCGCGTTCGAGGACGAGCGTCTTAAGCCCCTTCTCACAGAGCTCCTTCGCCGCCCATCCTCCCGAAATACCCGACCCGACGACGATCGCATCGTACTCGGTCGCGTCACCTGTCATCAGCATTCTCGCCTTCGCTGAGTGAAACCGCGCGCGGTGGATCGCCGTGCGAGCGAGCGAACGCCGGCGGGAGGCGAACCTACAATATTGACCGCGGCCCGGACAGGCCTTGGCGCAAATGCGTCGGCCCTTGCGTGGTTCCCGTTCATTATCCCATGGTTGGCCGGCCGGCCACAACTTCACGCAAGCACTCTCATCATGCACATCAATCCACTGTTTCGGCAGTCACGTCGCTCGCGCCGAGTGCATGCAATCGGCGCGGCGATCGCGATCGTAACGGCGTCGCCACTCACCGGCTGCGCGCGGTCATCCATGACGCAAACGATTCCCGCAGCCGGCCCGCTCGCGACGATCGACGCCGGTGTCCTCGAGGGACGCGTCGACTCGGCCAGCAGGATGCTCGTGTTCGAGGGGATTCCCTTTGCCGCTCCGCCGGTGGGCGACCTGCGCTGGCGCGCGCCGCGCGCCGCGCCGCGGTGGGTTGGGGTGCGCCGCGCCGACCGGCTCGCGCATAACTGCATGCAGCTCCGGCCGTACGGCGATATCGATCCATTCGCCGCCGGGGTCGCCGAGGACTGCCTCTACCTGAACGTCTGGACGCAATCGGTCGCCGGACACCGCCCGGTGATGGTCTGGATTCACGGCGGCGGATTCTTTGCCGGGTTCGGCGGCGAGGAGCGTCATAACGGTTCGCCGCTCGCGGCCAAGGGTGCAGTCGTCGTCACGCTCAACTACCGCCTCGGCGCGTTAGGCTTTCTCGATCATCCGGCGCTGGCGGCCGAATCGCCAGCGCATGCTGCCGGGAACTATGGCATTCTCGACCAGATTGCCGCGCTCGAGTGGGTGCGCCGCAACATCGCCCGCTTCGGCGGTGATCCGGCGTGCGTCACCATCTTCGGCGAGTCCGCCGGCGGGATGAGCGTCGGTGCGCTGATCGGATCGCCGCTGGCGAGAGGGCTTTTTCACCGCGCGATCCTCGAGAGCGGGACGGGGACCGGCAGCTTCATCGCGCACCGCGATTCCGGCGAGGCGGTCGGGCTCCGGCTCGCTGCAGCGTTAGGCATCCGCGGCACCGACTCCGCCGCCGCATCGCGGCTGCGCTCCCTCAGCGGCGACACGATCCTCGCCAGCACCGTGCGGCTGGCCGGCGACATCGGGACGCCTATTTTCTGGCCGGTCATCGACGGCTACGTGCTGCCGCATCCGGTGGATTCGCTGCTCGTACTCGGCATGGGCAACGTCGTGCCGGTGATCGTCGGCAGCAACGCCGACGAGCCGCAGGCGGCGTTCGGGGCGCCAAGCCGCTCGTTCGCCCGCTTGATCACCGCTCGTGGCGCGCCGGCGTACCTGTACCAGTTCGCCCGTGTCGCCGAGGACAGCGTGAACCGGAAGCGCGGCGCATACCACAGTGCGGAGATCGTCTTCGTCTTCGGGCGCTCGCGCCCGCTCGATCCCGGCGCGGGTCATACGGCCTACGATTCGACCCTCGCCGATGCGATGAGCGACTATTGGCTGGCCTTCGCGACGTCGGGCGACCCTAACGGTCCTCCGACGGCCGGCAAGTGGCCGCGCTGGCCAGTGTACGACCGGTCGACCGACGCGTACATCGAGCTTGGTCCTCGTCTCGTCGCGAAGCGGGATCTGCGGCGCGCGCTCTACGATTCACTCGACGAGCCGGCGCGAGCGCGAGGCGAAATTCGTCCCTGAAGTCGTCTGCCCTCGACGGCGGCTCGCGGCCGGCGTGGCTGGCGGGTATAATCGGCGGAGTTCCCCTCGAACAGCTGGCGGCCTGTGTTCTTTGCGCGACTCGGCGTGCTCGGCGCGCTGCTTGGCCTCGTCCCCGCATTCGGCGCGGCGCAGAGCCCCGCCACGGGAGTCGTCACTGGCCGCGTCGCGACGCGCGCCGACAGCGCCAGCGGCGCGTCGGCGGCCGCGGCCGGAATTTCGATCGTCGGAATCCCGCTGCTTGCCGCGACCGACACCGCGGGTCGCTTCCTGATCGAGCGCGTTCCGGTCGGCCCGCACCTGGTGCGCGTCGTCCTGGCCGGCTATCGCGTCGCTGAGCGGGACATCGTCGTCACCGCGGGCGATACGGTGCGGCTGGATATCACCCTCCTGCCTGACGCACACCGGCTCGCTCCCGTGCGCACCGTCGCGCAGTCACCCGACGCCGAGTCGTTCGCCGCGACGCCTGACGTCGCCACCATAACGATGGGCGCGGCCGCCATCGCCGGAGTTCCCAGCGTCGGAGAACCGGATGTCGTGCGCGTAGTTCAACTCCTCCCCGGCGTCGTGGCGCGCAACGACTTCAACACTGGCCTCAATGTTCGCGGAGGCGAGGCGGACCAGAACCTCATCCTCCTCGACGGCTATCCGATCTACAATCCGTTTCACCTCGGCGGCTTGTTCAGCACCTTCATGGACGCGACGGTGGGCAGCCTCGAGCTGATGACCGGCGCCTTCCCGGCCCGCTACGGCGGGCGCCTGTCGAGCGTGCTCGATGTCCGCTCCGCCGAGGAGGCCCGTCCGGGCGTGCACGGCTCGGCGGATATTTCTGCACTCGGCGCGACGGGGCGATTCGCCGGAGCGTTAGGCGGCGGGCGCGGCAGCTGGAGCGTGGCCGGTCGCCGCACCTACGCCGATGCCGTGACCTCCGCTTTCACCAACAACATCTTTCCCTACCGCTTCCACGACCTCCATGCGCACGCCAACTATCTGCTGCCTTGGTCTGTCCGCCTAACGGTGACCGCGTACGAGGGCAGAGATGTCCTCGATGCCAACCTCGCCGAGTTCAGGAGCGATTCCGGTTCGCGGGCCGGCGCCGGACAGTGGGCATTCAACTGGGGAAATCGCCTGCTCGGCGCAACGATCGCCCGCGATCTCGGGCCTGAGGCTCGCCTCCCGCTGCTCGGCTGGCACCTCGGCGAAAGCACGACGCTCGAGCAGCGCGTGTCGCTGTCCGGCTTCTCGACGCTGCTCGACCTGGGGAACGGCGCTCTCACCCAGCGCAGCAGCATCAGCGACGTGAGTGTCAGTGGTTCGGTAGTCGCACGACGGACGGCAGACGATCGCTCCATCGGCTACGAACTCAACTCGCAACGCATCCGCTACGCTTCCGGCTCGGCACAGACGGGGACGTCCGCCTTCGATCTCGCGCAGCATCCTGCCGCCGCCGCGCTCTGGATCGCTGACCTGTGGCGGTTGTCGCCGCGGTGGATCGTCGAGGGCGGGTTGCGTGCCGAAGCGCTGAGGGCACGACGTTGGGCAGCGCTCTCGCCGCGTGCGTCGGTGAAGTATTTCGTCACTCCGGAGCTGGCGCTGACCGCGGCTACGGGGCGCGTGACCCAGGCCCAGCATTCTCTCGCTGGCGACGGCCCGCTGCGGTACTTCGAGATCTGGGTCGCGAGTGACTCGTTCATTCCGGTGGCCACCGCGTGGCACTGGATTGCCGGCGCGGAGAAACGGCTGGGCGCCGTCGGAACGGTGCGACTCGAGGGATACTTCAAGCGTTATGACCGCGTGCTCGAGGTCAACGGTTCCGAAGACCCCGCCATCCGCGGCGACGAGTTCCTCGCTGACCGCGGCGCATCGTATGGGCTCGACCTGCTCGCACGGGTGGAGCCGCCGACCGGCCTCGGAGGGTGGCTCGCTTACACGTACGGCGTCAGCTCGCGGTGGCGCGACGGGTACCGCTGGGCGCCCGGTCACGACCGTCGGCATGACCTGAACGTGATCGCGACGTGGCGGCGTGCGAGGTACCGGTTCGGCGCCCGATTCGGGTATGCGACCGGCAGTCCGTATACGCCGATTGTCGGCCAGATCGCGCGGCGGACCTACGATCCGTCCACGGACCACTGGGGAACGGGCCAGCCTCAACGCCCGCTCGAATCACTCGGCGGTGCCCGCAACGGTGCGCGTTTTCCGCCAACACACCGACTCGATCTCGACGCGGCGCGCGAGTTCAGGATTCGCGGCGCGACCGTCGCGCCGTACGTCAGTGTTCTGAACACCTTCAACTCCAAAAACGTCTTCGTCTATCTCTATCACTACTCGACGGCCCCGCCGACCCGTCGTGCCATCTCGCAGTTTCCAGTGCTGCCGAGCGTCGGGGTGCGCATTGCGTTCTGACCGCCTGCTCACCTTCGTCCTGCTCCCGCTCGTCGCCGGGTGCGAGATCGAGCAGGTTGCGATCCCCCGTACCGAGGCGCGTATCGCGGTGCACGCCGTCCTCAGCGCGACCGCTCGCGAGCAGGTGCTGCTGCTCGAACGGACGAGGACGGGCTCGGTCTCGGTCATGGCCCCGCCCTTCGAGCTGGAGACGCCGTTCGGCGACGACGACGGCATCGCCGAGACCGATGCGACCGTTCGACTGACGCTGCCTAACGGACAGGTGCTGGCGGGGCGTGAGGACCTCAGCCCAGGTGGCTCGCCGCGCGGGATCTACCGCATTCCACTCGGCGGCGACTTGCTGGAGCGGAACGGGGCGTATCTGCTGTCCGTCGTCACGACGAGTGGTACGCGCCTAACGGCGGAGACATCTGTGCCCGGCGGAGTCGCGGCCGCTGTTGCAGAGCAGCGTGTCTTCGACCGCTCCGGTGACCCCCTCGTTGTCGAATGGCCGGCGGCGCCGGGGGCGCGCAGCTATCTGGTCCGCATCGAGACGCCCTTCGGACCGCGCGCCTTCTTCACCGACAGCACGCGCGTGCGCCTGACAGGGGACCTCCGAAACGTGGACGTCTCGTCGTTGCGCCACGTCTTTTTCCCGGGCTTTCCCCAGGCGGTCACCGTGTCGGCGGTCGACTCGAACTTCTACGATTGGTACCGGACCCACAACGACCCGTTGTCGGGGACGGGAATTATCAACCGGGTGCACGGCGGGCTTGGCGTGTTCGGATCACTTGTCCGGCTGCGATTCGCGAATCTCGAGGTCATCGCACCGCAGCCCGATCGGATCGAGGGAACGTTCCTTTTCGTCGGCACCCCGGAGGAGCGGCAATCCACTCCGTACCTCAGTCTCGCGTTGTATGTCGAGTCGCGTGCGGCGCGCGCTGACCAGGGAGATGCACTGAGTGGCCGGTATCAGAAGCGGCCTGTTCTCGGCATGGTCGGCTGCGCTGTGTGCGGCTTGCTGGGCTCCACCCGGAACGGAAGTGTCGAGCTCGTGTTCCTCCGCGACTGGTTTGCCAGCGACACTTCGGAGATTCTGTCGGGCGAGATCCGCGGCGACACGATCGTTGGCCGGTATCGCGGCGCCGGGGGTGTTGCTCGTTTCGTCAGGCAGCCGTAAAGGGATTCCGGGTCTGCCAGATGACTCACGCGTTAGGCGCGCTTAACGACCGCAGGAATGAGCACTCATCGCAGCACAAACCCTGAATCCACCGCCGGTCGCTCTTTCGCATTCGCAGCGATCCACCCCGTCATGTACATCCACTTTGCGATCCGCGTGAGCTTGGCATAGTCGATCGTCTTCGGCTCGTCCCGCGGCGTGTGATAGTCCTGGTGGAGGTTGCTCGAAAAGAAGAGCGCGGGGACGCTGCGCTCGGCGTACGGCACATGATCGCTGCGGAAGTACCAGCCTTCGGGATGTGATGGCCGGTCCCAGAGCGAATCGATCACGAACCTGCTTGTCAGGCGATTGGCCTCGATCGCCATCTGCACCAGCGCGGCCGAGTTGCGGTGCGGCGGCTCGGAACCGAGCAGTGCGGCCGAGTCCGGACTGTTGCGGCCGAGCATGTCGCCGTTCAGCACCGCGACGATGTTCGCGAGCGGCACCACCGGATGGGCCACGTGATAGCGGGAGCCGAGCAGGCCGCGCTCTTCCGCGCCGTGAAAGATGAACAGCGCCGATCGCCGGCCCGGGTGCTGCTTCCATGCACGCGCGATGGCGAGCAGCGCGACGCTGGTCGTCCCGTTGTCGTCGGCGCCATTCCAGATCGAGTCGCCATTTACCGTGTAGCGCACACCATCGTGATCCTGGTGCGAGCTGAAGAGCACGTACTCGTCGCGCAGCTTGGGATCGGTTCCGCGGATCACACCGATCACGTTCGCCGATGGATATTCGAAACTCTCGCTGCGAAGACGGATGTCGACGGTGCTTCCGTCAGCGCGCAGTGAGGCGAGTGCGCGCGGGTGCATGAGCAACATCGGCACCGCTGTCCCCGGCTGCACGATCGGCGCAGCGCCGGGAGCGGGCGGGCGCACAAACCGCGGAACGCCGCCCACGACATCGTAGGCGCCGCGCGACTGCACCTTGGCGACGCCGTCGAACGCGCGCTCGGCGACCGAGTCGGCGACGACGATGACGGCGGACGCTCCCCGCCGCGTGAGCGCGCTGGCCAGTGGCGCCAGCGCGGCGCGCGTGTAGTTGTAGTCCGGGGTGTTCGTCGTCGTGCGGATGGTCGCCGGATCGGGCGGCGTCAGCATGGTGACGACGATCTTTCCGCGCACCGCGATCGTCGTGTCGCGCCAGTCGCTGACGAATACCGTCGGACCGGAGACGTCGCCCGCGCTGTTCGTCGTCGGCGTGACGTCGGTCCAGAGCGCCAGCGCACGGCCGTTCAGCTGCACGGAGCTGGACGTGCTCGAGATGCGCGTCCGGCGCATGTTCCACCACTGGAACCAGCTGCCGAAGTCGCCTAACGGGCGGAGTCCGATCTTCGCCATCTCGTCGGCGACCCACACCGACGCTCGCATCTCGTCGATGGTTCCGGCCTCTCGACCGCGCATGCCGTCGCTGGCGAGAGCGTAGAGGTCACGCTTGAGGTCAGCTTCGCGGATTGCGTTGATCGCCGCCGGTGGCCTGGCGGGACTTTGTGCGACGAGCGGCAGGGCGAGAAGCACGAGCGAGAGGAACAACGGCGAACGGCGCATCGTGGGTGGTGTCAGGTGTGTGCGATCAGGTGGGCGCGCTCGCTACGTAACGACCGCGCGACGGACTGTGGTTACAGATTGCGCCGATTCAGCTCGGCGACAGCATGATCGACCGCGCGTGCCGTCAGCGCCATGTACGTCAGCGACGGATTCACGCACGATGAGCTGGTCATGCATGCCCCGTCGGTGACGAACAGGTTCGGCACATCGTGCGCCTGGTTGTGCGCGTTGAGCACCGACGTTTTCGGGTCACGCCCCATTCGCGCCGTGCCCATTTCGTGGACGCTGAACCCCATCGGCGCGTCGTCGTCGTAAGTCTGCACGTTGGTGCATCCACCGGCTGTCAGCATCTCGGCGGCCTGCGTCTTCATGTCCTCGCGCAGCGCGCGCTCGTTGTCGCTCCACGACCAGCGGATGTTCACGAGGGGAATTCCCCACTGGTCACGGCGCTCAGCGTCGAGCGCGATGTGGTTCTCATGGCGCGGCAGGCATTCCACGTAGCCCTGCATCGTCATCCCCCACGGACCCGGCTCGTGCAGCGACGCTTTCAGGCCGGCGCCGATCCCGGGCGCCGACATCCCGCGATCCCAGCCGGCCCGGCCCGCGCCGGATTGGATGCCATACCCACGTACGAATCCGAGCCTTCCCGATTCACCGGGGCGCAGGTTGCGGAAGCGCGGCGTGTAGGTGCCAGTCGGTCGCCGGCCATAGTAGTAATCGTCCTCGAGACCGGGCACGACGCCGCGTGCGCCAGCCTTCGAGAGGTGATCCATCAGGTTGTGCCCCACCTCGCCGCTCGAGTTGGCGAGCCCGTTCGGAAAGCGCACTGACTTCGAATTGAGGAGGACCTGCGCGGTGCCGATCGTCGACGCGTTGAGGAATACCAGGCGACCGAAATACTCGCGCGACTCTTTTGTCTTCGCGTCGATCACCCGCACCCCGGTCACCCGATCGCGCCGGTCGTCGTAGACCACGCTCTCGACGATCGCATCGGTCACCACCGTTAGGCGGCCGGTCGCTCGCGCCGCCGGCAGCGTCGAGCTCAGGCTGCTGAAGTAGGCGCCGAAGCTGCACCCCCGCGCGCACTGGTTGCGCGCCTTGCACGGCTGGCGCCCGTTGAGCGCCTGCGTCAGGTTCGCGACGCGCGTCATCGTCAGGTGGCGTTCGGGAAACGCGCGCTCGAGCCCCTGCTTCACGAATCGCTCGGCGCAGTTCATTTCCCACGCGGGCAGCAGCTCGCCGTCAGGCAGATGCGCGAGCCCGAGTTTCTCGCCGGCTACGCCGATGAAGCGCTCGACGTGATCGTACCAGGGCGCGAGATCGCGATAGCGGATCGGCCAGTCGACTCCGTGACCATCGGTGACGTTCGCGGTGAAATCGAGATCACTCCAGCGCCACGATGCGCGCCCCCAGATCAGGCTCCGCCCGCCGAGGTGGTAGCCGCGGATCCAGCGGAAATCCTTCTCGCCGTCGGTGATGTACGGGTGCTCGCGATCGCTGACGAAGAAGTGCCGCGTCGCTTCGCCGAACGCGTAATTCTTGCTCTGGATCGGATAGTCGCGCGCGTACAGTTCGCGATCGCCGCGGCCGCGATGCGCCAGCTCCCATGGTTGGAGCCACTCGGTGATGTAGTCCTTCCCGTGTTCGACGGCGCGCCCGCGCTCGACGACGAGCGTGCGCAGCCCCTTCTCGGTCAGCTCCTTCGCCGCCCACCCGCCGGTGATCCCTGATCCGACGACGATCGCATCGTACACATTGTCCGCCATTCAGACCGCCCACGCTCGTCCGACGCGAGCGAGCGGGACGCAGCCTTCGTAGCGTCCGGGCACCGGCTCGTGTCGCAACTCCTGCGTCGCACCGGGCTCCGACGTGTAGTAGCCGAGGACCGTCAGCTCCTTCATCGTGCGAAACCATGGCGTCTCGCCAGGAGGCCGGGGCGACGCGAATGTCTCGGCGTCGAGCGTGACGAGGAGTGAACGTTGCGCACTGTCGTCGCAGCGGAGGAAGGGGCGACCATGCGCACGATCGGCGCGCTGGTCGAGGTCGGCGAGCCCGGCCGCGAATCGGTCGCGCTCCACCGGCCGGTAATACTCGGCCATCATCACGTCGATGAAACGATGGACGCCGGCGTCACGCGCGCCCGGCGTGCTGGTCCGCGGAATGATCTGCTCGGCGATCGTTTCGATCATCGCGCCCTGCGCCGGGGAGAAGGCGCGTGGCGTCCAGTCGCCCGCGCCCGCCGCGCCGCCGCTACAGCCAGCGAGGACACCGGCAATCGCCGGTGCTGACACGGCGCCGCCGAGGATCAGCGCGACCCGGCGCAGTGCTTCACGGCGATCGATGGAGGAAGGACCGGTCATGCGTCGCCGCTCTGTCGTCGGCAGTGAGTGAGTGGTGAGCAAGCAGGTCGTCAGGCCTAACGTCGTTGGTCATTCGCGTGCTTGTCGGCTCCCGGTCGCTGTGATCAGCTTTGCGGTCAGGGCGGGGAGTTCAACGTCAGGATGATCAGCCCCGATGACGGGCTGAACGCGCGCAACTCCGACGCCGGCCATGGCGTGTACGGACCGCTGCACCGTGTCGGGTCGCGGTAGGCGCGAATCTCCGTCGTCGACAGAAGGCGATAATACCCCGTCTGCGTGTAGCTGTGGACTGCACCGGTCGCCGCGGGAAGCGGTACGCCGCACGAGACATAGACGCCGTCGGAGACGCCAATTGCCGCCGGAACGTCGGTGTAGTTGAAGATTCGTGCCGTGATGTAGGTCTGGTTGTCGATCACGTTGCCGATGTCGAGCACCCGGTCGATCGAGGCAATTGAAATTCTCACGTCGCCGATGTCGTCATCGATCACCCGACCATCGCTGCCTAGCGGCTTGGCCGACGCCCACGTAAGCAGCTTCGCTGACGAGGAAAAGGTGATGCCGCTGCTTCCCCCGCTTTGCAGTCCGACGACCGGAACGCCATCCACCGAGACGGTGATCGGAGCGATAAGGTGATTCGCGACGATGGTCCGCACCGGGAATTCGCCAGGTCCCGCTGGGTCGAGCGCGGTGCTGCAGGCCGCGGCCAGCGCAAGCAGCGCCGCGACTGATGTCGCGCTGGCCGCCGCCACCAGTCTGACCCGCGGACTTACCGTTGCTGATTCCACCGACGCACCGCTCCCGCTGAGAGATAGCCGACGGCGAACGAATTACTCCATCGACGCCAATCAATATGATCGCCGGCCCGCGCGCCTTCCACTACGCCGGCGTCGGACCGGCGATCCCCGCGAGCGCTGTCGCAAATAGAGAGCCTTCCCGCGGTGTTCATTCGCGGCAACGGATCGACTCGGCTTGTGCGCCGGCAGTCGGTGGCTATCATGGTGCGGAGCCGCGTGAGCGCGCCCTTCGCTGACCGCCGTCTGCCCCTGGGCGCCGCGGAACCATTCCCACTTTTCGCCCCATGAAGAGGAAGAATCGTGGCACTTCGCGCCGGCCTGCTGGCGAAGCGCCACCGCCATTCAGCGCCGGCCGCCCACGTATCGAGTCGGTTGACGATGGCTCACGCGGCGCGCCGTCCGTAGTGACTCCTCGGACGCAGCTCACCGGCGCGCGGCGGTGGCTCATGATGGCGATCGTGATGGCGTTGCCCTTCCTTCTTCTCGGCGCCCTCGAGCTCGCGCTCCGCGCCGTGGGTTACGGGGACGATTACCCGTTGTTCGTGATCGCGCCGAACCATCCCGAGTATCTGCAGCCCAATCCGCAGATGGCGAGGCGCTATTTCGCCAACGGGCCGTTCGTTCCCACACCGTCGCTGGACTTCATTCGCGCAAACCGAACGCCGAAGACGTATCGCATCGTCTTTCAGGGCGAGTCATCCGCGCAGGGATTTCCCTACGGACACGGAGGGATGCCGTCGCGCATGCTCGAGCAACGGCTCGCGACAGCGTTTCCCGACCGCGACATCGAGATCGTCAACACCGCGCTCACCGGCGTCAACTCGTACACGTTGCGTGATCAGGTGGACGAAGTCGTCGCGCAGCATCCGGACGCGGTGCTGATCTACACAGGACACAACGAGTACTACGGTGTGTTCGGTGCCGGCGCGGCGCGGGCGTCGGGGCTGCACCGACCGCTCGTGCTCACCTACCTCGCGGTCGGCCGCTCGCGCATCGTGCAACTGCTGGCGCAGCTCATCGGGAGCGGGTCGGCGAAAACCGGTGCAAGCGGCGACGCGCCGCGCACGGTCATGCAGCTCATGGCCGGCGAGCAACAGGTCGCGCTCGGCTCCACGCGGTATGAGCAGGGACTCGCGCAGTTCCGGGCGAACCTCGCTGATATCCTGTCGCGTTATCACTCGCAGGGAATTCCTGTGCTCATCGGCACGCTCGCGAGCAACGAGCGCGATCAGCCGCCACTCGCCGGTGCGGGCGGCGCCGACTCGGCGGACGTCTATTACGCACAGGCAAGGCGACTCGATGCAGCGAACGACATGACGCGCGCGCGGGTTGCCTATCGCGAGGCGAAGGAGCGTGATCCGCTGCGATTCCGCGCCCCTGAAGCGATGAATCGCATCATTCGCGAGGAGGCCGCTCGACACGGCGCGATCGTCGTCGAGACAGAGCGTGCGATCGAGGATGCATCGCCGGGCGGCGTTCCCGGCCACACGCTCATCCTCGAACACCTGCACCCGAATCTCGACGGCTACTTCGTCATCGCCGACGCCTTTTACGAGGCGATGCGCGCACGGCACATGATCGGCGACTGGACGCCGGCCGTCCCCGCCACCGAAGCGCGTCACTCGATCGCCGTGACTCCGGTCGACTCGCTCGTTGCCGTCCTCCGCACCGATCGCCTCACCTCGGGCTGGCCCTTTCGGCCACGCGGCGCCGAGCGTACGGCGGTCGTCGACACCCTCCACCCGCGCACCGAGGTGGAGGAACTTGCGCAGGCCGTCGTGCTCGGGCGCCTGCACTGGCCCGAGGCGACCGAGCGCCTCCGTGTACGTGCCGATCGCGATGGCGACACCGCGGTCGCCACTCGCGCCGCGCTCGCCCTCGCCGCCGAGCTTCGCCCGTCGCCCGAGCCTCTCCTCGATCTCGCCGACATGTTGCTCCGTCGTGGCAACGCGGACGACGCGCTCCGTTACGCCCGTGCGGCGGTCGCGCGACAACCGACACCGCGCGGCAACGCATTGGTCGGGTCCCTGCTCTTCAAGCGCGGGGACCGAGCCGCCGCCCTTCCGTATCTCAAGCAGGCAGCGGAGACGGCGCCTAACGACCGTCGCACCGTCGCGCGCTATGTCGCCGCGGGCGCTCTCTCCGATCTCGAGCAGCGACACGCGACCGCGCCGCGCGATCCGGTTGTGCTCTACGACCTCGCCCTTGCCTACGCGCTCACCGACCAGCACAACAGGTCGCGGACAATCCTCGCTGAGCTGCTCCGCGTCGCGCCCGATCATCGCGGCGGCAAGGACTTGCTCGAGCACCTCCCGCAATGAACGCGGCGCATGGCGCAGAGCGCGACGCTTCGCATCGCGTCACCAGGACGCCGAGCGATCGCAACTTCGGGCTGACGATGGCCGCGGTGCTTGTCGTGTACTCGGGATACTTACGCCTGCACGGCCGCCCCGGCTCGATCGCGCTCGCTGCGGCGCTGGCATTCGCCGCGTTGGCGCTCCTCCGGCCGCGCCTGCTGCGATTGCCTAACGTTGCATGGACGCGACTCGGCAGTTTCCTCGAGCGTATCGTCAATCCGATTGTGCTCGGTCTCGTCTTCGCGCTCGTCATCACGCCGCTCGCGCTCGTCATGCGCCTCGCGGGACGCGATCCGCTGCGCCGCCGGATTGACCGCGATGCGACGAGCTACTGGTTCGCGCGCGAGGATCCGCCCACGAGTGACTCCTGGCCACGCCAGTTCTAGCAACCGATGCTCTCCTTTCTCTCCGAGCTGTGGCAGTACATGCGGCGCCGCAAGCGATACTGGATTCTTCCCGTCCTGGTGATACTGCTCGCCGTCGCCGGGTTGATTCTCGTCGCCAGTGGTTCATCACTCGCGCCGTTCATCTACACGCTCTTCTGACGCGCGCACGTTGAACATCCTCGGTATCTCGGCGTTCTATCACGACAGCGCTGCCGCACTGGTACGCGATGGCGTCCCCTTCGCCGCCGCGCAGGAAGAACGGTTTTCGCGTCGCCGTCACGACGCGTCGTTCCCGACGCAGGCTGTCAACTACTGCCTCGCCGAAGGCCGGCTCGCGCTGCGCGACGTCGATCTCGTCGTCTTCTACGAGAAGCCTTTCCTGAAGTTCGAGCGGCTGCTCGAGACCTATCTCGCCCAGGCACCGCGCGGCTTTCGGTCGTTCCGCGCGTCGATGCCGGCCTGGCTGCGCGACAAGCTGTTCCAGCGGAAGGTGCTCGAGGACGAGCTCAAGATCATCGACGCGCTGGCCGACGTCAGGCAGAAGCTCCGCTTCTCCGAGCACCACCTCAGCCACGCGGCCAGCGCGTTCTATCCGTCGCCATTTCGCGACGCGGCGATCCTCACCATCGACGGTGTCGGCGAGTGGACCACGACATCCACCGCGATCGGCGCTGGCAACCAGATCACGATCCAGAAGGAACTGCACTTCCCGCACTCGCTCGGACTGCTCTACTCGGCGTTCACCTACTACACCGGATTCCGCGTCAACTCCGGCGAGTACAAGGTGATGGGGCTCTCGCCTTACGGTGAGCCGCGGTACGCCCAGCGGATTCTTGACAACCTCATCGACCTGAAACCGGATGGGAGCTTCCGGCTCGATCAACGCTACTTCAACTACGCGACCGGGCTGACGATGACGAGCGATCGCTTCCACAACCTGTTCGACGGGCCGCCGCGATCGCCGCACGAACCGCTCACGCCACGGCACATGGATCTCGCCGCGTCTATCCAGCGGGTGACTGAGGATGTCATTCTCCGACTCACCCGAACACTGGCCACGGAGACCGGCCTCCCGAACCTCTGCCTCGCCGGTGGCGTCGCACTGAACGCGGTCGCGAACGGGCGCGTGCTCCGCGACGGCTGCTTCCGCAACATCTGGATCCAGCCGGCGGCGGGCGACGCCGGCGGCGCGCTCGGCGTTGCGCAACTGATCCACCATCGCTACCTCGGGAACCCGCGCGCCGTCACGCCAGGGAAGGATTCCATGCGCGGCGCGTACCTCGGGCCTGCATTCAGTCCCGACGACATCGAGACGTACCTGAGGAGCGTCGGCGCGGCATACCGGCGGCTGGATCGCGACGCGCTCATGCCCGAGGTGGCGTCGCATCTGAGCGAAGAGAAGATCGTCGGATGGTTCAACGGCCGAATGGAGTTCGGCCCACGCTCGCTCGGTTGCCGCAGCATCATCGGTGACCCGCGCAGCCCGCGCATGCAGGCGCAGATGAACCTGAAGATCAAGTTTCGCGAAGGCTTCCGACCCTTTGCACCAAGTGTCCTGCG
>JBKJQR010000089.1:0-15162 GCA_046593895.1 Gemmatimonadaceae bacterium | reverse complement strand
GGAGGCCACACTTTGGTCGCGTCGAGCGGATCGTAATCGAGTTCCGCGTGCTCGCCGTCCTCCATGATCTGCACCTGCAGCTCCCATTCGGGAAAGTCGCTGCGCTCGGTCGCGTCGTGCGGGCCTTCCGTCGCGCGTTTGAAGTTCTTCCCCTGGATCTGCTCGGCCTCGGCTTGCAGGAGATTGCGCTCGCCCGCTTTCGGAATCCAGTGATACTTGACGAGCACCGCGTCGCCCTTGGCGTCGACCCACTTGTAGGCGTGCACGCCGGAGCCGCGCATCTCGCGGTAGTTCGCCGGAATTCCCCACGGGCTGAAGAGGAAGGTGATCATGTGCATCGCCGACGGGCTGAGACTGATGAAGTCGAAGATGCGCCGTGAATCCTGGCGATTGGTCACGGGGTCGGGCTTGAACGCGTGCACGACGTCGGGGAATTTCATCGCATCGCGAATGAAGAACACCTGCAGGTTGTTGCCGACGAGGTCCCAGTTGCCATCCTCGGTATAAAACTTCACCGAGAATCCGCGCGGATCGCGCAGCGTCTCCGGCGAGTGGCCGCCATGGATCACGCTCGAAAAGCGGACGAAGACCGGCGTCTTTTTGCCCTTGCCCTGAAACAGCTTGGCCCGCGTGAAGCGCGACACCGGCGCATCGCCGACGCTGCCGTAGCTCTCGAAGTAGCCGTGCGCGCCGGCGCCGCGGGCGTGGACGACGCGCTCGGGAATCCGCTCGCGATCGAAGTGCGAGATCTTCTCGAGAAAGTGATAATTCTCGAGCACCGTCGGCCCACGATCGCCGACCGTCCGGTTGTTCTGGTTGTTGGGAACGGGATGTCCCTGGCGCGTGGTCAGCGCTGGCGCCGAGTCGACGTCGTTCGTGGGCTTCGTGCCGTTCTTCTTCGCCATGTGAAATCCTCTCGCGTGTGCGCTTCGACCGTGGTGGTGCGCCGGAACCGTTCGCTCCGTAGCGGAACGTCGCCCATCCGCTATCATAAATCCAATCGATTATCTTTATCTTTGTCATAGTTGTACTCTATGAAGGTGCCTCCGCCCCCTTTGCGCGGTCTTTCTCTCAGCCGTTCGCTCATGCTCTGGAATCCCAGCTCGACCATCACGCTGACGCAGCTAGCCTACATCGTCGCGCTCGACACGCACCGCCATTTCGAGCGCGCGGCAGCCGCCTGCCATGTCACGCAGCCAACGCTGTCAGTCCAGTTGCGGAAGTTGGAGCGGGCGCTTGGCGCCACGCTCTTCGATCGCAGTCGCACACCGCTCCTGCCGACCGACATCGGTGCCGTGCTCGTCGAGCAGGCGCGCGTCGTGCTGCGCGAGACCGCGCGGCTCGAGGAGCTCCGCGACGAGGCACGGGGCAGCGTTGCCGGCGAGCTGCACGTGGCAGTCATCCCGACCCTCGCTCCGTACCTCCTGCCGCAGGTGCTTGGGCTGCTTGCCGACCGCTACCCGGCGCTCGAGCTGGTTGTCGAGGAGCGCGTCACCGAGTCAGTGCTGGCCAGCCTGCGCGATGACACGGTCGACGTCGGGCTCGTCGCGACTGCCGTGCGTGGGACGGACATCGTCGGGAGCACGCTCTTTCACGAGCCGTTCATTGGATACGTCAGCCGCACGCATCGCCTGGCGGGGAAGAAGCGCCTATCCGTCCACGATCTCGCGCTCGATGACCTCTGGCTGCTCTCGGAGGGGCATTGCCTGCGAACGCATGTCGTGTCGCTCTGCAGCCAGCGCCGGGGACGGGGGGCGGCGCCGGCCGCGCGCTCGGCGACGGCGTGCACGCGCCTGGCGCGTTTCGAGAGCGGCAACCTCGAGACGCTGCGCAATCTCGTCGAGCGCGGATCGGGGATGACACTGCTCCCTGCCCTCGCCGCGGCCGCGCTGACGACGCCCGAGCAGCGCCGTCGCCTGATCCCCTTCGCCGATCCCGTTCCGAGCCGGACGATCCGCGTCGTCCGCCGCCGGCGTCACGTCAGGCAGCACCTCGTCCGCGCCTTCCTCACCGCGGTGCGCGATGCAGCGGCTGCGGAGCTTGGCGCGTCCGCGTCATAGCGACGGCGCGCCGGCGGCGCGGTGGAATTCCTCGGCCGTTATGTCTTCGAGGCGGCGCTGTCTCGTCTCGACGCCGAACACGGCAACGAGGACGACAGCGAGGGTCATCGGAATCGCACCGATCAGCGCCACCGTCGCGATCGACGGCGTCGCGATGCCGAAGACGACGAGGGCGATGATCGCCACACCCCCCGCCTTGCTGGCGCCTGCCGCGAACCCGGTTCCCCGCGAGCGAACACGCGTCGGGTACACCTCGGCGCTGTAGACCGACATCACCGCCACCACGGCGCTGATTCCCCAGATGGGCACGACGAGCAGCGCGTAGAGCAGCCCGCGATTCTGTACGATCGAGTCGCCGGCGATGACAAACCCGAACAGCGCCGCGGCGGTCAGTGCACTGATCGCGATGATCGTCTTCTTGCTGCTCCAGAATCCGTACATCCACGCGACGACGAACGTCAGCGGAAAGCCGATCAGCGCCGCGTTCCGGAGGATCGCGTCAGCATCGGTGTAGCCGAGCTTTCGCAGGTTCGACGGAATCCAGAGGTTGAACCCGAACAGTACCAACCCGGAGCCGAGGGCGAGACAGCCGATCACCGCGGTCAATCCGCGAAACTCGCGGCTGCCGAGCTGGTTCCATCGGCTCGCGACTCTCGATTCGACGTCGAGCCCCGACGCGGTTTCGTCGAGCACCACGGCACCGAAGCGGTGCATCACGGCGAGCGCTTCGTCGTCGCTTCCGTTGGCGAGAAGGAAACGCGGCGATTCGGGAATCCAGCGGTTGAGCAGGACGAACAGCAATCCGGTGGGGAGTCCGATCAGCCACAAGATTCGCCAGCTGTAGGTCGGCACCAGCGCGACGGCGAGCCAGCTGGTGAGGATGTAGGCGCCAGCGATATCCGCGCCGACGAGGATCATGAGCCAGCTGCGGTGCCTGGCCGGAATCGTCTCGGCGAGCAGCGCGTAGCAGATCGGGAGCATTCCGCCGACGGCGAGCCCCATGAGGAAGCACATGACGAGATTCCAGCCGAAGCTCGGCATCGCGCCGCAGATCGACGTGCCAATGAACCCGATCCCCGCGTAGAGAATCGACGCACGCCGGCCGATGCGGTCGCCTAACCATCCCCAGACAAACGAGCCGAGCACCGTCCCGATGATTCCGGAGAGCGCGACGTAGGCGACTGGTATGGTGCCTCCAGGATTGAGCGGACCCTTGAGCCCGTACTCCATCGTCATTCCCGGCAGCACGAACGCGAGTGCGGTCGGCTTCATGATGTCGATCGTGACGGCAACCGTCATGGTCACGAGCAACCCGGCGTGCGCGAGGGTGAGCGGCGCGTCATCGAGTGCGCTGACCCTGATCCGCGAGGCGGCGCGCGCCGTCGTGCCGGCCGTGCGCGGATACAAGCCGTAGAGGCAGGCGGCGAGTCCGACGATGATCGCCGCCATCCCGAACTGCATTGGCGCATCCATCGGCATGCCGGCGAGTCGATACCCGTGAGCGCGTCCCATCACGTACATCGGCAGGTGCAGCAGCACGCCGCTCGTCACGGCGATCACGCCGAACCAGAACATTCCGGCGTGTCCGAACGTTACGCCACCGTGGCGCGTGACGGTGCGAGGTGGTTGGCTTGTCATCGATGAGTTCCCTGGGATGGGCCATGCTACACCCACTGCCCGGAGTTGCGCAAGACATCGCAATTACTGATACTTCCCTTTCACTCCGACAGGAGCGACAGGATTGACGGATTCTCTCGACGTGATCCAGGGTACGCTGGATCTGCTGATCCTCAAGGCGCTCGCACTCGAGTCGGTGCATGGCTGGGGGATCAGCGCGCGGGTCGCGGCGATGTCGCGCGACGTCTTTCATGTCGGCCAGGGCTCCCTCTATCCAGCGCTCCATCGATTCGAGAAGCGCGGCTGGGTGAACTCGTACTGGCGGACGACGGAGAACAACCGGATCGCGCGGTACTATCACCTCACGACCGAGGGGCGACACGCGCTGGCCGATGCAATCGCCGGCTGGCGGCGCTACGCGAGCGTCATGGAGCACGTCATCGACGCCCGATGACAGGCCGTCCGGCTACACGTTAGGCAGCGACTGGCCGAGCGGGCGGCCGGCTCACGGCCGGCGGGCCATCTCGCGGAAGCGCCGGGCGTTGTCGGCGAGGATCTTTCGCTGGTTCTTGAGAATCGCTTCCTGGTTGCGGATGATCCGCAGCTGATTGGCGAGAATCGGCCGGAGTCGATCCTGATCGCGCAGGATCTTCTTCTGGTTGGCGATGATCAGCTTGTTCCCGGAGAGGAGCTTCTGCTGGTTGCGGACTGTCGCCTGCGCCATCGCACGCCCCCTGCGGTCTGGAGTTCAGTGTCGGCGTTGGTCGCCGGAAAATCGCCACGCGTATTATGCCGGGAGCGACATGGCGAACGCAAACGTCCCGCCCGAGCGGCCGCGCTCGAGCGGGACGGACAACTGGGGCGCGGTTACGCTCGTGTCAGGGCGGGCAGTTCCCGCCCGGTGCCGGCTGATCGATGCGCAGCGCCGCGCCCTGCGGCGCGAAGAACGTTGCCGTCCCCGTCGCCGCGACAGCGCCTTCGTTCTGCGCGAGGCCGACATCGCCGCCCGGCTCGACGAACGCGGTACCCGCGTTATGAACGACCGGCACGCAATCAGGCGCATTGTAGAACGTGATCGACCCGGTCTTCACGACGACGAGGACCGGACCCGGATGGGAATGCCATCCTGAATTCCCCCCGACAGCTACCGCGATACTTGATACTGCAATGTCCGTATTGTCCTTTGCCTTGATCTCGACCTCGAATTTGTTGGCCTTCGATTGGATGTGAAAGCTCCCCGCGTTGCCGCGCGCCAGCAGGGTGGAGACGAAGCCCGATGCGAGCGTGAAGCTGGGGTCCGTGATTCCCGGTCGCGCGGTCTGCCGGCCGGTGGTCGAGTCCCCGCACGCGACTACGAACGTCGCCGCGGTAAGACCGGTCAGCGTGATTCGGAAGTGGCGATGCATTGGTACCTCGGGCCGTAGGATGAGCGTTCACCGTGTGGACCGGGAGTACGCTACGCGATACCGGATCGCGTGGATAGAGGGCGGCCAGGACGGCCCGGCGCGAACCCATCGCTGAGGGGGGGGTAGCACCGTTAGCCGGAGGAAAACGCGGTGCGTTGCCGGTATTGGTGGGACGAAACGCAATACCCCGCCAGCTGTGGTAGCCTGAGCGGGGCAAGCGGATGGGGAGAGATTCGAACTCTCGCGACGGTTTCCCGTCAACACGCTTTCCAGGCGTGCGCCTTAAACCACTCGGCCACCCATCCTCGCGTGCAGCATCGCTTGATGTATACGCGACGATGAACGTCCCACAAAAAAAGAAGGTGAGGGGACGAGCCCTCACGTTCTCATCACCAGACGGACGGGGTGAGATTCGAACTCACGATACCGTTGCCGGTATGCCAGTTTTCGAGACTGGTGCCTTCAACCACTCGGCCACCCGTCCTGGAGTCCCAAAATTTATCCGGACGCGTCGGGCAAGTCAACGAGCGCAGCGCCGGGCGTCGCTGCATCGGGCGACGAGCGACGCGCGCGAAAGAATTCGCTGAGCAGCGCCCCGCACTCCGCCGCCAGCACGCCCGCCGCGACTTCCGGTCGATGGTTCAACCGCCGATGGCGCAGCAGGTCGTCGACCGAGCCGGCCATCCCCGCCTTTTCGTCCCATGCGCCAAACACGACGCGGCCGATGCGCGCGAGGACGAGCGCGCCGGCGCACATCGCGCACGGCTCGAGTGTGACGTAGAGCGTGCAGTCGTCGAGACGCCAGCTCGCCGCCGCCGCGCAGGCATCGCGTACGGCAAGCAGTTCGGCGTGCGCTGTCGCATCCTGGTCACGCAACGTGCGATTGCCGGCGACGGCGACGACTTCGTCACCGCGGACGATGACGGCACCGACCGGCACCTCGGCGGCGGCCGCTGCCTCGCGCGCGGCGGAGACGGCGAGGCGCATCCAGCGTTCGTCAGCGGCGAGCATCAATTTTCGTCAACATGCCGTCCACACAACTGCCTAACGTCCGCTGGCAGCGGTGCCATGCACGGCGTCGTCGTGCGCTCCCGACGACTCCGCGCGCTCGAACGCGATGCGGCCGCCCGGACCGAGCGTCGCGCGAATCGTATCGCCATCGACGAACTTGCCCTCGAGGATCGAGAGCGCGAGGGGATTCTGGAGGAGCCGCTGCACCGCGCGCTTGAGCGGCCGCGCGCCGAACGCCGGGTCGTAGCCTTCCTCGGCGATCAGCCGGCGGGCCTCGGGAGTCAATTCGAGCGTGAGCTTCCGATCGCCGAGGAGCTTCTCGAGGTGGCCGAGCTGCAGGCCGACGATGTGCTCGATCTCCGCCCGCCCTAACGGTCGGAAGATGATGATGTCATCGACGCGATTGAGAAACTCGGGGCGGAAGTGCTGCCGGAGCGTCGTCAGGACCTGCGCCTCGACCATCTCGCGATCGCCACCGGCGTGCTCGAGGATGAAGTGGCTGCCGATGTTCGACGTCATGATGATCACGGCATTGCGGAAATCGACCGTGCGGCCCTGCGAATCGGTCAGCCGTCCGTCGTCGAGGATCTGGAGCAGCACGTTGAAGACATCGGGATGCGCCTTCTCGATCTCGTCGAAGAGGATCACCGCGTAGGGACGCCGGCGGACCGCTTCGGTGAGCTGGCCACCCTCCTCGTAGCCGACGTAGCCCGGCGGCGCGCCGATCAGCCGAGCGACCGCGTGCTTCTCCATGTACTCGGACATGTCGATGCGCACCATCGCGTGCTCGTCGTCGAAGAGGAAATCGGCGAGCGCGCGGGCCGTCTCCGTCTTGCCGACCCCGGTCGGTCCGAGAAAGATGAATGAACCGATCGGCCGATTGGGATCCTGCAACCCGGCACGTGACCGCCTGACGGCATTGGCCACCGCGGCCACCGCCTCACGCTGGCCGATCACGCGCCGCGCCAGCTCGTCCTCGAGCTTGGTCAGCCGCTGCTTCTCGCTCTCCATCATTCGCGTGACCGGGATTCCCGTCCACCGGGCAACCACTTCGGCGATGTCCTCGGCGGTGACTTCTTCCTTTAAAAAGCGCGGCTTGCCGTCGGTGGTCGCCAGCGACTTCTCGACATCGCGCATCTGGCGCTCGAGGTCAGGGATGCGCCCGTAGGTGACCTCGGCCGCCTTCGCCAGGTCGCCACTGCGCTGCGCCTGCTCGGCCTCGATGCGCGCCTGCTCGATCTGCTGCTTGATCCGGCCGACCCCGCCTAACGTTTCCTTCTCCTTCTGCCACTGGGCCTTCATCCCGGTCGACTTCTCTGACAGCTCGGCCAGCTCCCGCTCGAGCGCGGCCAGTCGCTCGCGCGCGGCGGCGTCTTTTTCCTTTTTCAGCGCCTGACGCTCGATCTCGAGCTGCATCCGCCGGCGCTCGATCTCGTCGATCTCCTGGGGCATCGAATCGATCTCGATCCGCAACCGCGACGACGCTTCGTCAATCAGGTCGATCGCCTTGTCGGGGAGGAAGCGGTCACCGATGTAGCGATGCGAGAGCGTCGCCGCGGCGACGATGGCTGCGTCGGTGATGCGAACGCCGTGGTGCGCTTCGTAGCGCTCCTTCAAGCCGCGGAGGATCGCGATCGTCGTCTCGACGGTCGGCTCACCGACGTACACGGGCTGGAAGCGCCGCTCGAGCGCGGGATCCTTCTCGACATGCTTTCGGTACTCGTCGAGGGTCGTCGCGCCGACGACGCGCAACTCGCCCCGCGCGAGCATCGGCTTCAGCATGTTGCCGGCGTCCATCGATCCTTCCGCTTTGCCCGCGCCGACGATCGTGTGCATCTCGTCGATGAAGACGATGAATCGTCCTTCGCCGTCGGTGATCTCCTTGAGCACGGCCTTGAGCCGTTCCTCGAATTCGCCACGGAACTTTGCGCCGGCGATCAGCGCACCGAGATCGAGCGAGACGAGCCGCTTGTTCTTCAGCCCTTCCGGCACGTCGCCGTTGATGATGCGCTGGGCCAGTCCCTCGACGATCGCCGTCTTGCCGACACCGGGCTCCCCGATGAGCACCGGGTTGTTCTTCGTGCGCCGCGACAACACCTGGATCACGCGACGGATTTCCTCGTCGCGGCCGATGACGGGATCGAGCTTGCCGGCCCGCGCCGCGTCGGTGAGGTCACGGGTGTATTTCTCGATGGCCTGGTACTGATTTTCCGGCGTCTGGTCGGTGACGCGGTGCGAGCCTCGCACGCTCTCGATTGCGGCGAGCAACGCCTTGTGTGTCGCGCCGGCGCGCGTGAGGATCGTGTTGGTCTCGGCACCCTTCGTTGACGCGAGCGCGAGCAACAGGTGCTCCGTGGATACATACTCGTCGCTGAGCTCGCGCGCTTCCTCTTCGGCGCGGTCGAGGACCTGATTCAGCTCACGAGACGTCGATGGCTGCGCCGATCCCCCGCTCTGCTTCGGATGGCGCGCTGCCTCACGCTCCGCCTGGTCTCGCAACGCCGCTACGCTGGCGCCGACCTTCTGCAGCACGGGGACGACAATGCTCTCCTGCTGCGCGAGTAGCGCGAGGAGTAGATGAGTATCGTAGACGAGCGGGTTGCCAGCGCGGCGAGCAAGGTTGACTGCCTCGGTGACCGCTTCGCCGGACTTTACCGTTAGGCGTTCTGGATTCATCGGTCGATCATGCGCCGCGAGGCGCGCGGTTCATGGCCGTTTCGCCGCCAGCTCTCGCTGGGCGCGGGTCGCGAGATCCGTCAGTACTTCGTCAGCGAGTGTGCTGAGCATCTGGACAATGCCGGACATGTTTGCCGGCTGCGCCGCGCGCTCGAGCCGGGAGGTGCCCGACCAGACGATGCTGTCGTCCTCGGCGCGCGCGATGCGGACGTCGATCCGGACGGCGGCGAGTACCTGCGACCCGCGATCGACCTCTTCGAACTCGCGAACGGTCCCGCGCCAGATATAGGTCTGAGCACGGCGTGAGGGCGGGTCGAACACTGCGCGCTGGGCGGTCAGTGGTACACGGGTGAGCACCCGTTCGGTGAGCACGCCGAGCTGGTCGCTGAGCGGCACCGCCCACTCGCGCGACGGATAGGATCCGTACTGCGTGTCGTCGATCCGGAAGACGATGAGCGGGTCCCCGTAGACGCCGGGCGTCGCGTATTCGGCGATGCCGATGGTCCCGCTGATCGGCGCCGGCGCGCTTGCCGACCCGACTGACGTCCCCGCCGTCGAGTCAACGACGACAAGTTCGGGCAGGGTGATGCGATAGAGCTCGCGCGCCGGGAGGCGGCCAAAGTGGATGCACGCAGTCGCCAGCGCGAGCAGTGGGACGAAGGCCCGGGCCGCGCCACGCGTTAGGCCTGACGTCAAGACGGAGCGGTCACTCATTGGCTTTTGGGCCGACGGTCTTCTTCGGAGGATCACGTTTCTTGAGCACGCTCGACGGATCACGCTCGAGGCGCGTCGTCAGGCGGTTCAGGTTGTCGGCGGTCGCGGCGAGGTTGCGCACCATCTGGTCGGCGCCGCCGCCCTCGTTGAGCGCGTCGCGGAGGTCGCTGACCAGCGTCCGCATCTCGCGGAGCGCGGCCACCGCTTCCTTCTGCGTGCTCGACAGCTCGGGGGTTGCCGTCTTCACCGCGTTGTCGAGCTGCGTGATCAGGCGGTCGGTCCGGGTCATCACTTCGCTCAGCCGCTGGGTCGCCGTGTCGAGCTGGCCAAAGATCTTGTCGGTGCCGTTGTTCGCCGTCGTGACGAGGTGCTCGACCTGCGTCAACGTCCGGTCCACGCGGTCGAGTGGCGACGACTTCGCGAGACGCTCGGCGCTGTTGAGCAGCGTGTCGGCGCGCTCGAAGAACGAGGCGAGCCGCGACAGCGCGTCCTGGAAGTTCATCTGGTCTTCGCTGCGCACGCGCGATCCCGGCGGCAGCACGGCCGCGTCGTTCTTCCCCGGCGTGAGGTTCAGATAGGGCGAGCCAAGAAATCCAACCTGCGTGATTGAGGCTTTCGTATCAGCGCGCATCGGCGTCTTCCGACGGACGCGGAAGGTGACCACGATCTCCGTTGGATTCTGCTCCGACAAATCCACCTCGGTCACCTGGCCGACGAGCAACCCGCCATACCGGACCTCGTCCCCGACGTTCAGCCCGGCGACGCTGCCAAAGATCGAATGGTACTCGCGGCCGCGGTTGAATACGGCGGGATAGTTGGAAAACAGGATCAGGCCGGCGAGTACGATTGCGCCAGCGGCGAGGAAAACGACAATCCCGAACCGTTGCTCGCGTGCGAGCGGCGTCATGCCGGCATCCCGCGGCGGTGGAGGAGCTGTCGCACGGTGTCGTTCGTGCTCTCCTGGAGCGCGGTGCGATCGCCGCGCTCGATGATGCAGCCGTCTGCCATCACGTAGATGTCAGTCGCCATTCCGAACGCATGTCGAACTTCGTGGGAGAATATCAACACCCCGAATTGATGCCGTTCCTGCAGCTCGGCGAGCAGGTCGTCGATCTCGTGGGCCGACTGTGAATCGAGTCGTTGCGTGGGCTCGTCGAGCAGGAGCACCGCCGGCCGCAACGCCAGTGCGCGCGCGATCGCGACACGACGCCGAGCCGACCGCGCGAGATCTTCAGCGGTGGTATCGCCGACGTCCGCCATGCCGACCTCGGCAAGCAACTCTTGCGCCGCTTCGCGTGCCTCCGCGGGTGACGCGCCGGTGTGCTCGAGCAGCGGGAGCTCGACGTTCTCCACCGCGCTGATGCGGGAAATCAGCGCCGATCCCTCGAAGACCACGCCGACGCGCGCGCGCAAGCGGCGCAATTGCGTCTCCGAGTCGATGGCGTCATCGACCCGTGAGCCTTCGAGGAGAATGCGCCCGCTCAACGGCTGCTCGAGGCCAACGATGTGCCGTAACAGCATCGATTTTCCCGCGTGAATCGGTCCAATGACAAGGTGCGTCGCGCCGCTGGGGACGGCGAGCGAGACGTCGTGAATCACCGGAGCGTGCAGCGGCCCTGTCAGATTCTCGACGCGGAGCACCGCGCCGCGATCAGATGAGTCCGGGTATGAAGTAGAATATCGCATTGACGAACGTATCAGCGCCGAGGACGACGATCAGTGAAAACACGACGGCGCGTGTTGCGGCGGCGCCGATCGCCGACGCGCGCCGCTCCGCGCTCAATCCCTCATCCGATGCGATCACCGCGATGATGACGGCGAACACGATCGACTTGCCGATGCCGACACCGAGATCGCGCGTCAGGAACGCCTCGCGAACCTGACCAACGAAGCGATCGGTCGAGTAGCCGAGAAAGACAGTACTTCCGATCCAGACGCCGACGAGAATCAGCGCGTTGGCGATGATGGTCAGCGCGGGCAGCACGATGATCACCGCGAGCAGCTTCGGGGACACGAGGTACTTTATCGGGTCGAGTCCCATCGCCCGCAGCGCGTCGATCTCGCCGGCGACGTTCATCGACGCGAGTTCGCCGGCAATCGCGGCCGAGCTGCGCGCGACGACGAGAATCGCGACGACGACGGGCCCGAGCTCTCGTGCGGCGAACCAGGTCACAACGCGCGGCGATATCGGTTCCGCACCGTAAGGCGCCAGCTGCGCAGCGACCTGGAAGATTGCGATCAGCCCGACGAGCAGCGACGAAACCGCGACGAGTCGCAGGGCGCCAACGCCGAGGACATACACTTCGCGCTCGACGCCGGAGTTGACCACCGATCGGCGCGAGAACGCCAGCCATCCGAGCCAGTACACCGAGCGCGCGGCGAGGCGGCCGCGGCTGATGAAGCGCGCGGGATACGTGCGTCCTGGGGCGGCAACGAGCGCCACTGGTTGCGACGGAGCGATCACGAACGCTTGACCGCGCCGTGAGGCGGCGCTAGCGTTGCGCGCCAATGCATCGATACCTTCAACAGACCGTCCTCCTCGCCTGCGCGTTGGTGAGTTGCGCCCGTGGCGACGTCGTGCCCGGCGTAAGCGATTCGGCGTTCGTGGCGACCATGGCGGACTTGCGCCGGGTCGATGGTGCGATCCCCGACACAGTGGCTCGGATCGCAGAGCGTCGTCGAATCTTGCAACAACGAGGCCTCACAGCGGATCAGTTGGATCGTGCCGGACGCGCGCTGGGTAGCGATCCGGTTCGTGCGGCGAATCTATTCGATGCGATCCAGAAGCGCGCGGTCAACGTCGTCGATAGTCTTGCCAAGCCGGATCCGGCTGGCCACGCGCTCCCGCACTAGCCGCTGACTCGGGAAACGCACGAGGGCGCGATCGCAATGCGACCGCGCCCTCGTGTTTTGCAGAGGCGTCGGACCGGGCCGCCGCCAACTGCGCCTACTTCATCACGATCATCTTTCGAGCGTACGTCGCGTTGTCGGCCTGAACCCGATACAGGTAGACGCCCGACGCGACCTCGCGACCAGAGCGGAGATACATCCCGTCCCAGTACGCCGTGTACTCACCACACCGCAGTGGCACATTCTCGACCGGCTGTCCCGCGTTTCCCGAGGTTCCCTGAAGGAGCGGGATAGCGACCAGCTGGGCGAGCACGTTGTAGATGCGCAACGTCACGCGGTATAACCGTCCGCCATCCGAACAGCTGGGCACTGGGCCCACCGAGAACGGGATGGTGGTCGTCGGGTTGAAGGGATTTGGATAGTTTTGCCCGAGTGCGACGACGGACCGACCGTCCCCCGCTACACTCGTCCCCTGACCCGCCGCCTGTCGCGGCGCCACTGCACTGAGGGTGAGCACTGTCATGAGTGCTACCCAACGAAGCTTCATGAAGCAACTCCGAGCTGACGAAGAAGAATCGAGCGCGAGACTCCTGAAACGGGTGGACACCTGCAGGGCGAGCTTACAGCGCGAACATATGAATCGGCGACGCCCGATGTCAAGCAATGCGTGTCACAACATCGTGATTCTTGGATACCCGCCGTTGCCAGTTACGTGCCCGCGCGAACGCGGCCGCTCTCCTGGCGCGCGGTGATCCCCCGCCGGTCGCAGTACTCGAGAAAGGGGATGAGGTACTTCCGCGAAAGCCCTGTAATGTCACGGAGTTCGGCCGGCGTATAGACCCGCCCCCTGACCATCGCGCCGGCGAGGCCGTCGACCATCCCGCGGAGGTCTTCCGCCCGGTAATAGCGGTCCTCTTCCACGGCGCCGACGGCGCCGGACCGCTCGAGAAAGCGGAGCACAGGACGTGGATCCGCACCGATCGCCACCGCCAGTTCGGACACCGACGGCGGCTCCCGGCCACCGGCTCGAAGCGCGCGTTCGATCGCCGCGGCGATCGATGCCGCCGCGCCGTCGAGCGATGGCGTGAACCCCGCTTGGCGCACCGTGGCTCCATCGATCGTCATGGATCCGGCGCTCGTCAACTCGCGAATGACCAGCTCGGCGACGGCGTCACCGACTGCAAGTCCGCTCCGGAGCGCAGAGAGTGCCATGCCCGGATCCAGCGGAAATTGCTCGTGATGTTCGACAACGAGCTGCGCGGCGCGCGCGGTGGCGCCTTCGACGACGCTGCGCGCGACCATGCGACCGTCGATGAGCGTGATGGCCCGCGAATGGGAACGCGCGAGCAACGCCGCCGCGCGCGGTGCGATCCCCAGCCGGACTGCCAACGAGCGAACTGGCACCCCCTGCCCGGCCGCCTCGGCCAACACCGCATCGAGCCGATCGCCAAGGGACAGCCCCGGAGCCCACGGGCGCGCCCGCGCAACTCCGGGCAGCGGGTCGGCGACGACCCCACCTCCGATCGTCGCTGGCGGCGATGGCAGGCGAAGCACGAAGCGGTCGCCGCCGCGGGCGAGCACCGGCTCGTCGAGGAGGATCCGCGTGCCGCGCACGGCACCCGCCGTCAACGCACCGCCCGTCGAGACAACCCGCGCGCCGACGTCCTGCGTGCCGAGGTGAAATCGCACGCGCGTACGCGGCCCGAGGGGCGAGGCGTCCTCGAGCAGCGCCACGTCCGCGCGGAGGATCTGCGTCGCCCGCCATTCCGGCTCGGCAATGATCCAGCTGCCCCGCGGGACATCATCGCGCTCGACGCCGGCGATCGAGAGCGCGACGCGCGCGCCGGGCAGGGCAGCGGCGGCGGCCGCGCCATGCGACTGGATCCCGCGGACCCGTGCGGTTCGACCGTTAGGCATGATGCGGATGGTCGCGTCGCTGTCGAGCGAGCCGCTCCAGACCGTGCCGGTAACGACGGTGCCGGTGCCGCGGACGGTGAACGATCGGTCGACCGGCATCCGGAACAGATCGGCCGGATCGCGCGCCGGGACGCGGGCCGCGGCGGCAGCGAGCGCGGCGCGCAACGCGTCGAGCCCCGCGCCCGACGCGGCCGAGACGGGGACGATCGCCGCGTCAGCGAGCGGCGAGTCGGCGAGCGCCGCGCGGACGTCCTCGCGGACGAGCCCGAGCCATTCGTCCTCGACGATGTCGGTCTTGGTCAACGCGACGACACCTCCCTTCACGGCGAGGAGCGAGAGAATGGCGAGATGCTCGCGTGTCTGCGGCATCATTCCCTCGTCCGCGGCGACGACGAGGAGGGCGAGATCGACCCCGGTCGCCCCGGCGAGCATGGTTCGCACGAAGGCCTCGTGCCCGGGAACGTCGACGACACCGGCGACACCGATGCCGGGAAGCGCGAGTGGCGCGAACCCGAGTTCGATGGTGATCCCGCGCTTCTTCTCCTCGGGGAGACGATCGGTGTCGACGCCGGTGAGGGCGCGAACGAGGGTGGTCTTGCCGTGATCGATGTGTCCGGCGGTCCCGATGATCACGCGACGCTTACCTGCTGGTCACGGCGCGTCACCCGTCGCCGGGCGCGGTCGCCCAGGCATCGAACGCGCGCACCGCCCGGCCGTCGGCGAGATGTTCGCGGACGAATTCGTGGAGCAACCGCTGGTGAGCGCGGCCGTCGCGCGCGCCTAACGTGAGCGACGCGTCACCGGCCAGCCAGGCGCGGAGCGCGTCGAGCGCGTCGCGCGGGATGGCCCGCCCACCGCCATGATTGGGGGCGCAGCGCGGACAGAGGATGCCGCCGGCGCGGTGGTGGAAC
>JBKJQR010000159.1:0-30604 GCA_046593895.1 Gemmatimonadaceae bacterium | reverse complement strand
TTTCGGCGGTCCGAGACGCCTGCGTGTTTCGAGCACAGCAATATCCGGCATATTTCGAGCCCTACAGAAAACGAACCGGCCCGGGTGCAGAGCACCCGGGCCGGTTCACTACTCGACCACCGGCAGTTACGGCGTGCAGGCGGGGCCGACGGTCAGGTTGCGCGCGTTCAGCTCGGCACGCGGAATCGGGAAGGCGGCGTTGTACGGATCCCCCGCCAGCTCCTTCGTAAAATACGTGGCATTGAGATACCCGTACGCGCGAAGGTCAACGAGACGCTGCGGCCCCTCGAACAGTAGGGACAGGCGCTTCTCGAAGAGAACCGCGGACCGTCCGGCGGCGACGGTCGCAAACGGCGCAACCGGCGTAGCGCTGTACGTCTGGTGAACCGCATTGATATCGAGGAGGGCATTCGCGAACTGATTCGCTTCGATATAGGCCTGCGCGCGGAGAAGCACGAGCTCTTCATCCTTGAGCAGCGGGATCGGACGCACCTGGTTTGCCGAGCTGGGGACCGCGAACGAGAACGTGAAAGCGCTGCTCAGGCCCTGTCCTGACAGCGTCGACCGCGCAACCAGCTTCGAACGTCGCGCATCCGTCGTCGGGATGGTGTCGGCCAGCTTCGGATTCGCGGCAATCTTAGAATCGCTGCGGAGGTTCGATAGCTGGTCCACGACTGGATCGAAACGGTAGTAGATCCCAGTCGCCAGCGCCGTACCACTTACGGCACCTGGAGCGGCGCCGCCGAGAGCCTGCGTCAGTTCGGAAATCGCGGTTGCCAGCAACGCCGCCTGCGGCGCGGTCCGGTCGATCGCGCGGTAGAAGTCAACCTTCCCCTTCAGCCCGCGGTTGAACTTGATCAGGTTCCCCACCACCCCGTAGTCCCGTCCGAAGCTGGTGAAGCCACCCGGCAAGGTAAACGGAAGCACCGTCGCCGCACCGGCAGTGGCGAAGTCTGCGTTCGCGCTGTCGAGCAACGCCGCGATGTAGCTGAGGACGTGCGGCTTGCAGTAGATCGGAGTGATCTCCAGGTCGTTGTCGGTCTGGAGCGGAGCGCCGACCGTGTCACGGAGCTCGATCACGCGATAGTAGTCGAGCGCCTTCATCGTCCGGAAGAAGCCGCGGATGCTGGCAACCTCCTGCGGGCTGAACTCGTTCGGCGATGCGGTCTTGAGCAATTGCAGGATGTTGTTCGCCGCGCGTGCCGCAGTGTAGAAGCCAGCGAAACCACCGCCGCCCGCGAAGCTTCCCGGGTCCGCCTGACCGCCGAGCGTTTCGAGCACGTATCGGGGCTCCGACGCGTCGATGCGATAGACATCGCGCGCCAGAATCGCCGGAAGCGTCAACACAGCGGTCGTTGCGTACGACGCGCGATCCTGCGCCGTGACGCCGATCCCCAACTGCTGGAGCGACGTCCGAGTGAGGGTCTTGATTGCCGCAGTGGTCGGCGCGTCGATCGGCGCCGCCGTGGGGTTATCTTTGCACGCTGCGACGGCAACACCCGCCGCGAGCGCAATGAATAAGTATCGCTTCATTTATTTATGTTCTCGCTCAGAAGGTGGTGTTGACCGTGAGGTAGTAGAGCCGGCTCGGCGGGTATGGCGTCACGTCCTGGAACCGCCCCAGCGCCTGGTTGCCGAAGTTCGAGACCTCGGGGTCCAGACCAGAGTACCGCGTCCACGTCTTCAGGTTCCTTCCACTCAGGTCGATTCGCGCCGTCCCAACGCGACCGGCGAACAGCCGGCCAGTCAGGTCGGTCGGCAGCTCATAACCAACACTGACTTCGCGGATCTTCACGAATCCGGATTGCTCCACGTACACCGCGTGACCCTTCGCGAACTCACGGACACGAGCGTTGCCGATCGCAGTGTCGGCGAGCAGCCCGCCATCGAAGTAGGCGTTGGTCAGGTTGATGCCGAGACCGCCCTTCCGCCAATCGACCAGCGACGAGAACCGGATTGGACCGACGTTGACGTCGTTGTTGAAGCCCATCTGGTAGTCGGGAGCCGAGTTGCCAATGAACTTGAGTAACCGGTTCGCCGAGGGGCACCGCGTGCCCGCGGTGTTTAGCGCGGTGCAGCCGTTCACCGCCTGAAGCACGGTGACCAACTGACCCTGCTTCACGAATGCATTACCGAACCGACTTCCAAACGAGCCGGAAGCAGGGATGAACGGTGCCACGGGGAGCTGGGTGACCTTGCCCTTGTTGCTGGCGTAGGTCGTGGTCGAAGTCCACTGGACAAGCCCGGTCTGGACGGGGGTGAGCCCGAGCTCAACTTCCGTTCCATGGGTAACAATCTGACCGCCATTGATGAACAGGCTGTTGAAGCCCGTGGACGGCGCGACGGCTGCCTGCAGCAGCAGCTTGTCGATCTGCTTGCGGAACTGCGTCGCCGAGAGACGGCCGCGGCCCCCGAACATCGTGAGATCGAAACCGCCTTCCGTCTCGGAAGCCTGCTCGGGCTCGATCTTCGTCGCGCCACGTACGGTCGACGGCCGGTAGCCCGTCACCCCTTCTTCAATGAGGCTCGTCAGGAAGGTGTACTTGCCCTGCGTCGGCTGGTTACCCGCCTTGCCGTAGGCGATGCGAAGCTTGAGCTCGTCGGTCACCGGCGGCAGCCAGGGAAGCCGGTACGAGGCCGAGAACTTCGGGTACGAGTAGTACTTCTTCGGGTCGCCGTTGTTGCTCGTCCGCTCGCTGTTCACGCCGGCGGTAAGCAGCAGCCGCTCGCTGAGCGTCAGGAACTCTTCCTGCGCGAATAGCGAAAGTGACTTCACGAGGTCCTGCGATTCCGTCGAGACGACCTGCGTCGACGCGGCAACGTTCGTAACGCCCGGGAACACACCGTGACCGGTCGTCGCCAGCACGTCGATCTGGCGCCGGTTCTGACCGACGCCGGCTGACGTCGTCGCCTGGAACGCGCTGGTCGTGTACCGGTGATTGAGCGAGGTACCCAGGTTTGCGTTGACGACGTTCCCCTGGCTGTTGACGATCGTGCCGGGCAGCGCGTTCGCCCTCTCGATGTAAAGAGTGGCGGGGGATATGATCTTCGAGTTATCCGCATAACTGTCGACACCGCCGATGACGGTGAAGTCAAGCGTCTGGCGATCGGCGACGATGATGTTGTAGGTACCGGTCGCGCTGCCGAGAAGACGGTAGACATTTTCCGGCGTCTTCACCTGCTCCGCGACCTGGAAGGGATTGTTACCCTGGACAAGGTCGGCGCCGACCGGAAAGCTTCCATCAGGACGACGGCGCAGTTCGAGGAACGACGGCGTTGAGGAGAAGGTGGTGTACGGGTTGATACCCGTGTTGTCGTTGCCGCTGACGCCGCGCTCGGTGAGGCTGTGAATGAGCTCACTGTTCGCGCGAAGGTTGAGCCGCGAGCCGAACTGCTGGCCAACGTTCACGCGCAACGACTGCTTGTTGTAGTTGTCGTTGTGAACCAACCCGCCGTCGTGCTGGACGAGGCCGGAAAGGAAGAAGTTCGTTCCCGACTGCGTCGCGCCACGCAGCGAGCCGATCGTCTGGTAGTTGAACGGGTGCTCCCCGTACAGCTCCTGCTGGTAATCGTGGCACTTGTTGGTCGCCGCGCCGAAGCCCGTCGAATCAAAGCCGAAGTCGTCCACTTCCTGCGCCGACTTGAAGCACTTGATCCCGAGCTTCTTGGAGATCGCCGCCGAGCCAAAACGTTGCGCGATGTCGAGTGACGTCTTCCCCGCCCGACCGCGCTTGGTGGTGATCAGGATGACGCCGTTGGTGCCGCGCGATCCGTAGATCGAGGATGCAGATGGCCCCTTGAGGATCTGGATGCTTTCGATGTCGTTGGGGTTGATGTCGGCGGCGCGGTTGACGCGCTGATCCTGCGACGACGGCGCCGTCCCACCGGCCGCCTGCGTGATCGCGTTCAGGCCGTTGGCGATCGCCGAATTGTCGATGATGACGCCGTCAACCACGTAGAGCGGCGAGAACGACGCGTTGATCGTCGAGACGCCGCGCACCTGGATCTGCGTACCACCGCCCGGCGCGCCGCTGTTCTGCGTGATGGTCGCGCCAGCAACCTTGCCCTGCAAGGCGTTGTCGACCGTCTGCGCCGGGACGCGATTCAGCTTATCCCCGGAGACGACCGCGACAGCGTTCGCGGCGTTGATGCTCGAAACGGTCGTCGCCGTTCCGGTGACGACCTGTTCTTCGAGCTGAAGGACGTCGCGCTCGAGTGCGATCGCGACCTGATCCTGCGTCGAGGCGACGCGAATCGTTGCCCGCTTGAAGCCGACGCGCCGCGCGAGCAGCGTCTGATCACCAGCCGGGGCGAGAAGCTGGAAGCTTCCGTCCTCCGCGGTGTAGGTGCCGATAGTGGTGCCAACAACGGTAACGGCCACGTTCGCGAGCGACTCGCCCGACGTCGTGGCCGTGACCTTGCCTGCGATGCGATGCTGCTGCTGCGCGTACGCTTCAGTGCTAAAGAGCGCGCCGGCGAGCAGAGCCAGAGCTAGAACACGATACTTCCTCACGTTGCCTCCCGAGTATGGTAACAAGCACACGCCATGGCTCGGGGCAGACGAGCCATGGCGGACGGACAGATTAGCCAGAAAAAGTGCTTCTGGATCAGACGTTACAGATAGGCCCGGGGGCGGACTCTGTCAAGAAATTGTTTGCGACGGGGTGGGTAGCGGCGCGCCGAGGTCGGCGTCATTATGCTGCTCATCAAACGTCGTTTCCCGCCGCCGCGGACGTTTGCTGTCGTGCGAGTCGTTCGGCAATTGGCCTGGAGGTCAATGCGCACCCACAGAGCCGCGCTCGCGTTCCTTGTCGCCGCAGCTGCGGGCGGCTGCGGCCCACCGACGAGATCGCAGCCCGTGACGCCGGCGCACGATATGATCGTCGCTGATGAATTGGCGCATTCTTCCGAGATCTACCTGTACGACGCGATTCGGAGATTGCGTCCCGCGTTTCTCAGACCGCGCGGCGCCGCGGCTTACGGAGCACCCGAGACAACGGTGCTCACGCTGTACGTCGATGGCCAACGCATGGACAGCATCGACGACCTGCGACGCATCTCGTGTGACGAGGTGCTCGAGGTCCGGTTTTACGAGCCGCAGACGGCGAATGCGAAGTTCGCCGCGCATAACAATTCCGGCGGTGCGATCGCGGTTACTCTCAAACCTCTGCCCGGCGATGTAGCTGCGCCCAAGCCGGGAGCGGCGCTGCCACCGGGGGATGCGACGCCACCACCACCCGCTCGGCAACAGGGGGTCCGCGTTCGCCGGTGATCGACGGCGGAGGCGAACACAAAGAGAGCCGCGCGATCTTGCCGCGCGGCTCTTTTTGTTTCGATCACCAGGATTTTGTGCGAGCTACCTGACGCCGCACCCTGTCTGGTACGTGGGTGCCGCCGTCGGGCTCTTGTCCCAGTAGATGCGCGAGCGGAAGTTGTCCGCCCCCTGGCGGGCGACCGCTTCCTGAACGTGGGCCGCATTGACCGCTTTTTCGGCCTTCGAATAGTACAGCCGACGAGGAATCTGCGACTCCACCGCGTTCGGACCCGGCTTGAGAATCGCCGGTTGGCAAGTCCGCCGGAATCCGGACCACGCCTGAATCGGGTCGACATAGAGCGCGATCCACTTCTGTATGGCGACCTGCTTCTGCCGGCTGACCGTCGTTCCCCCGACATCGTACGCGACGCCGGGCGTCGCGAGATACGCGGCGGTCTGGCCCGAAGCGACGCCCCACATTTCCATTGAACGCGTCACGCCAGCATTATAAAAACCGGCAGCCTGCGCCGAGGTCAATCCACCGATGTTCCGCTCGGCTGCTTCGGCGCGGATGAACTCCACCTCAGCCGCGGTCATGATGAACGAAGGAAATGATCCGCCGCCACCGCCGAACGTTCCGTACGAGGTTACCCCCGGATAGAATATTGCGCCGGGCCTCGAGGTGTATGGAACCAGCGGCGATGCCTTCGCCTGAGTGAGCGCATTGCCGAGCGCGACGTAGCACGGTGTACCCGACGGGCAGTATTTCAGCGTCTTCGCGGTGACGACGCCACCGGTCGTATCAGCCAGCTCGATCGTGTCTTTCGACGCCGGCATCGCGTAGATCGGCGTCCGCGGATCATTGTAGCTCCGTAGATACGTCAACAGCCGCGTCGAGATGCGGTGGTCGTCGCGATTCTTGAAGTTGTTCGCCCACGGGTTGTCATAGATTCCGTCGCCGGGCCAGACGAGCTTCGCGTTGTCGCCGTTGGTCAGGATCAGCGCGGCCGGATTGCTCAGCGCCGCCGTCAACTGCGTCCCGGCCGTGGTCGGGTCGACATTGATGAGACGCAGCGCGTGACGAGCGCGCAGCGAGTTGGCGAATTTCTGCCACTGGCGCGGATTGCCCGCGTAGATCGGGTCGGCCGAGCCAAGCGTGTTTCCGGTCGCCGTGCCTAACGCAGTACTGGCCGCGCTCAAGCGCGCGAAGAAATCCGCATAGATCGCCTGTTGCATATCGTACGCAGGCGTGAGGATTCCCGAATCGGCCTTGAATGCCTGGCTATAGGGGATATCGCCGAAGACGTCGGTGAGGACTCCGAATTCCCAGGTCTGGAGCACCGATGCCGGCCCCCACAACGACGCATCGTTGGCGGCAGTTCCCCGCCGCCTGACGATCTCGAGATCTTCGAGTTCGTTGCTGTAGGACCCATCGAACAAGCCGGAGGTGGATGATGCCTTGAGGCGGATGTAGCCGTCGGCATCGGGGTACTGCACCTCGGCGAGATGTTGCGAGAGAAAAGCGTAGCGCGTTCCACCAACGCCGTCTTCCCAGCGGCCGACGCCGTTGCGCGCGGCGCTGGTGAACAGGGTGGTCGACGGTGCGTCCACCGGGCTGTTCGGGTTGCCGTTCACCGCGGTGATCTTGTCGGTGCCGCACGCCCCGGTCAGCAGGGCAGCAACGATGACCGTCGCCACGGGAAGAAGTTGCTTCGTGGTCATGTCTGGGTATCTCCTCGCGGCGGTCATGGCGTGATCCGCACGTTGAAGCCAAAGCTGCGGGTGTTGCCCGGAAGCGCGTATTCGATTCCCTGGAAGTTTCCGGAGCTATAGGCAAACTCCGGGTCGACGTTAGGCACCTTCGTCCAGAGCGCGAGGTTCCGGCCGAGCAGCGCGAGGCTGATCCCGGAGACGCGCAGCCGGTCGGTCCATTCGCTCGGCACTTCGAACCCAACGCGTAGCTCGCGCAGCTTGGTATAGCTGGCGTCATACACGTACGGCTCGACGTTGCCAAACAGCCCCTGGAAGTACGCTTCGGAGGTGATGTTCTCCGTGTTGGGCTGTCCGGTATTGACGTCGATTCCGTTGACGACAATGCCGGGCTTGTCCCAGTCGACTTCGCGGCCCTTGAGGCTCGACTTCAGCACGCCGGAGTAGCCGCCGATGTAGTTCGTGTAGCTCATGATCTTGCCGCCATGGCGCATGTCGAGCGTGAATCCGACCGATGCAGCCTTGTACTTGACCTGATTCGAGATTCCGCCGGTCCACTTCGGTTGAATCGAGCCGAGGTAGATGAAGGCGTCCGTAGTCAGCGGATAGCCACCGTCGGTCAGGATGCGGCCCTTGTCGTCGCGCTGGTATCCGCCGCCCCAGAGTGCACCGTACGGTTGGCCGACGCGCGCCTCGAGACGCACGTCGCCGAACAGGCCGTTGCCGAGCACGATGTTGTCCAGCCCCTGCGAAAGCGCGACGACCTTATTCCGGTTCTGCGCATAATTCAGATTCGCGGTCCAGTCGAAGTCGGTCGCGTGCACCGGCGTCACTGTCAGCAGCGCCTCCATGCCCTTGTTCGACATCTCCCCGGCATTGAGCAGCTTCTGCGCATAGCCGGTGGCCGGCGACACAGGGACAAGGTAGATCTGGTTCTTGGTGCGTTTGTCGTACGCCGTCAGGTCGATGCTGGCTCGTCCGTCGAAGAAGCCAATCTCGAGGCCACCTTCGTTCGACGTGGTCAGTTCCGGCTTGAGGTTCGGCTCGAGCAACGCATCGCTCCGAGTGAACTGTGACCGCCCACCGAACTTGTTCGAGCTGCCGGCGAACGTGGTCAGCAGCCGGTACGGGTCCGTATCGTTGCCCACTCGCGCGAAACCGCCGCGAAGCTTGACGAAAGTGAGCACGTTGTTCCGGAGGGCGGGCACCGCTTCACTGAGAATCAGTGACGTCGCGACCGATGGATAGAAGTAGGAGTTCCGCCCCTTCGGAAGCGTCGAGGAAACGTCGTTGCGCGCCGTCCCCTCCACCGTCCAGACTCCGCGATAGGTGGCCGCGGCTGAACCGAGCACGCTGTTCATGCTGCGCCGATTGATCGTCTGGTTGAGCGTCGGGGTGATACCGGCATTGGAGACGTTGTAAGTCCCGGCGATCGTCAGCCCCGTGGTCTGGGTCTGGAAGGTGTTGAACAGTTCCCGACGCAAGTTGCCACCGGCCATCACATTGAAATGAAAGTCGTCGGCGACGATGCGGTCCGCGGTGAGACTGAGTGACGTGTTGTTCCCGTTCTGGTAGTCGTTGATCAGGTTGAACCCACCCTGATAGCTCGGGTTCACATAAGAGCCGTTATTGTAGGCCGCGCCGAAGCGCTGGTCGATGCCGAAACGGTAGATGTCCGACCCGCTGTGCAATGACGCGTTGAGCCAGTCGAGCAGCTTGTATTTCGCGCCGGCCTGGACGATGAAACGATCTCGCGTATCGGTGAGATCGTTGCCTTCCTGATTGTAGAAGGGATTGTTGTGGTAGTTGTAGTTCCAGTTGAATTCCCGGTTCGCCGGCCCGCCGTTGACCGCGCCGCCCTTCTCCCAGTTGCGCAAATCGTTGATGTTGATTTGCCGCCCGAACCAGAAGAACTGCTCCATCACGGAGTTGTTGTAGCCGGTGCCCGCGCGATTCTTCCCGTTGTTGCGGGTGTACTGAAGCGTAGCATCCGTGGTGAGGCGAGGATTCACCTGCAACGCGCCGCTGAGAAGACCGCTGGTCTTCTGGAAAGAGTTGTTCGGGATGTAGCCGTCGATGTTGTCCACACCGACCGACATGCGTGCGTTCGCCCGTTCGGTCCCGCCACTTATGGCGAGGGTTGAGCTCAACGTGTGGCCGGTGTTGAAGAAGTCCTTGACGTTATTCGGATGCGCGACCCACGGCTGCTGCTTCCCGGTGTACTGATCGATCAGCCGGCCATCCAGTTTCGGTCCCCAACTCTGGTCGCAGCCGTCGCAGTTCCCGCTGCCTGCTCCGTCCACGTACTGGAATTCGCCGCCGGCGCCCTGGCCATATCCATTCTGGAAGTCGGGCAGTCGACCAGGGCGATCGAACGTATAGAGCGTCGTCCCCTCGGCGCGAACGCGGCCAGCGGTGGCCAGTCCCTTTTTTGTCGTGATGATGACGGCGCCGTTCTGGGCTCGCGAGCCGTAGAGCGCCGCAGCGTTAGGCCCCTTGAGGATCGTCATCGATTCGACGTCCTCTGGATTGATGTCGCTGATCGCGTTGCCGAAATCGTACCCGTTTCCGAGTGAACCGCCACGGTTCGCGTTCGAGACGGGGATGCCGTCGACGATGAACAGCGGCTGGTTGTTGCTCGAGAACGTGTTCGGCCCGCGGATGATGAAGTTGGTCGATCCACCCGGCGTCCCGCCGCCAGTGATCGTCACCCCGGACACCTTGCCCTGCGCCTGCTCGATGAGATTGATCGTTTTTGTCGCGGTCAGGTCGGATGTCGAGAGCTGTTGTTGCGCGGTGCCTAAACTGGCCTTCTCGCGAACAACACTGCCGGCCGTGACGATGACATCGGTCAGCTGAGCGATCGCCACGCGCAGTTGCAGATCCTGCGTGACCGGGCCCCCACTGAGCGTGACTCGCGCGCTATCGGGGGAGTAGCCGACGCGGCGCGCGATGAGCAGAACAGTGCGGCCCGTCGCGGCGGCTGGCGCGTTGATGAGGTACCGCCCGGTGGCGTCGGTGTACGCGCCAACTCGCAGCTCGGGAATGCTCACCGACACATTCTCGATCGGTCGCGCCGCATCAGTAACATGCCCGCTTATGGTCGTCGGCGCCTGAGCCGCGAGGACTGCGGGGACGAGCGCGCCGACTGCGGCAGCGATTGCGACGATCCGCCTAACGTTAGCGAAGTTGCGCGTTGCGAGTCCTCCGCTGCGAGGAACGAACGTTAGTGCGTTGTTGTGGTTGCCCATCCGCTCATCCACCGCCGTGCCTCGCGTGCCGGCGCCGCACAACAACCGGGCGAATTTGGATGGTCCTGTCGTTTGCGATACCGGATTACACACGTTCGCGTCTGGTCTTGCCATACCAGCATTTACCACGTCGCCTCCCGCATAAAAGAGGCTCCGCGCCGCGTTGGTCTAGGCGCGGAGGCGCTGCACCGGCGAACGTATACCGGATGCAAGCCGGCGTCAACTAACGGCGGGGACTCGAGGTAACCGGACAGTGGGCCGCCGGGAACGCGCGTGAATCAGTTGCTCGACGTGCGCTTCAAATGTTCACGCTCCCGCTCCCGCGTCAGTCGCTCCCCTTCTGCACGCCGCCACTCGGCGATCTTCTTGTGGTCGCCCGACAGGAGCACATCGGGCACCTGATACCCGCGATATTCCGACGGGCGCGTGTAGCTCGGCGCACTGAGTCCGCCGTCGAAGAACGAGTCGCTGCGCGCGCTGTCGAAATCGGACATCGCGCCCGGAAGCAATCGAACCACCGCATCGACGATCGCCAGCGCCGCGGGTTCGCCACCGCTCAGCACGAAGTCGCCGAGCGAGATTTCCTCGGTTGCCAGGCCGTCGGCGACGCGCTGGTCGACGTCCTTGTAGTGGCCGCAGAGAATCGTCAGCTCATTCCCCGCGGCGAGGCGGACGGCGTCGGCGTGGGCGAAGCGACGACCGCGCGCCGAGACGAGGATGATCGGCGCCACCGCGCCTAACGCTTCGACCGCCTCGAAGAATGGCGCCGGTTTCATGACCATGCCGGCGCCGCCGCCGTACGGATAGTCGTCGACGGTGCGATGGCGGTCGTGGGTATGCTCGCGCAGGTCGACGACCGTATATTCGACGGCGCCGGCGGCGGCGGCGCGGGCCGGAATGCTCAGCCCGAGCGGAGCGGTGAAGAACTCGGGAAAGATCGTGACGATGTTGACGCGCAGCATCGTCGGGTCAGTCGAGGAGCCCGTCGGGGACGTCGACGACGATCCGTCGCGCCTCGCGATCGACGTGGTGCACGGTGCGCTCGTCGTAGGGGATCATAACGGTCGCCGCCTTGCCCGCGGCGTCTGTCGCGTCGCGCGAAACGTCGAGGACAAGTCCCTGCGGCAGCTCCCAAACGGTGACTACACGGCCGACGACCGCGCCGTCAGGCAGCTCGACCGTCATCCCCGGGATGTCGTGGAGGTAGATCTCATGATCGCCGGCGGCGGGAAGATCCGCCTCCGGGATCAGCAGGTACCGATCGCGCCAGAGATCGGCCGCGTTGCGGTCTTCGATGCCGACAAAAGTGACGAGAAAACCTTCCTTGAACGGCCGCGCGCCAACGACTTCCACGCTGGTGCCGCGGGTATCGGGTCGACCCTCAACGTCCCCAACCAAAAAACGACGGCCGGACGCGAATATCGCGTCCGGCTCGTCGGACATCGGCTCGACCACGAGCTCGCCGCGAACACCGTGTGCCTTGCGAACTCGCCCAACGATGACGAAGGCGGGAGCGCGGTCGGTCATTCGCGGCCTCTCGGCGTTGGCGTGCTACTCGCTCTTTTCGCTGAGCGGGACGGCGCTCGCCTGCAGCTTCGACGCAACACGCGTCTCGTGCCGGCGCTTGAGCATCCCCGCCTTGCGGATGATCGAGCGGACGGTGTCGGTCGGCTGCGCGCCGACGTTCAGCCAATACTCAATGCGCGCTTCGTCGAGGGTGACAGCGCCTTCGGTCTGCCGCGGGGCGTACGTGCCGACGATCTCGATGAAGCGGCCGTCGCGCGGGCTCGTGGCGTCGGCGACGACAATGCGGTACATGGGGGCTTTCTTCCGGCCAACCCGGCGGAGTCGAATCTTGACCATCGTGTTTCTCCCGTTAGGCAGAGTTGAACTTTGTACTGCGCCGGGCTCCTCGCGTGCGCGGTATGTCCGCGCCGCACCCGGTACTGCAACTGCAACTACCACTGCAGCCGTAGCCTTTAGCCATTAGCGGGGAGGGACAGCGGTTACCGCAGTCGCTCAACGCGAACGGCTAAAAGCTAATGGCTTCCGCGCGTCAAAACTTCGGGAAGCCACCAGCGCGCCCCCCCGCCGAAGCTTTCTTCATCATCTTCTGCATGTCGCGAAACTGATCGAGCAGGCGATTCACCTCGTTGACCGGGCGACCGCAGCCCTTGGCGATGCGCGCGCGGCGCGAGCCGTTGATGATCGCCGGCGTCTTCCGTTCGGCTGGCGTCATCGAGAGCACGATCGCTTCGAGGTGCTTGATCCGCCGCGGGTCGGCCGCCTTCGCCTGCTTCAGCATTTTCGAGTTGACGCCAGGCAGCATCTTCAGCACTCCCTCGATCGGCCCGAGCTTCTCGATCTGCTTCATTGCGGTGAGGAAATCGCCGAGGTCCATCCCTTCCTTGCGGACCTTCTTCTCGAGCCGCTTGGCCTCGTCCTGATCGAAGGTTGCCTGCGCCTTCTCGACGAGGCCGAGCACGTCGCCCTGCTGCAGTATCCGTCCGGCCATCCGCTCCGGATAGAATTCCTCCAGCGCGTCCGGCTTCTCGCCGACGCCGATGTATTTGATCGGTTTCTTCGTGACGCCGTAGATCGAGAGCGCCGCGCCGCCGCGGGCGTCGCCATCCATCTTCGTCAGGATGATGCCGGTGACGCCTAACGCCTGGTCGAACCCCTGGGCGATGCGCACCGCCTCCTGGCCGGTCATCCCGTCGGCGACGAAAAGGATTTCATCGGGATGGACCGCGTCCTTCAGGCGCACGAGCTCCTGCATCATCTGCTCGTCGATCTGCAGACGGCCTGCGGTGTCGACGATGACGACGCGGTCACGCTCGCGCTTCGCCTGGTCGATCCCCTGCCGCGCAATCTTCACGACGTCGGTCGTCGTTCGATCCGCGTACACCGGGATGTCGAGCTGCTTGCCCAGCGTCTCGAGCTGGTCGATCGCGGCTGGCCGGTAGACGTCGGCCGCGATGAGGCGGGTCGCGCGTCCCTCGCCCTTCAGTCGGCGCGCGAGCTTCGCCGCGGTCGTGGTCTTGCCCGAGCCCTGCAGCCCGACCATCATGACAATTGTCGGCGGGATGGAGCTGAGCTTGAGGCCTTCGCGCCGCTCGCCGAGCATTGCGGTCAGCTCATCGTAGACGATCTTGATGAGCTGCTGGGCGGGGGAGACGGCCTTCAGCTGCGAGACGCCGACCGCTTTCTTCTCGACTCGTTCGAGGAACTCACGCGTTAACTGGAAGTTGACGTCCGCTTCGAGCAGGACGCGCCGCACTTCCCGGAGCCCATCCTTGATGTCGGCTTCGGTCAGGACTCCGCGCCCGCGCAGGCGGGCAAAGGTGGCCTCGAGTTTTTCGCTGAGCTCATCGAACATAGCCCTGAAACGTAGCCGCGATTAGACTTCCGTTCAAGGCGCGGCCCGACGCAAACCTGCCACAGATGCCCGATTTCATGGCCAAGACGACGCAGCGCAAGGAAGAGATCCTCAAGTCCGAGCTCCCGCCGACGTTGCCGCTGATGGCGTTGCGCTCGACGATCGTCTATCCGCTCGGGACGATCGCGGTACAGATGGGCGCCCCGGAGAATCTCTCGCTGCTGCGGTCGTTCGAGGAGCCGGGACTGATCGTCGCGCTCGTCGTCGCGACCGGCGACCACGACGAGCCGGTGGACACGCGCCGCTTCATCGGGCGGGTCGGAGTCGCCGCGCGCGTGCACGAGCGGATCAACCTGCCCGGGGACACGGTCCAGATCACCCTGCAGGGACTGCGGCGGATCGTCGTCGACGAGATCGAACAGGACCTTCCCTTCCCGGTGGCGGTGATTCGCCCGGCGAAGGAAACGTCGGCGGATGCGAACGAGGTCGACGATCTCGTGTCGCGGATCGTCGCCGCGGCGGAGACACTCGCCGACCTCGTCGATCGCATTCCCGACGAGGTGCCCGCGATCCTGAAGATGAACATCTCGGATCCGGGGCGCTTCGCCGACCTCGCAGCGACGAACATGAATTTCCGCATCTCTGACAAGGACGAGGTGCTGCAGCGGCTCGACGTCGGGCAACGGCTTCGCTTCATCCTCAACCGGCTCGAGCGCGAAGTAGCGCGGGCGCGCGTCATGGAGGATGTGAAGCGACAGACCGAGGTGAAGATCGAGCAGCACCAGCGCGAGTTCTACCTGCGCCAGCAACTGCGGGCGATTCAGGCGGAGCTTGGCGAAACCGACCCCGGCGACAAGGAAGCTTCAGAAATCCTGCGCAAGATCGACGAGGCCAAGCTGCCGGAGAAGGTGCTCGCCGAGGCGAAGCGCGAGACCGAACGGATGCGCATGCTGTCGCCAGCATCGAGTGAGTACCAGGTCATCCGCACGTATCTCGACTGGATCCTCGCGCTGCCCTGGCACAAGGGTTCGGGGGACGAGGACATCTCCCTCGACCGTGTGCAGGAAGCGCTCGACTCGCGTCACTACGGGCTTGGCGAGGCGAAGGAGCGCATCATCGAGTTTCTCGCCGTGCGCAAACTGCGCGGCGGCGATCCGCACGGGCCGATCCTCTGCCTCGTCGGTCCCCCCGGCACCGGCAAGACATCGTTAGGCGAGGCGATTGCAACGGCGATCGGGCGGAAGTTCTATCGCATCTCGGTCGGCGGTGTGCGCGACGAAGCGGAAATTCGCGGGCATCGTCGGACCTACGTCGGCGCGATGCCGGGGCTGCTCGTCCAGGCGCTGCGACGCGTCGCCGTCGTCGATCCGGTGTTCATGATCGACGAGGTCGACAAGATGTCGCACGGTGGACCGTCAGGCGATCCGACGGCGGCGATGCTCGAGGTGCTCGACCCGTCGCAGAACCACGAGTTCGTCGACCACTACCTGAACATCCCGGTCAACTTCTCGCGGATCCTCTTCATCTGCACGGCGAACAACCTGTTCGACATCCCGGCGCCGCTGCGCGACCGGATGGAAGTGATCCGGATCGCCGGCTACACGATCGAGGAGAAGGTCGAGATCGCCTGGCGCTACCTCTTGCCACGGTTGCTCGAGGATCACGGCATCACCGACAAGGACATCCAGTTCACCGACGAATCGTTAGGCTACATCAGCAGTCGCTACTCTCGCGAGGCGGGGCTCCGCAACTTCGAGCGCAACCTGGCGGCGATCATGCGCAAGCGCGCGCGCCGGAAGGCCGAGGGAGAAGAAGGCGCGTGGGTGATCGACATCGAAAAAGTGAGCGACGTGCTCGGCGTTCCGCGCTACCAGGTCGAGGACGCGGAGATGGATCCGGAGATCGGCGTCGTCACCGGGCTGGCGTGGACGGCGACCGGCGGCGAGCTGATGACGATCGAATCGTTGCGGATGCCGGGGAGCGGCCGCCTGACGGTGACCGGGCAGCTCGGTGACGTCATGCGCGAATCGGTCGACGCGGCACTGAGCTACGTCCGGTCGCGGGCGACGCAGATCGGGATCGACGAGAAGGCATTCCGCGAGAACGACCTTCACATCCACCTTCCCGCGGGTGCGATCCCGAAGGACGGTCCGAGCGCGGGGATCACGCTGTCGCTGGCGATTGCCAGCGTGCTCAGTCAGCGCCCGGTGCGGCGCGACCTGGCGATGACGGGTGAGGTGACGCTGCGCGGCCGCGTGCTGGAGATCGGTGGCGTAAAGGAAAAGGTGCTCGCCGCGTACCGCGCCGGCATCCGCGAGCTGATCATGCCGAAGGCGAACGAAAAGGACCTCCGCGACGTGCCGGACGAAGTGCGCCAGCATGTCCGGTTCCAATTCGTCGAGAAGATGGACGAAGTACTACGGATCGCGCTCTTGCCAGCGCCCGAGGGCGGACTGGCCGACGTCGCGGCGCCGCCGCACGGGGACGATGCCGGCGAGCAGCCGTTAGGCGATGCATCGGGAAACGGCGCGCGCGACGTCGAGGTCGCGAAACCGGCGCCGATGAAGGCAAGCGATCGCTGAGCGAACCGGGCGAACCACAGAGTTCGCTGAGCTCAGCTGATTGAACCACAGAGAACGGCCGCGCCGAGCGAGGCTCGCGACGCCGGTCCAAAACGGCACTTCTTTGGGCAAGCCTGGAGAGACCATCTCGCCTAACGCCCAAAAGAACTCGAGCTGGCCAGCGATCGCGAACCCCAGACCGCCGCGGCGGTTCTCTGTGGTTCAATTACGATAGCGGTCGACGAACAACAGATCCTCAGGCAGCGACCACCTCACGGCGCGAGCTTCACCGCCCGCGGATCGATGAGGTCTGCGGACGCGCCGGCGGGGACGTCGACGTAGAGCACGTAGCTGCGACCGCCAATCTCACCGCCAGCGACGCGCAGCGTTCGAGCGGTGCCCGTGTACTCGGTCCCGCCAGTGATCGCGGCCTCGCGCTGGTTGCCGAAGCGGCGGGTGATGGTGCTCTTGACGAGGTCAGCGAACTCCCCCGCGTCGATGGCGGTGTCCCAGAGGGTGAACCAGACGACGCCTTCGCCCTTGGCGGTGCGCACGACCGTGAGGCGATCGCCGTCCCAGCCGTTCGCGCCACGGACCGCGGCGGCCTGATCGCGCAGATGGTTGAAGAGAAACAACCTCGTGCCGAATTCGCCGAACACGTCGTCGTACAGTTTCGTCGCATTGCGAATCGCCGGCAGCGTGACGGTGGTCGGGTGATCGGGCGGGTCCGACTCGTAAGCGCGGGGATGCATGATCTGCTCGGTCGATTCCGGCATCCGCGCGAACGGCTGCGTACCGGGTGACGTCTCGGCGAGCCGCTTCACGAAATCGGCGCCACTGAGATACGGAAAGATCAATGTCTCCTGGATGAACAGGGGTGCGCGCGAGAAGCGCGGCATCTGCGCGGAGTTTTTCCGGATCGACTCGCGAATTCCGTCCCACCCCCCGGGAATGGCGCCGAGATCGTTGTTGAAGACGATGCGCAGCTGTTCGTATTGCGCCTGCCCCTCGATGATCGCATGTGCCGCGGCGGCGCGATCACCGTCGCCGTGCAGCTTCTGGATGGAATCGAGGTTGACGTATTGATCCTGCAGCGCGTGCACCAGCTCGTGCGTCACGATCATCGACGCAACGGTCGGATCGGCACCCTTCACGACGTAAAGCACCTTCGTGCCCGGATCGTAGTAGCCGACGATCTGCTCGCTGAGCAGGTCGAGCAGGAAGGGCCGGAGCTGCATGGTGTCGGGGATCAGCCCGAGCACGCGGAGCGCGCTCTGTTCGCCGGCGAGCTCGGTGGCGGGGTCAGACTCGTTGAATTGCTTCTCGAGGAACTCGCGGACCTGGTCCTTGCTCCGCTCCTCGATCTTTGGGGGCGTCTTGTACTTGAGGCCGACCGCGGCTTCGATCTTCGGCACCGCCGCGGCCACCTCGCGCGCGTACGGCGCGTCGCCTGCCGTTCCATCACGCGAGCGGCAGGCGGGGAGTGCGACGGAGCAGACCGTTAGGCAGACGAGCAGCGGGAGCTTCATCGCGTTCAGGCGCCGGCGAGGTAGGTGAGGTAGGCGTCGACGATGCGTCGGCCCCAGAGCAGTGTGATGAGGGCAGCGGGCGCAAGGAACACGCCGAATGGAACCTGAGGGAGCTCCGTGCGGCGCAGCCTGGCGATGGGCAAGACCACTGCGAGGAACACGAAGGCACCGACCGCGGCGCCGACGAACACGGTGAGCAACGAAAGCTCGGGACCGACCGCGGCACCGATGAACGCCATCAGCGTCACGTCGCCGAAGCCCATGGCTTCCTTTTTCAGCGCCGCCTCGCCCAGCCAGCCGACGATCGCGATCGCGCCGGCGCCAGTGCAGGCACCGAGCAGCGCGCCAACGGGACCAACAAAGAAATACTGGTCCGCGCCGACGAACAGACCGACGATCGACGCCGCGATCACGAAGAGAAATCCGCTGACCGTGAAGCCATCGGGAATCGTGTAGGTGCGGAGGTCGGTGACCGCCACGCCGACGAGCAGCGTCGCGAAGACGGCGAGCCGAATGGCGAAGAAGCTTGCGCCGAAACGCCAGGCGCAGGCGAGCCAGATAAGCGACACAAGCAGCTCGACGGCGGGATACAGCGGCGAGATCGGGAGCGCGCAGCCTCGGCACTTGCCGCGGAGGACGAGCCAGCTGACGATCGGGATGTTGTCGAACCAGGCGATCGGCTTCTCGCAGCGCGGGCACCGCGAGCGGGGGCGCACGACGGAGAGATGCTCCGGCCAGCGCGTGATGCAGACATTGAGGAACGAGCCTACGCACGCTCCGACGATCGCAGCGTAGACGAGAACAATGACGCGCATGAGTGTCAGGGCCGCGAGTGTCGGAGAGCGTGAAGGAGAATACCGGCGGCCACGGCGACGTTCAGAGATTCGACAGCACTCGAAATCGGGAGCGCGACGAATGCTGTCGCCCGATCGCGCGTGGCCGGCGTCAGCCCGCCGCCTTCGTTACCGACGGCGATCGCCAGCCGGGCCGGACGGACGCGTACACCCACCGGCTCACCGCGCGCGTCGGCACACCAGAGTTCCGTCCCGGTTGCCGCGAGGAACGTCTCGAGGCTTTCGGCGGTATCATGAAAAGCGGGGTGAGTGAAGTGGGCGCCCATCCCGCTACGGACGACTTTGGCATTCCATAGGTCAACGGTTCCCGGTAACGCCACTGTCGCGGTAGCGCCCAGCGCGGCAGAAGTTCGCACGATCGTTCCGACGTTCCCGGGGTCCTGCACGGCATCGAGCACCAGTAGCGTCAGAGGCGAGACATCGACGAAATCTGTGAGCGCGCGCTCAGGGGTCTCGACGATTGCCAGCACCCCCTGCGGCGACTCGGTCTCGGCAGCAGACGCAAAGTCGCGTTCGGACAGATCGGCGCGCTCGACATCAGCGCGTGCGTCGAGTGCCGCGAGAAGGGCGGCACCGCGGGGTGCGTCGGCAAGTTGAGGGGCGGTCAGGACGCCACGAATCGTGAGCCTGGATCGGAGGAGCTCCTCCACGGCGCGTACACCCTCGGCGACAAAGAGGCTCGTTCGGTCGCGCGCTTTTCGTCGCCGGAGATCGCGCGCTAAGGTCAGCAGCTTCAATGTTTTATGGATGACGTCGTTGGAATGGCTCTTGCCATGTCGTCCACCGCTCTCTCACCATCAGGGGAACGCATGCGACGCAACGTACTCGCTGGCCTCACGCTCGCCGTCTCGCTCACCGCTTGCGGCGTATCGCAGCAGCAGGAAGTGCAGATGGGCGCAAGCTACGCCCAGCAGATCAACGCTCAACTGCCGATCGTACAGGACGCGGAGCTGAATCGCTACATCAACGTACTCGGCGACTCTATTTCGCACCTCGCCGACTCACGGAATCTCGACTGGCACTTCTACATCGTCGACAGCCCCGACGTGAACGCGTTCGCGGTCCCGGGCGGTTACGTCTACATCAATCGCGGGCTGATCGAGCGGAGCGACCGCCTCGACGAGCTGGCCGGAGCAATGGGCCACGAGATCGGGCACGTCGTCAAGCGTCACTCGGTCAAGCAGATGGAACAGTCGCAGAAAGCGAACATCGGCGTGACGCTCGCCTGCGTGCTGACGAGCATCTGCAACAGCCAGGCGGCGCAGACGGCAATCAATGTCGGCGCGGGTGCGGTGTTCGCCGGTTTCAGCCGGAACGATGAGGCCGAGGCGGACCAGGAAGGAATCAAGAACGTCGTCCGCGCCGGGATCAGCCCAGAGGGCTTCCCTTCGCTCTTTCAGAAGCTGCTCGACGAGCGGAAGCGCGCGCCGGACGCTGTATCGAGCTGGTTCGCGACGCACCCGACCGAGGAGTCGCGCATCGCAGCGACGCAGGCAACGATCAACACGTACGATCCGGCGCTCCTCCGCTCGCTGACGACCGACAGCCGTGCGTTCCATACGTTCAAGACACGACTGATGGCGCTGCCGCCATCGCCACCGACGCGAGCGCAATAGATCGCGGCGGGCGGTAAACGAACGGCGTTGCGGTTTTATCCCGCAACGCCGTTCTTTTTTTTCCCGCGCGGCTCGTCACGCGCTGGCGGCTGTTCGCGCCGGACCGACCGTTAGGCGCGAAGCGCCGATCGCGCAGCGGCGAGCTGCTCGGCGACGGCGCGCGGGCCGGTACCGCAGTCCACCTCGCGGCGAGCGACCGAGCGGTCGGCGTCGAGGGAAAGCCGCGCGTCGCCGTCGAGGGAGCGGTGCGCGGCGCGGAAGGTCTCGTCGGACAGGGCGCTGATCGGCACCTCGCGCTCCTCCGCCGCACGGGCGAGCGAACCGACGACGCCGTGGGCCTCGCGAAAGCTTGCGCCGCGCTCGACGAGGTAGTCGGCGAGATCAGTGGCCATCATCGATGAATCGAGTGCGGCGCGCATGCGGACGGTGTCGAAGCGGAGATCGCGGATGGTGCCGGCCACCGCAGGCAGCACGAGCATCGTCGCATCAACAGCGCCGAAGAGGATCGACTTGTCCTCCTGGAGATCCTTGTTGTAGCCAGACGGAATCCCCTTGAGCAGCGCAAGCATCGCGGTGAGGTCGCCGAGCCGGCGTGCGGCCGAGGCTCGCGCCAACTCGAGTGCGTCCGGATTGCGCTTCTGCGGCATCATGCTCGAGCCGCTCGAGAACGCGTCCCCGAACCGAACGAATCCGAATTCGCTCGTACCGAAAATGATCACGTCTTCCGCGAGCCGGGACACGTGCGTCGCGCTCAGCGCCAGCGTGAAGAGCAACTCGGCGATGAAGTCACGATCGCTGACGGCATCGATGCTGTTGCGTGCCCGCGCGGCGAAGCCGAGCGTGCCCTGGAGCAGGACGCGCGAGACGGGGAACCCAGAGCCGGCGATCGCACCGGCGCCTAACGGGAGCACGCCGGCCGAGGCCGCGGCGTGCGACAGCCTGACGCGATCGCGCTCGAGCGGCCAGAAATGCGCGAGCAGCCAGTGCGCGACGCTGACGGGCTGGGCGCGCTGCATGTGCGTGTAGCCGGGCATGAGCGTGCCGACGTTCGATTCGGCACGGTCAACCAGCGCCTGCTGGAGATCACGAAGCACGGCGTCGAGCCGGCGGCAGGCGTCCATCGCCCAGAGCCGCGTCGCGGTCGCGACCTGGTCGTTGCGGCTGCGGCCGGTGTGGAGCTTGGACGCAACGTCGCCGATTTCGGAATGGAGCAACCGGTCAATCAGGGTGTGAATGTCCTCGTCGGACGCCGTCGCGATCACGCCTTCCGACAGGCGATGGCCGACGGCGTCGAGGCCGCCGCAGATCCGGTCACTTTCATTGAGCGTGAGCACGCCGGCGTGCCAGAGCGCGATCGCCCACGCCTTCGAGCCCTCGATGTCGAAGGGCCAGAGACGAGCGTCGACGGCGAGCGAATTGTTCAGCGCCTCGAACGCGCGCGCCGCGGCGCCGGCGAACCGCCCGCCCCAGAGCTTGTGGGCCCGCTCCTGCGGCGCGTTAGGCGACGAACTACTCGACGCCAGCGGGGTCGCGTTAGGTGCGCTCACTGGGCGACCCCGACTTCCTCCGCCACGTCGGCGATGTCGGAGCTCTCGGCATGGTCGGGACGTGCGGCGTTGCGGCGGGCGGCTGCTTCCTGATTCTTGAGCGCGCGGACACGCGACGGCAGCGCGAACAAGCGGATGAAGCCGGCCGCGTCGCTCTGCTGGTAGACATCGTCCTCGCCGAAGGTAACGAAGCGTTCGTCGTAGAGGGCGTGCTCGCTCGAACGGCCGGCGACCTGCACCGCGCCCTGGCGCAGGCGCAGTGCGACGACGCCGCTCACCTGCTGCTGCGTTGCGTTGACGAAGGCGTCGTACGCCTCACGTTCGGTGGTCCACCAGCGTCCTTCATACACGAGGTCCGCGTAACGCGGCGCGATGACGTCCTTGGCGGCAAGGGTGCGGCGGTCGAGCACGAGCTGCTCGAGCTCTGAATGCGCCGCGTAGAGCAGCGTGCCGCCCGGCGTCTCGTAGATGCCACGCGATTTCATCCCGACCATCCGGTCCTCGACGAGATCGATGCGGCCAACCCCGTGGCGCGCGCCGATCGCGTTGAGCGTGGTCACGATCTGCACCGGCGACAGGGCAGCCCCATTCACGGTGACCGGCGTTCCCTTTTCAAAGCCGATGGAGACGACTTCGCTCTCGGCCGGCGCTTCATCGGCGTGAGCGGTGAGTTGGAAGAGGTCGCGCGGCGGCTCGAGGCCGGGATCTTCGAGCGATCCGCCTTCGTGCGAGAGGTGCCAGATGTTGCGGTCGCGCGAGAAAATCTTTTCCCGTGTCGCGGTGACGGGAATGCCCCGCGCTTCCGCGTAGGCGATCGCATCCTCGCGGCTCCGGATATCCCACTCGCGCCAGGGGGCGATGACGGGAAGCTCGGGAGCGAGTGCAGCGTACGTCAGCTCGAAGCGAACCTGATCGTTTCCCTTCCCCGTGCAACCATGGGCGAGCGCGTCGGCCCCGATCATCTTCGCGACTTCAACCTGCCGCTTCGCAATCAGCGGCCGGGCGATCGAGGTGCCGAGCAGGTAGCGGCGTCCATAGATCGCTCCGGCGCGAACCATCGGCCAGATGTAGTCGGTGACGAGGGTCTCGCGGAGATCCTCGATGTAGCACTCCTCGGCGCCTGACGCGATCGCTTTGGCACGCACGCCTTCCAGCTCATCCCCCTGGCCGACGTCGCCGGCGACGCAGACGACGCGCGCGTTGTAATTCTCGCGCAGCCACGGCACGATGATCGAGGTATCGAGTCCGCCTGAGTAGGCGAGGACGATGGTCGGCGATTTCATGGGCGGTTTCGCGGTTGAGCTTTATCTATATGCATGTGTGCTGCATATCTAAGCACAATTCCGGCTGGCGTCAATGGTGGAACGGGAACCTCCGGCGACCCCGGCGCGGTCAGGAGCCGACGATGTCGCGGAGCCGGCGGGCAATCCGCTCGCGGGCCGCGGCCGACCGGCAGACGAGGAGGATCGTATCGTCGCCGCCGATCGTGCCCATCACCTCGGGCCACCCCGCTCCATCGAGCGCGGCGGCCACCGGCTGTGCGCCGCCGGTGACCGTGCGGACGACAAGGAGCTCGCCGACCCCGTCCACGCCGATGACGAGCGTCGGCAGGAGACCCTCCAGCGTCGCCTGACCCTCCGCGTTCGTGTTCGCACCGCCGGCGGGTGCGTAGCGGGGACCGTCGTTGGTCGGGATGCGGACGAGGCGTAGTTCGCGAAGATCGCGCGACAGGGTCGCCTGCGTCACGTCCCAGCCGCGGTGGCGGAGCAGACGGCGCAGCTCCTCCTGACTGTCGACGGCGTGGGCGTTGACGACTTCGAGAATCGTCGACTGGCGGTCCTTCTTCGGTGTGCTCATTCGGGTGGGTGGAGGTGCGGGGAGCTTAGCACCGGAGCGGCCGCAGCGAAAGCAGCCAGTTGACGGGACGATGTATAATTATTATGCATTATACGTGAATAAAATTCCTGTCGCCGTCCTCGGCGGCACCGGCTATGCCGGTGCGACGCTGTGCGACCTGCTCGACCGTCATCCGCGGTTCGAGTTGGTGTTCGCGACCGCGCGCGCGCGGGGCGAGCGGCCGGCCAGCGGCGGCAGCGTCGTCCCGGTGATGCCGCTCGAGGAAGCGCGACTGGATCAGGTCGCGGTCGTCTTCAGCGCACTGCCGCACGGCGTGTCGGCACCGTGGGTCGAGCGCGCACGTCAGGCGGGTGCCCGCGTCGTCGACCTGTCCTCCGACCTGCGGCCGGGATCGGGTGCGGTCGGCGTGCCTTACGGTCTCACCGAGCTCGCACGCGAGGAGGTTCGCGGCGCGGCGGTGGTCGCCAACCCGGGATGCTACCCGACGGCGGTGCTGCTCGCGATCGCACCGTTGCTCCGGCGCGGACTGATCGCGCCCGGTGCGACGATCGCGGCGACCGCGGCGAGCGGCGTGACCGGCGCCGGTGCATCGCCGAAGAAGGAATTGCTGTTCGCCGAAGTCGCCGACAACTATCGGGCGTACGGAGTAGGCAACACGCACCGGCACGTCGCCGAATTGCAGGCGATGGTGGCAAGGCACGGCGCTGACGCGGACCTCGTGTTCACGCCACACCTGCTCCCGGTTGCGCGCGGGATCCTCGCTACCACAATCGTTCCGCTCAGCGAGGCGTTGCGCGACCCGATGTCACTATGGCGCGAAGACTACGGGAACGAACCATTCATCGAACTCGCCAACGAGCCGCCATCGCTGCGCGACGTGGTCGGGCGCAACGTCGCGCGGGTCTTTGTCGCGCTCGCCGCGAACGCCCGACGCCCGACGCTGATCGTGATCTCGGCCATCGACAACCTGCTCAAGGGGGCGGGCGGGCAGGCGGTCCAGAACGCAAACCTGATGGTCGGCGTCGACGAAGGCGCGGGGCTGCCGAGATGAGCGCCGGACCAGCCGCCGTGCGCGTCCTCAAGGTCGGCGGGCGGGTGCAGGAAGATCCCGCGCTCGGCGGCGAGATTGCCGCGGCATGGCTCGCGGCGCCCGGTGCGCTCTGCGTCGTCCACGGCGGTGCGGTCGCAATCGACCGGTTGCAGCGCGCGTTAGGCACGGTGCCCCGCTTTGTCGGTGGCCGCCGGGTGACCAGCGCCGACGACATCGATACGGTGCGCATGGCACTGAGCGGCGTGGCGAACAAGCGTCTCGTCTCGGGCCTCTGCGCCCTCGGCATCCCGGCGGTCGGGATCTCCGGCGAGGACGCGGCCATGCTCCGCGCTGCGCCGTTCGACGACGCGCTCGGTCGCGTTGGGCGGCCGCAGGCTGTCCGCATCGAGCTGATTCGGCTGCTGCTTGGTGCGGGGTTCCTGCCGGTGATCGCACCGCTGGCGGCCGGGCCGGAGGGCGAGCCGGGCGCGTTGAACGTGAACGGCGACGACGCCGCCGCGGCGATCGCCAGCGCGTTAGGCGCGAGTGAGCTGCTCTTCGTGACCGACGTCGATGGCGTCAGACGCGACGGTATCATCGTACAGCAACTCGACGCGGCGTCGGCGACGGCGCTGCTCGCGTCGGGGGTCGCCGAGGGCGGGATGGCGGTTAAGGTCTCGAGCGCGCTGACGACGCTCGCTGCGGGGACGGCTCGCGTCAGGATCGGCGGAATCGCGTCGATTGCCGATGCGAGCGCGGGCACGACACTCACGTTGCACGGAGAGGGAGTACTGACATGACGACCGCACCCACCGCGCCGCCCATGAGCGACGCATTGCTGCCCGTCTATCGCCGCATGCCGCTGGAGATCAGCGCGGGGAGTGGAGTTCGCCTGTTCGACAACGACGGCCGGAGCTATCTCGACTTCACGAGCGGCATCGCGGTGAACGCGCTCGGCTATGGTGACCCGGGATTCGTCAACGCGTTGCGCGCCGCCAGCGAGACGGGCCTCGTCCACGTGTCGAACCTGTACAGCACCGCGCCGGCGCGACAGCTCGCCGAGTCGGTGGTGGCGAAGTCGTTCGCGTCGAGCGTGTTCTTCTGCAACTCGGGCGCGGAAGCCAATGAAGGTGCATTCAAGTTTGCGCGACGCTGGGCGAGGACGACCCGCGGCGATGCGGCAACAGACATCATCGCAGTGCGGGGAAGCTTTCACGGACGCCTGTTCGGCACGTTGGCGGCGACCGACCGTCCAGCCTATCGCGCCCCATTCAGGCCGTTGGCTCCAGGCATATCAATCGTCGAGCGGGATCTCGCGGCGATCGAGGGAGCGCTCGCCGGCGGAACGGTTGCGGCGGTGATCGCCGAGCCGGTGCAGGGCGAAGGCGGCGTGCGCGTGCTCTCGACGCAGTTCCTCCGTGCGTTGCGGGACCTGACGCGCGCTCATGGTGTCGCGCTGATCTTTGACGAAGTGCAATGCGGGCTCGGTCGCACTGGGCGGCTGTTTGCGTACGAGCACTCCGGCGTCGAGCCGGACATCATGACGCTCGCCAAGCCGCTGGCCGGCGGACTGCCGATGGGTGCCGTGCTGCTCGCCTCGCACGTCGCCGCGACGATCAAGCCGGGGGATCACGCGACGACATTCGGTGGCGGGCCGTTCGTCGCCAGCGTTGCGTCGTACGTGCTCGAGCGCCTGTCGGATGAGGAGCTGCTGGCTAGCGTGCGCGACAACGGCGCCTGGCTGGGCGACCAGCTCGCATCGCTCTCGCTGCGCCTGCCGACAGTTCGCGCGGTCCGTGGGGTGGGCTACATCTGGGGGATCGATGTCACCGCGCCGGCGGGGACCGTGGTCGGCAAGGCGCTGGACGCTGGCCTGCTCGTCGTCACCGCCGGCGACCACACCATCCGGCTGCTCCCTCCCCTCGTGGCCACGCGCGACGAGCTCGCCGAGGGGCTGGCGACGCTCGAGGAAGTGCTCGCCTAACGGTCGCCGTTGGCGCGCTCAGAGCGCGCCGACGAAGCTCGTCACGAGGTTCTCGAAATCACGGCCGACGCGCGTCGTGGTCTCGAGCACCTCGTCGTGCGACAGCGCGGTGAGCGAGAGTCCGCTCGCGAGGTTGGTGATGCAGCTGACGCCGGCGACGCGCATCCCGATCGCGCGGGCAACGATCGTCTCGGGGACGGTGGACATCCCGACCGCGTCGGCGCCCAGGCGTTCGAGCATGCGGACTTCGGCCGGCGTCTCGTACGATGGCCCGAGCAGTCCCGCGTACACACCGTCGCGGAGTGCAACACCCACTTGCACGGCGGCGGCATGCAGCCGCGCTCGAAGCTCGCGGTCGTACGGGTCGGACATGTCGGGAAAGCGGACATCGCCCGGTTCGAGCGGTCCCTCGAGCGGATTGCGGAACATCAGGTTGATGTGATCGGCGATAACCATCAGGTCGCCGGCCGCAAAGTTCCGGTTGATGCCGCCGGCGGCGTTCGACACGAACAGCGTCCGCGCGCCTAACGCGTGGAGGACGCGTACCCCGTAGCCGGCGAGCCGCGGCGAATGCCCCTCGTAGAGGTGGAACCGCCCAGCCATGGCGAGGACAGCCCGACCGGCGAGGCGCCCCGCGATGAGGACGCCGGCATGCCCGTGCACGGTGGCCGCGGGGAACCCCGGCACATCGCGGAAGGCGACGCGGCGTGCGCCCTCGATCCGTTCGGCCAGCCCGCCCAACCCGGAGCCGAGTATGATCGCCGCAACCGGTGCGCTGCCTAACGCGAGCTGGTCACCGAGGCGTGCGGCGGCCTGGCGAGCGGCCGCGGCCGATCCCGTCGCTGGCGTTCCGCCATCAGCGCCGCTGAGCGCGTCGATCACGGCGCCGCCCGCAGCGCCGCGATCTCGGCCTTCGCGCGGTCGACCAGCACGCGACGCTCGGCGAAGGGAAGGAAGGCACTCTCGAATCCGTTGAGCGCCATCCGCGCCAGCTCGGCGAAGTCGAAGCCAATGCGGGACGCATGTTCGTACTCGTCGACGAGGCTGGTTCCGCTCATCAGGCGATTGTCGGTATTGAGGATCACGTTGAGCCCGCGGTCGTAATACTGCCTGAGCGGATGTGTCTCGTACGACTGTGTTGCGCGCGTCTGCACGTTGCTGGTCAGGCAGATTTCGAGCGCGATCCGGCGATCGTTCACGTAATCGGTGAGCGCCTCATCCTCGATCAGGCGCGTAGCATGCCCGATCCGACTCGCGCCGCAGACGTGTACTGCGTCGCGTACGGATGCCGCGCCATCGCCTTCCCCGGCGTGACAGGTACAGGCCATGTCGTGTCCGCGCGCGTGCTCGAACGCCTTGATGTGGCGCGATGCCGGATTACCCGCTTCGCCGCCGGCGAGGTCGAACCCGACGACTCCTGCCGCGCGGTAGGCAACCGCCAGCCGCGCGAGCTCGAGCGACACATCAGGCGACATGTTGCGGATTCCGCAGATGATCAGGCGCCCCACGATTCCGTGTTCGCGCTCGGCGCGCGCGAGTCCGCGCAATGGCGCCTCGACCGCGGCGCCGAGCGCGATGCCGCCGCGAATGTTCAGCACCGGTGCGTAGCGAACCTCGATGTAGCGAACGCCCTCCGCCGCGGCGTCGGCGCCAAGCTCGTAGGCGATCCGCTCGAGTGCGGATTCGGTCTGCATCACCGAGAGGGTGATGTCGAAGCGGGCGAGGTAGTCCTCGAGCGTGCGCGCGTCGCGTACGATCATGTACTCGCGCAACGCGGCCTCGGTCGGTGCTGGCATTGCGACGCCGTACTGTCGCCCGAGGTCGAGCAGCGTCGCCGGCCGCACCGATCCGTCGAGGTGACAGTGCAGTTCCGCCTTTGGCAGGCGGCGGAGCAACTCGCGATCGACGAGCGGCATGTCAGGGTGCTCCGACGCGCGCAACTGCGCTCACGGCCGCGGTCCTGACACGTCGATGATTCGCGGCGCCGATGGCGCGACAACCGGTTGCGGCTGTGCGCGCAGGTATTCCGTCAGTGCATCGAGGGCGACGATCTTCAGGTCGTCGAGCCGCACCGCATCCCGGGTGAGCGCGAGGCCGTCGCCCCCCGTCACCATGAAGTCGTTCATGGTCATCGTGTACTCGCGCGTGTCGACAACATTCGCACTGTCACCGAGTGTCAGTGCGACGATGCGCGCGCCCGCGGGCCGCGACGAGTCATAGCGAACGGTCAGGCCACTGACATGCACATTGATCGGCTTGGCGACGAGCGCCTCGACGTATGCGCGCAGTGCGGCACCGCTAAGCGTGTAGCGGAACAAGGTATTCCCGAATGGCTGGACTTCGTACAGGTCGCCGAAGTGTGCGACGCCCGCTCGCAGATTGGCGCGAATTCCACCGTTGTTCATGACCGCGACATCGGACTTCGTCGTTGAACGCTCGGCATCGGCGATGAGATTACCGAGCGCGTACTGGCGGCCGGAGTGGGTCATCAGGGTTGCGATCGTCGCGACGGGCGCCAGCATCTCCGACTGTACGGCATTCACGGCCCGGGTGACCATGGCCGCGACGACGCTGTCGGCTGGCAGAGAGTCGCTGTAGATCTCGACGATGTGCGCCGTGGCTGTATCCGCTGCGCCGCGTCGCGACGGATAGATGTCCGCGACGCTGATTGCCTCGCCACGTGAGCGCGCCTGGACGATCGGCATTCCGCGGACGACCGCATCGACCCGCGTGTGCGTGTGACCGCTCACGATCTCGTCGACCGGTTCAGTCAGCGCGTTGGCGAAGTCGATGATTTCGCCGGTACAGTTGGTTGCGCCGCGGCCATTGCAAAACGCGCCGGCGTGCGCGACCACGACGACGAGATTCGCCCCCCGGCGCCGCAGCGCGCGGGCGATCGAGTCGACAATCGGCGCCTGGGTGACAAAGCGGAGCCCAACGACGTTCCCGGCGCGCGTCGTCTGCGCGGTCCCGGTGGTCGCCAGACCGACGATGCCAACGCGCAGCGCGCCGCGCCTGACGATGGTGTCGTTGCGGATCCAGCCCACGTCGCGCGACAGTGTATCGCGGACATTGGCCCCGAAAATTCCGTATTTTGCCTCGCGCATCCGGGCGCGGAGGGTGTCGATCGTCCAGTCGAACTCGTGGTTGCCTAACGCGGAGGCGGCGACGTCCCAATACTCGAACATCGGCACGACGGAGCGCCCGAAGACGATGTTGGACGCGGGGGTTCCCTGCCACTCGTCGCCGCCGTCGAGGACGAGCGTCGCGCAGCGTGGTGCAACGCAGCCGGCCTTGGCGCGAGCGATTGCCGTTGCGACGTAGGCCGCCCCGCCGCGGCGAACTCCCTGCGCGTCGGGACGGGCCTCAACCGCGCCGTGGAAATCGTTCGTCGAGATTACGCGTACGTACGCCTCGGTCGCCGAGGGACGCGGGCGTTCGCTCTCGTACGCCCGCGCGCGCCCGGCGCGATACGCCCGCGCAACCGCCGCCGCCGGGATGATCTTCCAGTTGCGGTGGTAGTAGTCGGCGGGGTTGATCGTCCCCCGCGCCCTGACTTCGCGCTCGAGCAAAATGCGAATCTCGTCATCGCCATGGAACACCACCGGCGCGCCGGCAAGCATCGAATAGCCGCCGCCACCGGTCTGCCGATAATTGTTCAGCGCCATCGTGAAGCTGTCCGATGGCGACACGTCGCGCCCGCGGAACCGCAGTCGCGTCACTCGCGATCCGAATGGGCGCGACAGGTCGAGCGTGTAATCAGCGCCCGCGACGATGTCGAAGTTGTAGCCCGGAATGTGCGGGTCAATGACCGGCTGCGCCGTGTCGCCTAACGTTCCATAGTAGCGCGCTGCCTGCTCGAGGTAGGCGCGCAGCTGCGCGCCATTGATCCGGACGGCGCGCAGCGTGTTGTCGTACGGGTAGAGCCGCGCCAGATCGGCGATGCTGATTGTGCCGCTGTCGAGCCCGGCGAAAGTGAAGACCGCGCACGCCGACCTGGCCGAATCGCCGCTCCAGCGAGCGGGCGTGCGA
>JBKJQR010000013.1:0-15299 GCA_046593895.1 Gemmatimonadaceae bacterium | reverse complement strand
GGCTACTTCGAATGCGTGGATCGGTTGCGCGCGGCGATCCCGGGCCTGGCGCTGACCACCGATGTGATCGTCGGGTTCCCGGGTGAGACCGAGGCCGATTTCGAAGAGACACTCAGTGCGGTGCGCGCGCTCGCCTTCGAGGACGCGTTCACCTTCAAGTTCTCGCCGCGCGACGGCACGCCGGCAACACGCTTCCCCGAGAGCGAGACGATCCCCGACGATGTCGCTGCCGACCGGCTTGCGCGCCTGATCGACACCGTCCGCTCGGCGACGCGGGCTCGCAACATGACGCTGCTCGGCACGCGTCACGAGGTCCTCGTCGAGAAGATGGCGCGCCGCGGAGCCGAGTTGCTTCAGTGCCGGACGCGCGACTTCAAGACCGTGCTCCTGCCGGGGACCGAGACCATGCTCGGACAGTATCTCACCGTCGAGCTTACGGGCACCACGGGCTCGACCTTCACCGGCGCCGTCGTCCGCGAGCGGCTGCCACTGCCAATGGCCGGATGAAGAACCTCCTCGAGGACGCGATCACCGACGTCTACAAGCTGGTCAGCCCGCGGGTGGCGAACTTCTGCGGCTGCGCGAAGTGCAAGGATGACGCACTCTCCCTCGCGCTCAACCACGTTCGTCCGCGCTACGCCACCGGTGATCCACCGCGCGGCGCGGTGCTGTCGCGTCTCGAGCTGCAATCGGAGACGGGACAGGCGCAACTCATCTCCGTGGTGATGGACGCGCTGAAGCACGTGGCGGCGCGGCCGCGCCACCCCACGCCTCCACTCGGCACCTCGATCGTGACCTGATCGCGGCGCGACCGATGGGCGGCGCGGGCCAAGGCCCGCCGCTGGAGGCGCCATGCCGCTCATCGCGATCGCACTGCTCGGCTATGCCGCCGGGCTCCTCGGCGGACTCGCCGCTGCGTTAGGCAGCGCGGCGTTGCTCTCGGCGGCGGCCCTCGTTGTCGCTACGGTTCGACGCAGCGCGACGCTCGCCGGGATCGCGCTGCTGGTGGCCGCCGGGGCCGCGGTCGGCCGCGCGGTCGAGCGGGCAGATCATGCGTGCGCCGCGCGCGTCGCCGCGCGCAGCGAGTGGACGGTGGTCGCGCTGACCGCACTCGCGCCGGGTGAAACAGGCGAGGTGGAGATCCACGAGCACCGCTGCAGCCTCCAGGCGTGGGCGAGCGTCCGCTCGGGGGTCGCGGCGCCCGGCGAGACCGTCGTCGTGCGCGGACTGCCACGGCTCGCCCCGCGCGGGCTGACGTTAGGCGGCGTGCGGGTCGTCGCCGCGGGCGAGGGGCCCGGCTGGCTGGCGCGCTGGCGGGCCGCGGCGACGCGGAGTGTCGATGCGTCGTTCGGGGCGGACGCTCCGCTCGCCCGCGCGCTGCTCGTCGCCGACACGAGAACGCTGTCGCGGGGGATCCGCGACGAGTTCGCCGCGGCGGGCCTCGTCCACATGCTGTCCATCTCCGGACTCCACGTCGGGTTGATCGCGCTCGCCGTGACCACAGCGTTAGGCGCTTTCGGCCTCCCCCGCGCCGGCGCCGGGTGGGGGAGCGTCGCCCTCGTCGCGCTGTACGTCGCGGTGATCGGGGCGCCGGCGCCGGCGGTGCGCGCCGTGGCGATGCTCGCGGCTGCAGCGGCGTCGCGCGCCCTCCAGCGACCAACGTCGCCGTGGGCGGCGCTCGCGGTCGGCGCCGCCGCGCCACTCGCCGATCCGCACCTGGTGACCGACATCGGCTACCAGCTCAGCGTCGCTGGCATGATCGCGCTGATCGCCGCGGGCGCGGTCGAGCGGCGAACGCTGCGTGGCCGGATCAGCGGATGGAAGCACGCAGTCGCGCTCGCGCTGCTGACCTCCGTCATCGCATCGCTGGTAACCGGCCCGCTCGTCGCGTGGCGATTCGGACGGGCGAGCCTCGTCGCGCCGCTGGCCAACCTCGCCGCGTCGCCGATCATGTCGCTCGCCCAGCCGATACTCTTTCTCGCGCTCGTCCTCGGCTGGTGGCCCGCCGCCGCTCGCTTCGTCGCTGGCGCGGCGCACCCGCTGCTTGCCGCATTCGAGTGGGTTGCACACATGTCGGCGGCGGTGCCCGGGGCGCAGATCGAGGTCGTTGCAACGACGATCGCGCTCTGCATCGCCGGACTCGCCGCGGGGCTGCTCGTAGCGGCGTGCATCGCGACCGACCCCTGGCGTCCGGCGATCGGCGTGCTCGCCTGTATCGTCGTGATCCCGCTGCTCCCGGTGGTCCCGCGACCGCGCGGCGAGATGGAGCTGCACATGATCGACGTTGGCCAGGGCGACGCACTGGCGCTGCGCACGCCGCGCGGGCGCTGGATCGTCGTCGATGCCGGACGCGCCTGGCCGGGTGGCGACGCGGGACGAAGTACGGTCGTACCGTATCTGCGCGCACGTGGTGGCGAGGTCGTCGCGTTCGTGCTCTCGCATCCGCACACCGATCACGCCGGGGGCGCGGCGAGTGTGATACGCGCGATGCACCCCGCACTGTACCTCGACCCGGGATTTCCTGGCCCGAGTGGCAGCTACCGCGAATCACTCGCGGAAGCGCGGCGCAGCGGTGCGCGCTGGGAGCGGATCCGTCCCGGGGACTCACTCGACGTGGACGGTGTGATGCTGCGATTTCTCGCTCCCGATTCGGCGTGGGTGTCGCACCTCGACGACGCCAATCTCGCGAGCAGCGTCATCCTCGCGCGGTACGGTGCGGTCAGCTTCCTCTTCACCGGTGACGCCGAGGCACCCGAGGAGGAATGGATGCTCGATCATGACAGCCTCGCGCTCGCCGCGACCGTGCTCAAGGTCGGCCATCATGGAAGCGTCACCAGCACGACGCCGCCCTTCCTGCGCGCCGTGCATCCGCGGCTCGCGCTGATCTCGGTCGGCGCGGGCAACAGCTACGGCCACCCGGGCGCCGCGGTCATGCGCGAACTGGCCGCGGCCGGCATCCAGGCGCTCCGCACCGACCGGTTCGGAACGATCGTTGTCCGCACCGATGGCGTGGCCCTCTCCGTGCACACAGAGGAGCGAGAATGGGACATTTCACCCGCTCCGCCGGCCGCACCCCCGTGATCGGCGTCGCACAGATAACGCGGGATTGTCCGTGATCTCGCGAGTGTTGATCGGTGATGCCATCGCGCTGCCGGCGTCGCTGCTCGGACGGCACCCCGAGCTGCGAGACGCGAGCTGGCGACGCGGGGGATTGCCGCCCCGCATCGGCGGCTGGTTCCTCGGGAAACGCTCGGTCGCCGGAATTACGTTATGGCGAACGGTGTTCCTCGCGCCGGGCGCTCCGCTCGACGCCGAGCTGCTCTTGCACGAGCTCGGACACGTAAAGCAGTTTGAGGCGTCACCGTGGTTCCCGTTGCGCTACATCTGGGCGAGTGCGAGACGGGGCTACGCTGGCAATCGGTACGAACACGACGCGCAGGCTTTCGCCGAGTCTCGCCTGCGCGCGACGAACCTTCCAACGCACGCCTGACCGTGGTCCAGCACACCGCCACCTCCGTCGTCACGATCGAGCGATACATCATCGAGCAGGAGCGCCTGTACCCCGAGGCGACCGGCGAGCTGTCCGGCATTCTCTACGACATCTGCCTCGCCGCGAAGATGATCTCGAACAAGGTCCGCCGCGCGGGCCTCGTCGATATCCTCGGTGCGACGGGGCTCGACAACATCCAGGGCGAGGACGTCCAGAAGCTCGACGTCTTCGCCAACGAGACGATCATGAAGGCGATGGACCATGGCGGGCGCCTCTGCGCGATGGCCAGCGAGGAAGAGCCGGGGATCATTCCGATTCCCGACGGCTTCCGGTGCGGCAAGTATTGCCTGCTCTTCGACCCGCTCGACGGTTCATCGAACATCGACGTCAATGTCCCCGTCGGCACGATCTTCAGCGTCGTCCGCAAGATCACGCGCGGCACGCGTGGCGAGATGGAGGACATGCTGCAGCCGGGACGTCGCCAGGTCGCGGCCGGCTACATCATCTACGGCTCGAGCACGATGCTCGTCTACACCACCGGTCAGGGCGCGCACGGATTCACCTACGATCCGTCGATCGGCGAATTCCTGCTCTCGCATCCCGACATCCGCATTCCGACGACTCCGCGCTACCTCTCGGTCAACGACGCCTACGAGAATCAGTGGGAGGAGCCCGTGCGCTCACTGATGCGGAAGTATCGCGGGCTCGAGGGCGATCGCAAACCACTGAGCGTGCGCTACGTGGGCTCGCTCGTTGCCGACTTCCACCGCAACCTCCTCGGCGGCGGCGTGTTCTGCTACCCGAGGAACGTGCGCCGCCCGAATGGAAAACTCCGGTTGCTGTATGAAGCAAACCCACTCGCCTTCATCGTCGAGCAGGCCGGCGGCGCCGCCTGCGACGGCAGCACGCGCATCCTCGACATCCAGCCGACCGAACTGCACCAGCGCACTCCGCTCTACATCGGGAGCAAGCCAGAGGTGGAGCTGGCGCATGAGACGCTGCGGGCGACCGCTGTGGTGGCGTGACGCGGTTCCTGTTTTGTCGGCCGTTAGCCATTAGCTTTTAGCGTCGAGCGACGGCGGGGAGGCACCGCGGGCTCGGCGTACGTCGGCGCGTGTTGCTACTTGGGCACGCAGTGCGCTGAGCATCCGACGGATTTCATCGATCTCCGTGGCAAGAACATTGTGCGCCGCCGCGTCGAGATAGCCAACATCTCGAGCGAGGAGCAACAGGTACTCAACTTCCGCGGCGGAGCCGGCGGCGATGTCGATAAACGCGGCGAACGCGCGAGGCGTTGCTCGCGACCTTCCCTCGACGAGGTTGGTTGGAATCGACACGAGCGCGCGTCGCAACTGCGACGTAAGCTCGTATCGCTCATCGGCGGGAAATCCGGCGAGCCGCTCGTACGCCGTGATCACCAATCGGTGCGCGCGCTGCCACACAACTAGCTTTCTGTAGTCTTGCATCGACGGGCTTGGGCTGCGTGCATAGTAGGCCGCAACTTTCCCACAAGCGCACCGAATGCAAGCACGAGCGCGCAAATTCCCGCGCCGATACTCCGCAGTAGCTCAACGCTAACGGCTAATGGCTAACAGCCCCGAGACGCACTCCCCCTCCGGCATAAAGATCGAACCGGCATACCGGCCCTCCGATGCGCGACTCGACTACGAGATCGATCTCGCCGATCCCGGCCAGTTCCCGTTCACCCGCGGCATTCAGCCGACGATGTACCGCGGGCGCCTGTGGACGCTGCGCCAGTATGCCGGCTTCGGGACCGCGGCCGAGACCAATCGTCGCTTCCGGCACCTGCTGGCCGCCGGCCAGACCGGGCTCTCCGTCGCCTTCGACCTGCCGACGCAGATGGGGATCGATTCCGATTCGCCGCGAGCGTTAGGCGAGGTCGGGCGGGTCGGAGTCGCGATCGACACCGTCGAAGACATGCACGCGCTGCTCGCTGACCTCCCGCTCGACAGCGTCTCGACGTCGATGACGATCAATGCGACGGCGGCGACGCTGCTCGCCATGTACATCGTCGTCGCCGAAGAGCGGGGGATCGACCGCGCCAGGCTCTCGGGGACGATCCAGAACGACATCCTCAAGGAGTACATCGCGCGCGGGACGTACATCTATCCGCCGGTGCCGAGTCTCGCGATGATCGCCGAGGTGTTCCGCTTCTGCGCCGCGGAAGTGCCGAACTGGAATCCGATCTCGATCAGCGGCTATCACATTCGCGAAGCGGGATCGACGGCGGTACAGGAGATCGCCTTCACATTCGCCGACGCGATCGAGTACGTGCAGGCGGCGCTTGCGGCAGGACTCCGCATCGACGACTTCGCGCCGCGCCTGTCGTTCTTTTTCGCCGCACACAACGACCTGTTCGAGGAGGTCGCGAAGTTCCGCGCCGCGCGCCGCATCTATGCGCGATTGATGCGCGACCGATTCGGCGCGAGCGACTCGAGCGCGCGGCTGCGCTTCCACGCGCAGACGGGCGGCGTCACGCTGCAGGCACAGCAGCCGCTGAACAACGTCGTCCGTGTCACCGTGCAGGCGCTGGCTGCCGTGCTTGGCGGAACGCAGTCGCTCCACACCAACGGTTATGACGAAGCGCTCTCGCTGCCGAGCGAGCAGGCGGCGACGCTCGCGCTCCGCACGCAGCAGATCGTCGCCCACGAGAGCGGTGCGGCGCAGACCGCCGATCCGCTGGCCGGCAGCTACTACGTCGAGCGCCTGACGTCGGATGTCGAGGCCCGCGCGCTCGCGCTGATGGCGGAGGTCGAAGCGCTCGGCGGTGCCGCCGCGGCGATCGAAGCGGGGTTCTTTCAGGAGCAGATCGGCCAGAGCGCGTACGAGCAGCAACTCGCCGTCGAGGCCGGACAGACTGTCATCGTCGGCGTCAACAAGTTCAGCGACGGCGCGGAATCGCCGAAAATCGCGACGCCGGATTTTTCGGCCCTCGAGCGCGAGCAGCGCGCGCGTCTCGGTACCGTGAAGGCAACGCGTGACGCCCGCGCCGTTGACCGCGCGCTCGACGAACTGGCACGGGTCGCGGCGCCTTACGCTGCGGCGCGCGGCAAGGGCAGCGTGTCGCTCGCGCCGCTCATGCCGCTGATCATTGACGCGGTGCGCGCCCGGGCCTCCGTCGGCGAGATCGCCGACCGGCTGGCCAGCGTCTGGGGTCGCTACACGCCGCGCCGTTAGGCTTGAACATACGACCGGCACGACAAAGCCCCTCCCGACTTCCGGAGGGGCTTCGTCACTACTCGTCGTGCCTCGGACGGCGACCGCTTACCGGTAGCCGGGGTTCTGCGTCAGCCCCGGCGCCACGCTGATCTCGCGGGCCGGAATCGGATACAGCGCCTGGAACGTCGGCGCACCCTTCGCCGTCAGGTAGTTATCGACGGCGCCGGTACGAACAAGATCTGCCCAGCGGAAACCTTCCATCGCCAGCTCGAGTCGGCGCTGGAGGAGCACCTCGTCGATCACCTGCTGCTGCGTTGTCAGATCCACCCCGAACACCAGCGCCGGCAGCCCGGCCCGGCGGCGAATCCGGTTGACTTCGGCCACTGCGCCGGGAAGCTTCGCGCCACCCTGCCGCGCCATCGCTTCCGCTTTGGTCAGGATCACCTCAGCGAAGCGAATGACGTGGATGTCCTCGCCGGCCGCTGTGCTTGGATACTTCGTCCCGCAGACGGCGAGCCCGCAATAGCTCCCCGAGGGGTCGACGACGATGTCCGCCTGCGCGCGGAGGTCATCGGGTGCGTAGTTGTCGAGCGTGGAGGTGTTGAACGAGGGCTGGTAGGCCTTCACCAGCGCCAACGACGGCTCGTTCTCGGTGCGGCCGAGGTAGTAGTACCCCTCCGAGGACGCGTCCGCCGGCGTGAAGACCAGCCGAAAGATATCCTCCGATGTGGTCTGGCCATCGCTCGTGAACAGGTCGCTGTAGTTGGGAGCGAGCGCATAGCCCATTCCCTCGACGGCGGTCGCAGCGGCCTCGGCGCCGGCGTAGTCCTTGTTGAACAGGAGCACGCGGGCGCGCAGGGCGCGGACAGCGCCTAACGTTCCACGCGTCGGATCCGTGGTCGACGGATTCATCTTCCCCTCGGCCGCCGACAGGTCGGCGAGAATCTGGGCGTAAGTCTGCGCAACCGTGGCCCGCGTCGCCTTCGCGCCGACGCTGGCGTCCGCAGCCGGCGCCAACGGAAGCGCGATGCCCGGATCGCCGGGTGCACGGCCGCCAAAAGTCTTCACCAGATCGTGGAAGGCGAGCGCCCGAACGAAGTACGCCTCACCGAGCAGCTGGTTCTTTTCCGCCGCCGTGATGCCGGAAATTCCCGGCAGCTGGGAGATCACGAGGTTCGCCCGTCCGACCGTGGCGTACATCGCGGTCCAGATGCCGCGAACGCTGCCGTTGTCGGCACGAAGGTTGTTGTCAAACGCATCGGCGAAGCTGGTGAAGGTTCCGGTCCAGTCGACATCATTCGACGAGATGTCTGTCAGCAGGACAAAGTCGCCGCCGTAATACGAACCGTCCTGCAGCGCGTCGTAAATGCCCGCCACCGACGCGCGAGCGCTGGTTGGGCCGGAAAGTGCCTGGTCTCGCGGAAGCTCAGAGATCGGCTTCACGTCGAGAAAGCTGTTGCAGCCTGCGAGCGCGACTACCGCCGCCGCTGCCCCGAGATGTTTCAATCGCATGAGTGGTCTCATCAGGATTTTATGTGTCCAGTGCGAGGCCGCAGCTCAGAAGCCCGCCTTCACGCCAAAGGTGTAGGAGCGGTTGACCGGGTACGCGTAGAAGTCGCTTCCCAGCCCGATGTTGGCCGTCGAGCCAGCGCTGTTCACGTCCGGGGTGTAGCCCTTGTACTTGGTGAACGTGTGCAGGTTGTGCCCCGACGCGAACAGCCGCGCCGAGTTCAGCCCCGACATCCGCGTAAACCGCACCGGGATCGTGTAGCCTAACGTCACGTCACCGATCCGGACATACGAACCGTCCTCGAGGTAGCGGCTCGAGATCTCGAGCGCGTTCGAGTATCCGCGACGACTGGCCCGCGGCTCGTCCGTGATGTCGCCCGGCTTCTGCCACCGGCGCAGCACGTCCGTGAACTTGTTGTCGAGGTAGCGACCGCCATCATCCGCGAAGACGCGGATCGCATTGAAGATCTGGTTTCCCTTGTTGAACTGGACGAACCCGTGGACGTCGAAGCCCATCCAGCTCATGTCGCTGGTGAAGCCACCCAGATACTTGGGGTGCGGCGTGCCGACGAACTCCTGCTCCTTGCTGTACTTCGCATCGCCGGTCGCCGGATCGACGCCGAGGAATCGATACGCGTAGAACTGGCCGAGCGGGTGCCCGACCTGCACGCGGTTGATGCTGTACAACCCCGCCGAGAACGGCTCGTCCTTGTAAAGCGAGACGACCTTGTTCCGGTTCGCCGCGATGTTCAGGTCTGTCGTCCACGTAAAGCCCTTCGGATCATCCGACACGAAGTTCCGCGTCGTGATCTGTCCCTCGACACCGGCGTTCTTGATGTTGCCGACGTTGCTGAGAATCGACGTCTGCCCGGTGACGGCGCTGATCGGCCGGTTGACCAGCAGGTTCGACGTCAGCTTCGAGTAGTAGTCGCCGATCAGCGCGATGCGGGTGCTGAACAGGTAGAGGTCGAAGCCTCCATCGTATTCGCGCGTGCTCTCCCAGCGGAGATCAGGATTGGCCAGGCTGACCTGACCAATGCCGATCACGTCTGCGTAGTTCTTGCGCGCGTAGCGCTCGAGCGACCCAAAGTCCTGCGGGAGCGCCTGGTTGCCCGTCGTGCCGACGCTGCCGCGGAGCTTGAGCGAGTTGCCGCTGCCGATCAGGCCACCGAACCACGGCTCGTCGGTGAGCTTCCAGCCGACGGACACGGCCGGGAACGTTCCCCAGCGGTTGTTCGCGCCGAACCGCGACGATCCATCGGTGCGGACGCTGGCCGTCACGAGATAGCGATCGAGCAGCGAATAGTTCGCGCGTCCGAAGAACGACGCGAGGTTATTCCCTGTCCAGCCGCCATCGTAGCTCGTGACACGAGTCGCCGATCCCGGATAGCGGAATCCTTCCGACGCGAATCCTTCGCCGCGCAGATAGTCGAACTCGCGGCCGTTCTGCTCGGCGCTGGCGCCCCCCGTCAACAGGAGCTGCTGGCTGCGCTGGTTCAGCCACGGTACGTCGTAGTTGGCGAAGCCTTCGATGACATAACGGTTGAACGTGTTGTTGCCCTGCCGTGCGACGCCACTGACCGACTCGGCGTAGCTCGCTTCGACGTTAGGCGATTCCCAGCGCAGGTCGCGCAGGTTGCCGACATCGGCGCCGGCGCGGCCGGTCAGCTTGAACGCCGACGAGAAATTGTAGGTCGCCTCGAGGTTGCCGAGGGTGCGCAGCGAGCGCGAATTCGCCGAGCTGAGATACGCAATGGCGACGGGGTTCGGATACGCGAGCTCGTTGCCCGTGTAGCTGCCGTCCGGGCGCTTCACCGGCTTGTTCGGTGCATCGGCGATCGCGTTGGTGACGACACCTTCGATCGTGTTGTCATTCTCCGAGCGCGCCCAGTTCTCGCGAGAGACGTTGAGCGACGTCTTCAGCATCAGCTTCGGGGTCGCGGCGAAATCGAGGTTGACGCGGCCGCTGGCCCGCTGATAGCCGGTCGCGATGACGACGCCGGTCTGGTTGAAGTACGAACCCGAGACGAAGTACTGGATCCGATCGCTCCCGCCTGTCGCGCCGATGCTCGTGTTGTTGATCGGGGCGGTGCGAAAGACCGCGTCCTGCCAATCGGTATTGATGACGTCATCGACCCCGGGCTTGCCGTAGCGATAGAGCCGCGGGTCGCCGTCGTTCGTATTCGCCTCGTTCTTGTACATCACGTACTCTTTCGCGTTCAGGAGGTCCCACTTCTTGGCGACATTCTGAAAGCCGCTGTAGGCGTCGAGATTGAGGCGGGCCGACCCGCTCGCACCGCGCTTGGTCGTTACCATGACCACGCCATTCGAGCCGCGCGATCCGTAGATCGCGGCAGCCGCGGCGTCCTTGAGGATGGTGATCGACTCGATCTCGTCGGGATTCAGGCCTGTGACACCGTTGATGTCCTGCCCGCCGAGCTCGAGCTGCGACAGCGACTCGTTGTTGAGCGGAATGCCGTCGACGACGAACAGTGGCTGGTTGCTCGCGGTGAGCGAGGCCGCGCCGCGAATGCGGACGCTGATTGCGTTGCCGGGGTTGCCGGCATTGCTCGTGACCTGGACACCAGCCGCCTTGCCTTGCAGTGCAGCGTCAACGCCGGCGACCGGAATGCTCGCCACGTCCTTGCCGCTCACCGTAGTGACGGCGTTGCTGACGCTCGCGCGCGTATCAGTGCCGTAGCCGACACTGACGACTTCGGAGAGTACGCGTGCCACTTCGGTCATGGTGAAGCTGGCGGTCGCGGTCTGACCGTCGGCGAGGGTGATCGTGCGGCTTTCGGGGCGGTACCCGATGCGCTGTGCTCGCACCGACCACGTGCCCGCGGACAAGCCGCGGATTGCGAAGCGGCCGGCTTCATCGCTGAATCCGCCGCGGGTGCTACCGACGACGACGACCTGCACGGCCGAGATCGGGCGTCCGGATGCGGAGTCGTTGACGGTGCCACTGATCGACGCGGTGCCCTGCGCCGCTACCATCACCGGGGCGACGAACGCCGCAGCAATGAGTCCTACGACCAAGCTCTGACTGAGCAAGTGTCGTCTCATCGACCTGCCTCCTGAATGGGTGGACAACAACTTCCACGCGTCCTGACCGGCAGGGTCAGGACTCGCGATGCGAAAAAAACACTTGGCCGGGGTGTACTTCGTTCGGCGGGGTACTGGCTAGAATAGAGGGACGGCAGAGGGTCCCGCAAGAGCGAACCCTCGCCTTGTAGCACCTCTGCGCCGGAATTAAGCTTAGGTGCTTCGCCCCCTACAATTCGAGCCGCATGCCAACCTACGAATATCGCTGCCCAGACGGGCACGAGTTCGAGAAGTTCTTTCGCACTATCTCCGGCGCCCCGACCTCGGTGAATTGCCCGACGTGCGACGCGGTGGCCGTGCGCCAACTGTCCGGTGGCGCGGGGCTCATGTTCAAGGGGTCCGGCTTCTACCTCACCGACTACGGCAAGAATGCCCACGCGACCAAGGGCCCGAAGCCGGCGGCGAGCGAAGGATCGAAGAGCGAAAGCGGCGGCGGTTCGTCGTCGGAATCGAAAGGCAGCGGCGACAGCGCACCGAGCGGAGCGTCGGGCACGTCAGGCGCTTCAGGTGCGTCGGGCGGCGCGTCAGGCGGCGCGTCAGGCAGTGGTTCTTCGAGCAATAGCTCGTCCAGCAGCAATTCGTCCAACAGCGGGTCGTCCAGCGGCAGCTCATCCGGGGGCGGATCATCGAGCGGTAGTTCATCCGGCACCAGCTCGTCAGGCGGGACTGCGTCCAAGGGGTCGTCAGGCGGCGGATCGTCGAGTGGCAGCAGTGGGTCGACGAGCAGCGGATCGAAGGGTTCGTCCGGCAAGTCGAGCAAGGAATGAACGCGGCTGACCGGATCCGCGGCGAGCTCACTCGCGCCGCTCGCGCCCTCGGCGCGCCCGACCCGGTCGAGCCGGCGCTCGAGCGACCGCGTGACCCGCAGTTCGGTGAATGGACCACCAATCTTGCGATGACCCTCGCCCGCCCGCTGAAGAAATCGCCGCGCGACGTTGCGACCTCGCTCATTGCCGCGATGGATCTCAATGCGGCTGGCGTGTCCGGTGCCGAGATTGCCGGGCCCGGATTCATCAACTTCCGGATCGCCGCCGGCGACCTCGCCGCCGGGCTGCCGGCAATAGTCGCAGAAGGTACTAATTTCGGGCGCCTGCCCATTGGTGCCGGGCGCGCCGTCAATGTCGAATTCGTTTCCGCCAATCCGACCGGACCGCTGCACGTCGGGCATGGGCGCCAGGCCGCGCTCGGCGACGCGATCTCGTCGCTGCTCGAGTGGACGGGGTGGCAGGTGTCGCGCGAGTTCTATTACAACGACGCCGGCGTACAGATCGCCAACCTCGCACGCAGCGTGCAGGCGCGGGTCGCCCAGGCGGCCGGGCGCGACGCAGTGATCCCCGATGGTGGCTACAACGGCGACTACATCCGCGAGATCGCCGCGCGTTACGTCGCCGACCATCCGGGGGATCCGGCCGGCGCAGATCTCGATTCGGTGCGCCGCTTTGCCGTGCAGGCGCTGCGCCACGAGCAGGATCTCGACCTCCAGGCCTTCGGCGTGCGCTTCGACCAGTATTTCCTCGAAAGCTCGCTCTACACCGACGGGAAGGTCGAGCAGACGGTCGCTGCGCTCTCCGGTGCCGGGGCGACCTACGAGAGCGACGACGCGCTCTGGCTCCGCACGACGAAGTTCGGCGACGACAAGGATCGCGTCATGCGGAAGCGCGACGGGACCTTCACCTACTTCCTCCCCGACGTCGCCTACCACGTCACGAAGTGGGAGCGTGGCTTCAAGCGGGCGATCAATGTGCAGGGGGCCGATCACCATAGCACCGTCACCCGCGTTCGCGCCGGGCTTCAGGCGTTAGGCATGAACATCCCGGCGGGCTATCCCGAGTACGCGCTGCACCAGATGGTGACCGTCATGCGCGGCGGCGAGGAGATGAAGATCTCGAAGCGCGCCGGCAGCTACGTCACGGTGCGCGACCTGGTCGACGAAGTCGGGCGCGACGCGGTGCGCTATTTTTTCCTCATGCGGAAGGGCGACTCGCAGCTCGTCTTCGACATCGACCTCGCCCGCTCGCAGAGTGAGGAAAATCCGGTCTACTACATCCAGATGGCGCATGCCCGCCTTGCCGGAATATTTCGTGTCGGCGAGATCGATCCGAGTACGGTGACCGGCGACGGTGTCGACTTCGCGCTGCTCTCTCTCCCCGAGGAGCAGGAGCTGGTCAAGGCGCTGCTTGACTTTCCGGCGCTGGTCGCCGGCGCCGCGGATGCCCTCGAGCCGCATCGCGTCGCGTCGTACCTGCTCGACACGGCGCGCAAGATCCACCTCTGGTATCACAAGGCGCACGTCCTCAACGAGCCGGACGAGATCACAAAAGCGCGGTTGCTCCTCGCCCGCGCCTCGATGATCGTGATCCGGAACGGCCTGTCCATTCTCGGCATCTCCGCACCGGAGCGCATGTAGGTTGCAGCTAGCCGGTGCACTCGCTCATTTCTCATCGCCGTGTTGAACCTCGCGCCGGCGCACTGAACCTCTCTCATCGCGCATCGCAGTGTTGACCAACAAATCGGCGCTACTAGTCGTGGGTTCCGTCGCGCTCGACTCCGTCGAGACGCCGTTCGGCAAGGCCGAGAACGTCCTCGGCGGATCCGGCACATTCTTCTCTGCGGCGGCCAGCCTGCTCACGCCGGTGCAACTCGTCGGCGTGGTCGGCAGCGACTACCCGATGGCCCAGCTCGCGGCGCTGGCCAAGCGCGGCGTGGACCTCGCTGGCGTCGAACGCGCTGAGGGCAGCTCGTTTCGCTGGCGTGGTCGCTACCGCCACGACCTGAACAGCGCCGAGACGATCGAGACGCATCTCGGCGTCTTCTCGCACTTCAGCCCGAAGATTCCCGCGCAGTTCAAGACGGCACCCTTCGTCTTCCTCGCGAACATCGATCCCCGGCTGCAGCTCGATGTCCTCCGCCAGGTCGAGAAGCCGAAGCTCGTCGCCTGCGATACCATGAACTTCTGGATCGAGAGCCGGCGCGCCGACCTGGTCGAGCTGCTGAAGCACGTGGACCTGATCACGCTCAACGATGGCGAAGCGCGCCAGCTGACCGACGAGGCCAACCTCATCAAGGCGGCACGCTGGATCCTCGCCCGCGGCCCGCGGCACGTCATCATCAAGAAAGGGGAGAACGGCGCCTTCATGTTCACGAAGGACTCCGTGTTCTTCGCCCCCGCCTATCCCCTTGAGTCGGTGTTCGATCCGACCGGGGCGGGGGATTCCTTCGCCGGCGGCTTCATGGGCTATCTGGCGAAAAGCGGCGACATCAGCGCGGCGAACCTTCGCCGGGCAATGATCTACGGCGCAGCGTTAGGCAGCTTCGCCGTCGAGAAGTTCAGCATCGAGCGCCTCCTCGAACTCACCCCCGCCGACATCGCGACGCGCGTCGCCGAGTTCAAGCAGCTGGTCGCCTTCGAGACGGAGATGTAGTGGTGAGCGGTTCCGATCGGCGGCCGGAGCCGGCACCGCGAGCGATGACGTACGGCGGTGCTGGTGTCAGCATCGAAGCCGCCGAAGATGCGAAGGGGCGAATCAAGGCGCTCGTCGAAAGCACGTTCACCGCCGGCACGCGCGGCGCGTTCGGTGGCTTCGGCGGGATGTTCAAGCTGCCTGACGGCGCGACCGCGCCGCTGCTCGTTGCCAGCGCGGACGGCGTCGGCACCAAGATCAAGGTCGCGATCGACGCCAATCGACACGACACGATCGGGCACGACCTGGTGAATCACTGCACGAACGACATCCTCGTGCAGGGTGCGCTCCCGCTCTTCTTCCTCGACTACGTCGCATTCGGGACGCTCGACCCCGTCATTGTCGAGGGCGTCGTCGCCGGCGTTGCCGCGGGCTGCCGCGAAAACGGTTGCGCGCTGATCGGCGGGGAGACCGCCGAGATGCCGGAGCTGTACACGCCGCCCGACTACGATCTCGCCGGGTTCATCGTCGGCATGGTCGAGGAGTCGCGGGTACTCGGCCCGTCGCGCGTCAGGCAGGGCGATGTGCTGATCGGCCTCGCCAGCTCGGGGTTG
>JBKJQR010000071.1:0-9051 GCA_046593895.1 Gemmatimonadaceae bacterium | reverse complement strand
CATCGTCGTTGCCGAGCACGATTTCAAGCAGTATCCAAAAGGCCCAGAACGCACGCTCCGTCGCGTCGCGCCCTGGATCATGAAGCCATTCGTCAGGGTGCCGGGTATCGCCGATCCATTCAGCACGCTGCGCCTGTACAGGGTGTCGGTGGTCCGCGACCTGCTCAAGTCAGTCGGCGCAAGTCAGGTAATCACTCACGACGGCTGGGCGGGAAACGTCGAGCTTCTTCTTCGCACGGTTCCACTCGCCCGACGAATCGAAACCGCACCGCTCGAAGCCCGTCACGACCTTCGCTCACGTGAGAGCCGGGTTCGCCCGTGGCTCGTGGCGAAGGAACTCTACCGATTTGGCCGGGCTGCACGCACGACTGGTCCGTCGGCCCGGCGGGAGGCTGCGCAAACGCCATGAAGCGTCTTTTCAGTGTGCTCGCGAACTTCGCGCTGGTCAGCACCACGACCGCATCGCTTGGTGCGCAGGCGCCCGCGCCCCCGTCGGTGCAGGCGCCCGTCGCGTCGCGCGCGATGCCCGTGCCGTACGCGGTCGGCGAGCGGCTCGTGTACGACGTGAAGTTTGGCCCGATGCACGTCGGGAGTGGTTCGATGGAAGTCCTCGGCAACGAGAACATCAGGAACCGGCCGACGTGGCACATCGTGTTCAGCGTGAAAGGCGGAACCTTTTTCTACAGGGTTGACGACCATTTTGAGAGCTGGATCGAGACAACGTCGCTCTCGTCGCTCCGCCACAAGCAGGACATCAATGAGGGAAGCCGGGACCGCGAGCGGATATTCGAGATCTACCCAGAGCGTCCGTCGTACATCGAGGACGACAAGCCCGAGAAGCCATCCGTCTCGCAGCCGCTCGACGACGGATCGTTTCTCTACTTCATCCGCACCGTGCCTCTCGAGGTTGGTAAGACCTACGAGTTCGATCGCTACTTTCGCCCCGACCGCAACCCGGTGAAGATCACCGTTCTCCGCAAGGAACGGATCAAGGTCCCGGCCGGAACGTTCGATGCCATCGTGATCCGGCCGAGCATAAAATCGAAGGGAATCTTCTCCGAGAACGGCCGGGCCGAGGTCTGGCTTTCGGATGATGAGCGGCACATCATGCTGCAGATGAAGTCGAAGCTTTCGTTCGGTTCCCTCAACCTGTACCTCAAATCGTACCGCGCACCCCCGGGCCAGGCCCAGTAGCGCCTAACGACATGCCCGATCGTGAGGAAGCTGACCTCTCCGCGATCCGCACGATCCCGATAGCCCGCCGCCCGAACAAGGTGCGCGCCGAGGAGTTCGCATCGCCACCGGGCAGCGATCGCTCCTTCGACGCGTTTCTTCGTGCCCTGCCTGACGTTCTCGTCGCGCGCGACTTCCTCGCCGTGGTCGATGCGATCGTCGTCGCGCATCGCAAGCGGCGGGGCGTCGTCGTCATGCTCGGCGGACACGTCGTGAAAACAGGACTCGCCCCCGTGCTCATCGACCTCATGCGCCGCGGCGTGATCACCCACGTTGCGATGAATGGGTCCGCGGCGATTCACGACTACGAGATCGCTCGCTTCGGCGGCACATCGGAAGACGTCGCCGCCGGGCTGCGTGACGGCACCTTCGGCATGGCCGAAGAGACAGGTCGTGAACTGAACGAGGCGTTCATCGCCGGCATGCACGCCAGCCAGGGGATGGGCGAGTCGGTCGCCCGTGCGCTCGAGACGCGTCAGCTCGTGCACCCCGAACTGTCGGTCCTGCTCAATGCCTGGCGGCTCGGTGTTCCGTCCAGTGTCCACGCAGCGTTAGGCGCCGAGATCATTCACCAGCACCCGGCTGCCAGTGGCGCCGCCATCGGTGATACGAGCCATCGCGATTTTCGCCGGTTGGCGCATTCCCTCATCCGCCTCGACGACGGGGGCGTCGTGCTCAACCTCGGCAGTGCGGTGATCATGCCTGAAGTTTTTCTCAAGGCGCTCACCATCGCCCGGAATCTCAGCGGCGACGGATCGCCTAACGGCTTCACGAGCTGCGATCTCGACATGCAGCGGCACTATCGTCCGCGCATGAACGTCGTCCTGCGCCCGACGATGCACGGCGGCAAGGGCTACGAGATCACCGGCCACCACGAGCTCATGGTCCCGCTCCTCGCCTGGGCCGTTGTGTCGGCACTCGACAGCGCCTGACGAGAAGCCCCCGCTCGCAGCGTTCGCGAGCGGGGGCTTCCAGCGGGGGAACGTTCGTGCTGTCGCCGCGGCTACGGCCGTGACCAGCGCTCTCTCCAGCGGCGCATCGTATCGGGGCTGAACAGTGCGACGATGAAATACAGCACCGCGCCGATGACCAGCGCCTTGATCGCGAAGCTGATCAGGATGAAAAACAATCCCACGGCCGTGCCGAGGATGAGCTTCAGGGCGAAGACGCCGACGAGACCGACTACCCCGAGCGTCAGGACCGAGCGAAACATGGTAACTCCCCGCGTGAAGGACGTTGGACTGTACGAAGCACGCGTCGCGGAAGTTTCGCCAGAGGGATCCCCCGGGATCCGTGCGTCGCGCTGACGTCGTCGTTCTCGGCGGCGGCCTGGCTGGCCTGACGACAGCGCTTGCCTGCAGCGACCGCGGGTTGCGTGTCGTCATCGTCGCGAACGCGCACGCCGGCGCCGCATCCCCCGCGTCAGCTGGCGTTCTCGGTCCGTCGATCGGACGCGGCCCCAAGGGAGGCCGCGTCGGCCGATTCATGTTCGCGGCCCGCGACCGGTACCCGGCGTTTCTCGCCGCATTGCACGAGCGGACCCCGCTCCGGGTCCCGGTGGTCGCTGGCGCGATCGAAGTTGCACTCAACGATGTGCACGTCGACGAGCTACGTCGTCGCGGGTCGAAGATGGCGGATACGCGGGTGCTCGAGCCTTCTGAGGTCGACAGACTCGAGCCGGCGCTCCGCCCGGTGGCCGGCGCGCTCCACCACCCGAAGGACGGAGCCGTCGACCCCACGGCACTCCTGGCCGCGATCGCCGCCGCAATCGATGCAGAGCCCCGCATCACGATCGTCAACGCGCAGGCGCTCGCGATCGCCGCGATCCCCAACTCCCATCCCTCGGTCACTCTCAGCGACGGATCGACGCACGGTGCGCCACACGTGGTTATTGCGACCGGTGCGTGGGCGGCCGCGCTCGGCGGCCTGCCTCGCGCGTTGCCCGTCCGGCCCGTGAAGGGAGAAATGGCCGTCGCACGCTTCGATGGAACCGTGCGGCACGTGATCTTTGGCGCCGGCGGCTATCTCCTGCCCCGCGGCGAAGGGCTTCTCATCGGCGCGACATCGCACGATGCGGCGTTCGACGCGAGCGTCACCAACGCAGCTTTGGGAGAACTCGGCGCCACCGCGACGGCTCTGCTCAGCCAATGGTCGCCGGCCGGCACCCGTTTCACGGCGCGCTATGCGGGCCTTCGTCCGATGACTCCCGACGGGTACCCGATACTCGGACAGGAGCCAACTGCACCGGGAATTGTCTATGCGTGTGGCTATTCGCGGAACGGGGTTCTGATCGCGCCGCTCGCGGCGGATTGCTTGGCCGCGCTCATCGTGGGTGAGCCGTCGAGCGTCGATCTCAGTGCCTTCGCGGTGACGAGATTCGGCGGGTAGCACCCGCCCGTGCGGCGTTCTAGATTATTCGATTCCAATCGGTTGCATCCTGCGTCCGCCGCGGCCTTTGCCGGCGCCGACGCGCTCCGCGATCCCTCCCCGCCAAATGGGCGCGATGTTCTATCAGATCATGGGCCGCCACCGCGCTGATCCGCTTCCGGAGCGGAAGCCGTCGTGGCTGAAGGTCAGAGCTCCCGGCGGCGAGACGTACGCGCGGCTGAAGGGGCTGATGCGCGAGCTCGACCTCCACACCGTCTGCGAGGAAGCGCATTGCCCGAACATCGGCGAATGCTGGAATCATGGCACCGCCACCTTCATGATTCTCGGCGATGTCTGCACCCGCAATTGCGCCTATTGCGCGGTCGCTCACGGTCGTCCGCCGAAATACGACGTTTCCGAGCCGTGGCGCGTCGCAACGGCGATCGCCGAGTTGGGACTGCGGCATGCGGTGATCACCTCCGTTGATCGTGACGACCTGCCCGATTTCGGCGCCTACATTTTCGCCGAGACCATCCGCCAGATCCACGAGAAGCTGCCCGGGTGCTCGGTCGAGGTGCTCGTCCCCGATTTTCAGGGTAACGAGGATTCGATCGGCGCCGTCCTCGATGCCCGCCCGGAGATCTACAACCACAATACCGAGACCGTCCCGCGACTCTACAAGAAGGCGCGTCCAGGCGGCCGTTATGAGCGGGTCCTCAACATCTTCCGAACCGCGAAGCGACTCGCCCCTGACATCCCGACCAAGACCGGGATCATCCTCGGCATGGGCGAGACGATCGAAGAGGTCGTCGCGACGATGCGGGATCTTCGTACCGTCGACGTGGATATCCTCACGCTCGGTCAGTACCTGCGTCCGTCGGACGCGCACATTCCGCTCGATCGCTATTGGACGCCGGAAGAATTCCGTTCGCTGTACGACGCGGGCATGGACATGGGCTTCCGACATGTCGAGAGCGGTCCGCTGGTTCGTTCGAGCTACCACGCGTGGGAGCAGGTGCAGGCAGCTGGAGTCTGAGCCGCGGCCCCATCTTCATATTCGAGAGACATGGCTACCAGGAAGAAATCCGATAATGGCGCGACGGCGGCCGCCGACCGGCCGCGCGCGCATCCCGGCGTCCGTACGCCAGGCAGTGACGCCGCGGTTCGCGGCGACATTGACTTCCGGAAGGCACTCCTCCGTTCGATGCTGCTCCAGCGCCGCTTCGAGGAGCGGACCGCCGAGGCTTACGCGTTAGGCAAGATCGGCGGCTTCTGCCATCTGTACATCGGGCAGGAAGCGGTCAGCACAGGGACGCTCTCCGTGCTCCGCCCGGACGATTACGTCATCACCACCTACCGCGATCACGGCCAGGCGCTCGCGCGCGGGATCCCCGCGCGGTCGATCATGGCCGAGCTGTTCGGGCGTCAGGACGGCTGTTCCGGCGGCAAGGGTGGCTCCATGCACTTGTTCGACAAGGAGCACAACTTCCTCGGTGGCCACGGCATTGTCGGCGCCCACGTGCCGATCGCCACCGGTGTCGGGTTCGCGATCAAGTATCGCGGCGGCGACCAGGTCATCGTCTGCTTCATGGGTGAATCGGTCGTGAACACAGGCGCCTTCCACGAGGCGCTGAACATGGCCGGGCTCTGGAAGCTTCCGGTGGTCTACATCATCGAGAACAATCGTTACGGAATGGGCACGTCGCTCGAGCGCGCCTCGGCGATTCAGGACATCTTCGAACGCGGTGCCGCCTACGGCATGCCACGCGCGCAATGCGACGGTCAGGACGTATTCGCCGTGCGCGCCGCAGTCACCGAAGCCGTCGAGCGTGCGCGCACCGAGAAGATCCCGACTCTGCTCGAGATCCTTACGTATCGCTTCATGGGGCACTCGATGTCCGATGCCGTGAGCGGTACCTATCGGTCGAAGGCCGAGCTTGAGGAGAACATGCTCCGCGATCCGATCGTGCTGCTCCGCCGCGCGATGCAGGAAGAGGGCGAGATTGACGATGCCTTCGTCGCGAAGCTGGACGAGGAGCTGAAGCGCGAAGTGCAGGACGCCTGGGACTTCGCCGACCAGAGTCCCGAGCCGTCGCTCGACGCCTTGTACGAAGACGTCCTCGTCACGACGACGAGTGACGACTACGTCGCCCCCAGCGCCTGAGCCGGGAGACTGCTACCAGATGCCAGTGATCACGTACCGCGACGCGCTCAATCATGCGCTCCGCGAAGAAATGCAGCGCGACGACCGCGTCTTCCTGATGGGTGAGGAGGTCGCCGTCTATCAGGGCGCCTACAAGGTCTCCAAGGGTTTGTTGCAGGAGTTTGGCGAGATGCGTGTCGTCGACACCCCGATCACGGAGCTCGGCTTCGCCGGCGTCGGCGTCGGCGCGGCAATGGTCGGCCTCCGTCCCGTGGTCGAGTTCATGACCTGGAACTTCGCGCTGCTCGCCCTCGACCAGGTCGTGAACTCCGCGGCGAAGATGCTCTACATGACCGGCGGCCAGTACAACATGCCGATGGTCTTTCGCGGGCCTAACGGCGCCGCCCTCCAGCTGTCGGTCCAGCACTCGCAAGCGTGGGAATCGTGGCTCGCCCACATCCCCGGCCTCAAGGTCGTCGCGCCGGGAACGCCCTACGACGCGAAGGGATTGCTCAAGGCGGCCATCCGGGACGACAACCCGGTGGTGTTCCTCGAGGGCGAGATGCTCTACAACACCAAGGGCGAGGTCCCTGACGAGGAGTATGTCATCCCGTTAGGCAAGGCCGAGGTGAAGCGGCAGGGCGATCATTGCTCGATCATCGCCCACGGCAAGATGATCCTCGTTGCGCTCCAGGCGGCCGACGCGATGGCGAAGGAGGGCGTCGAATGCGACGTCGTCGACCTCCGCACCATCCGCCCGATGGACGTCGAGACAATTGCGGCGAGTGTGCAAAAGACCAATCGCGCGGTCGTGCTCGAGGAGGGCTGGGAGGTCTGTGGCGTCGGGGCGCAGGTTGTCGACTATATCCAGCGCGAGTGCTTCGATGATCTCGATGCGCCGGTCGTCCGCGTGCACCAGGAAGACGTCCCGATGCCATACGCGAAGAACCTCGAGAAGTTCGCCAAGCCGGACCTCGCCAAGGCAATCGCCGCGGTGAAGAAAGTCATGTACATCGCCTAACGTCACCCGATCACCGCCGAGCATCCGAGAATGGCCACCAAAGTCGTGATGGAAGCGCTCTCTCCGACCATGGAAGAAGGGCGGCTGGTGAAGTGGCTGAAGAACGAGGGTGACGCCGTGAAGAGCGGCGACCCGATCGCCGAAGTCGAGACCGACAAGGCGGTGATGGAGCTCGTCGCCCGCGCCGACGGCGTGCTGCGGAAACACGTCCTCAGCGAGGGGACCGCCGCGCCCGTTGGCCAGCTGGTTGGCGTGATCGCCGGTGCCGACGAGAACATTGACGCACTCGTCGGCGGTGCCGCCGGCGGCGGCGCTGCACCCGCGGCGACGGCCCCCGCACCCGCGGCGACAAAGAGCGAGACTGGAGGCGGCTCGAGCACCCCGCAAAGCACGAGCGACTCGCCGGGTAAGGCCGCGCCGCCGATGGAGCAGAAGGCAGGCAGCGCCGCCTCCCCGTCGCCGGCCGGCGGCGCTCAGGCCAGTCCGCCTAACGCTTCGCCGGTGAATGGTGGCCGCGTCAAATCGTCGCCCCTCGCCCGACGTCTCGCCTCGGAGCGCGGCGTCGACCTCGGCGCGATGCAGGGCTCCGGCCCTGGTGGGCGGATCATCAAGCGCGACATCGAGACCGCGGCTGCCAGGGGAGGTCAGGCCGCCGCACGCGCCGCGACCCCGATCCGTCCCCGCAGCGACGCCGACTTCGAGGACATTGCGCTCACGCAGATCCGGAAGACGATCGCGCGTCGCCTCGCCGAGTCGATCGGACCGATCCCCACCTTCTATCTCACGGCCGAGATCGATCTGTCGAAAGCCAGCGAGCTACGCGACGCGATGCTCGAAACGGGCGAACAGTACAAGGTCTCGTTCAACGACATCGTCCTCAAGGCGGTCGCCACCGCCCTCGCCCAGCATCCGGAAGTGAACGCGCACTGGCTCGGCGACAAGATCCGCCTGCACAATCGCGTACACCTCGGCATGGCGGTCGCGACGAACGATGGCCTGATCGTCCCGGTGATCTTCGACGCCGACCAGAAGCGCATGAGCGACATCTCGGCGGAATCGCGGGATCTCGCGAAGAAGGCCCGCGAGCGGAAGCTGACGCCGGAGCAGTACACCGGCTCGACGTTCTCCGTCTCGAACCTCGGCATGTTCGGCATCGACCAGTTCACGGCGATCATCAATCCGCCGGAAGTCGCGATCCTCGCGATCGGCGCCGCCGAGGACAAGGTCGAAGTGGTCGACGGCGATTTCGTGGTGAGAAAGAAGCTGCGCGTGACGCTGAGCTGCGATCATCGCGCGGTGGATGGCGCGGTCGGGGCGGAATTCCTCCGGACACTGCGCCGGATGATCGAAAACCCTCTGATGCTGGTCTTTTGAAAAGGGGTGTCGGGATGACGGAAGCACGGAAGCACGGCTGGTTCGACGGTTCGTCGGCAACAGCCCGTGGGTCCTTGCTGTCGAACCGACACACCCGCCGTGATCCCGTATTCCCGTAATCCCTGATCCTACAATGGCATCATTTGACGTGATTTTCATCGGTGGCGGCCCGGCCGGCTATGTCGGCGCGATCCGCAGCGCCCAGCTCGGCCTCAATGTCGCCATCATAGAACGCGAAGGACTTGGCGGCACCTGTGTGCTCTGGGGCTGCATCCCGGCCAAGGCGCTTCTCGAGTCCGCCGCGATCGCGACCAAAGTGAAGCATGCCGCGGACTTCGGCGTCACGGTGGGCGAGGTGAAGTACGACTATGGCGTCGCCATGAAGCGCTCACGCGCGGTGAGCGCCCAGAACTCCAAGGGTGTCGAGTTCCTCATGAAGAAGAACAAGATCACCCACATCAAGGGCACGGCAAAGCTCGCCGGGAAAAACGCGGTGACCGTGAAGACCGCCGACGGCAAGGAAGAGAAGCACGACGCGAAGAAAGGCATCGTCGTGTGCACCGGGTCGCGCGTGAAGGGCCTGCCGCAGATCGGCCTGGAGCTCAACAAGACGACGGTGCTGTCGTCGGACGAGGCCCTGACGATCGACAAGGCGCCGAAGACCATGGCCGTCATCGGTGCCGGAGCGGTGGGCTGCGAGTTCGCCGACGTGTTCAGTGCCTTCGGCACGCAGGTCACGCTCGTCGAGGTCGCGCCGTCCATCCTTCCGCTGGAGGACGCCGATTGCTCCGCCGAAGTCGCGCGCGCCTTCAAGAAGCGCAAGATCACCGTGCTCACGGGTGCGAAGATCTCGAACGCGAAGGTCGGCAAGGACGGCGTCACCATGACCGTCGACGCGGGCGGTTCGTCGCAG
>JBKJQR010000233.1:0-12819 GCA_046593895.1 Gemmatimonadaceae bacterium | reverse complement strand
ACAATCGCTACAACTCGAAGGACAGCCGCTACTGGGGTTTCGTGCCGCGCAACAACGTGCGCGGGCAACCGATCTTCGTCTACTACTCCTACGATCCCGAGTGCGGCTCCGGAGTCTGCCCGCTCACCGACATCCGCTGGTCGCGCATCGGGCACCTCATCCGGTGACATGCCTAACGCGCGCCTGCCTAACGCTCGCCTGCCTAACGTGCGCCTGCCTGACGGTGACGCGCTGAGCGCGACCGCCGCTGTCCCGGGCCGGTCTTCGGGCGCGCAACTCGTCCGCGGGCTCGGGCTCCTCGGCACCGTGGCGCTGGTCGTCGGGAACATGGTCGGGACGTCGATCTACACGCTCCCGGCGTCGCTCGCCAAGGCGACCGGCCCCTTCGGCCTCGTCGCGTGGGCGTTCGTCGCCTTCGGCTATCTCTTCGTCGCGCTCGTCTACTCGCGGCTGGGAACGCGCTTCCCGCGCACCGGCGGACCGTATGTCTACGCCCGCCACGCCTTCGGCGACCTGACCGGTTTCATAACGGCCTGGTCCTACTGGCTGAGCGCGGTGATCGGCAACGCGGCCATCGTCACCGGCGCCGTCGGTTACATCGCCGGCTTCTCCCCGGCGCTGGCGGCGAGCAGCATGCTGCGCTTCGCACTCGCCCTCGGACTGGTCTGGGGGCTCTGCCTGCTCAACATCCGTGGCGTCAGGCAGAGCGGACGGGCGCAGACGGTGGTGATGTTCCTCAACCTCATCCCGCTGATCTTCGTCGCGTTCGCTGCGCTCAGCCACTTCGACGCGGCCAACCTCCATCCGTTCGCCCCGAACGGTTTCAGCTCGATCGCCGTCGGGGCCGCCCTCGTCGTCTGGGCGTACTCGGGCGTCGAGTCGGCGACGATCCCCGCCGAGGAGGTGCAGGCTCCGGAGACGACGATCCGCCGCGGCACCATGATCGGCTACTGGGTCGGCACCGGTGTCTTCCTCCTCACTGCCGTCGCCGTCTCGGGGGCGCTGCCTAACGCGACAATCGCCGGCTCGGCGCGCCCGATCGCGCTCGCCGCCGAGCAGGCGCTCGGTCCCTGGGCGGGCACGGTGGTCGGGATCGCGGCGGTCGCGGCGGCCCTCGGCACGCTCAACGGCTGGATCCTCATGTCGGGGCGCGCGCCGCTCAGCGCGGCGGAGGACGGCCTGTTCTTTCGCCCGATGGCGAGGATCCATCCGAAGTACGGCACGCCGGCGGTCGGCCTCATCGTCGGCGCGGCGGTGACCAGTGCGATGCTCCTGCTCTACTTCTCGCGATCGTTGCTCGCCGTGTTCGACTTCGTCGTTCTCCTCGCGGTGCTGATCACGCTGCTCCCGCACCTCCTCGCCGCCGCCGCCGAATTCGTGCTCGCCCGCCGCGCCGGGTCCACCGGTCGTCACCCACGCCTTGTCGCAGCGATCGCATTTCTCTTCGTGCTCTACGCGATGTATGGTGTTGGCTGGGCCGTGATCGGGTGGGGAACGCTGGCGATCATTGGCGGACTGCCGTTGTACGTGATACTAAAGAAAAGCCGTTAGTCATTAGCCATTAGCAGGGAAGAACGGCGGTTACCGCCGTCGCTCAACGCTAAAGGCTAATGGCTAATGGCTCGTAGTTGGTAATGGCTAACGGCTGAAGTCTGACTCCAACTTCCTGATCACCATGCCCGTCCACTTTCCCTTCGACCCGAATATCGCTGTCGCGGCGACGATTCCGTCGCGGCTCTACACCGACCCGGTGTACCTCGAACTCGAGCGTGAGCGCATCTTCGCGCGGACGTGGCAACTCGTCGGGCGCGCCGAGCAGGTCGAACAGTCGGGTCAGTTCTTCACCACCGAGGTCGCCGGCGAGTCGTTGGTCGTGCTCCGCGATGCCGACGTCCTCCGCGGCTATCATAACGTTTGCCTCCATCGCGCCGGTCCGGTCGCCTACGGCTGCGGCAAGCGGCAGACGCTCCAGTGCAAGTACCACGGCTGGACCTATGACCTCAAGGGCAACCTGCTCCGCGCGCCGGAGATGGAGGGCACCGACCGCTTCTCGCCGGCCGACATGCACCTCCAGCCAATTCAGGTCGCGACCTGGGGCCCGCTCGTCTTCGTCAACGTCGATCCGAAGGCGCCGCCGCTCACCGATTTTCTCGAGGACATCCCGCAGCGCGCGGCGCACTTTCATCCCGAGCGGATGCGCTGGGTGATGCGCAAGGACTACGAGATCGCCTGCAACTGGAAGGTCTACGTCGATAACTACGTCGAGGGCTACCACCTCCCGGTCGTCCATCCCGGACTGAGCAAGGAGCTCGACTACGACCAGTATCGCGTTGAGCCGCACCGCTACTACTCCGTGCAACACGCGCCACTTCGCCCGGTGCCGCCGCATCTCGCTGCCCAGCGGCAGTACGTGCCTAACGCGCCGGAAGACCGTGCCCAGTATTACTGGCTCTTCCCGAACACGATGCTCAACGTCTATCTCGGGCAGGTCCAGACGAACGTCATCATTCCGCTCGGCCACGACCGGTGCCGCGTCATCTTCGAATGGTTCGCGCTCGAGCCGCCGGCCGATCCGGCTACCGACCCCGCCTGGTCGAAGCTCGTCGCGTTCAGCGACGAGATCCAGTCCGAGGACATCGAGATCTGCGAGGCCGTGCAGAAGAATCTCCATTCACGTGTTTACGATCGCGGCCGCTACTCGGTGAAGCGGGAGAATGGCGTACACCATTTTCATTCGCTGCTGCACGAATTCATGACCTGAGCGACGCTGTGCCCCCGTGAAACGCGCCCCCCGCTCGGGCGTCATTCAGGGGTGAAGCGAACACGCTGGCGGGAGAAATCGGCGAGCGATCAGGCGACGCTCGTTGCACGACTGGTCAGTCACGTCGCAGTCGGCGTCGTCGCATTGCAGCTCGTCGCGCCGTCGGAAGGGACCGCCACTGCCGGGAGCGTGAGCCTCGGCATTGCGACCATCGCGCTGCTGATCGCGTTCGTCCTCGCTGCGTGGCGCGCAACGGACATCTGCCGGCCCCTCTACGCCGGCGTCGCACTCGCTGCCCTCTGCGTCGCGCTCTCGCAGCTCTACAACATCGCGGCCTATGTCATCCCCGGACGCACGCCGCCACTGCCCAATCCATCACTCTGGCTGCTCGTCATCGGTGTCAATCCGGTGCTGGCCGGCACCTTCGCTCTGGTCATCGCGCGCCGGCGCCAGCAGTCGCTCAGCGTCGCCGAGCTGCTCGACATCGTGCTCGTGGCCACCGCGGCGGCGGTCGTCGCGTTGATGCTGGCGCAACTGTCCTCTGACGCACTCGGTGGGGCGACCACTGCCGCACCAACGATGATGCTGATCTGGCGCAGCGGGATGATCGCCGCCATTGCGCTCGCGGCGTTGTTGTTGGCCACGCGCGGCGACTCGATCGGCACGCGCCCCGCGGCGACGCTCGTCGCCGCGACGGCCATGCTCGAGGTAGCTCACGCCGTCATCGCGCGTCAGGCAGTGACTGCGGGCCACGTCGATCCGACGAGCGCCGACATCTGGTGGGCGCTCAGCGTCGCGATGTTGTCGCTCGCGCTGCCGGCGCGCGTCATGTCGCCAGCGATGTTCGCCATGCTCTTTCCCCCGCTTGCCGGACGCCAGCGGGCAGAAGTCGAGGTGTCCGGAACCGGAACCACAGTGATCGACGGGCTGCGCGGACGGGCCGTCGTCGCTGCGATCGTCATCACCGCAGGCGCCGCACTGGTCCTCGCGATCACCGGCGAGCGCAATGTGCTGCTCGGCGGCGGCGTCGCGATGTTGGGCGTCGTACTCGCGATCCGTGCCGCGATGGTGCTCGACGCCGAGCGCAGCGCGCGGATCATCCTCGCCAACAACGTCACCGCGGAGCGCGAGCTGACCGCCACCCTCGAGCGCGCCGTCGAGACGCGGACCGCCGAGCTGGCTGAGGCGCAGCGTGCGCTCCAGCGGATGTGGACGTTAGGCCAGCAGATCTCGCTCGAGCTCAACCCGGTGCGGGTGCTCGATCGCTTCATCGAGGCGGTCGTCGACATCGTCAGCGCTGACGGCGGCGCGCTTGGCCTGATGACCGAAGCCGGACCGTTAGGCCTGCTCGCCGCTGACGGGCGAGTGCGGATCGCCGCGGCGATCGGGATCAGTGCGCCACTCGCCGGCCGCGAGATCCCGGCCGGCGCGTCGGCGCTTGGCCGGGCAATCCGCTCAGGCAAGCCGTGGACGGAGGCCGATGCGATGGCCGAGCCGGGGCTGCTCTACGAGCCGCCTGATGCGTCGCTTCCGGTGCGCGGGATACTCATCGTCCCGATCCACCGCCGCCGCGAGCGGATCGGAGCCGTCGCGGTGACCAGCCGCGCGGCGCGAACTTTCACCGCGGTGGAGATTGCTCGCGTCGAGGCGATGGCCGACCTGTTGACGATGTCGCTGTCGAACGCGGAGCTCGTCGAGAGCCTGCGCCAGGCTGAATGGCGGTTTCGCACACTCTTCCGGGCTGCGCCTGACGTCGTGCTCACCGTCCTCCAGAGCGGCCGCGTGCGCGAAGCCAACGACGCGGTGCGCGAGGTGACAGGCATCGACTCCGTGCACCTCGTTGGTCGCATGCTCGCCGACATCGTGGTCGCCGATGACCGGGCGGCAGTGACCGACACGCTGGCGCGGGCGATCGAGGGCACGGCGACGCGCTGCGAGGTACGCGTTCCGAGGGAGAATGCACCGCCACGAGTCGTCGCCTTTGCCGCCAGCCGCTTGCCCGAAGCCGATCCGCCGGCAGCGCTGGTGATCGGGCGCGACGTGACAGCGGAGCGCGACCTCCGTGCGCGGCTCGTCGAGACCGAGCGGCTGGCCGCGGTCGGTGAACTGGTGGCCGGTGTCGCGCACGAGGTGAACAACCCGTTGAGCAGCATCAGCGCGTTCGCCCAGCTTCTGTTGCGCGACCCGACACTGCCTGACGCTCACCGCGATTCGATCGAGGTGATCAAGTCGGAGACCGCGCGGGCAAGCCAGGTGGTGAAGGACCTGCTCGCCTTTGCCCGGCGCAGCGAGAATCGGCGGGAGTCGATCGACCTCGACGCGCTGGTCGAGCGCACACTGCGCCTGCGCAACTTCCAGCTTGCCGACGCCAACGTCACCATCGAGCTGGCACTCCACCGCGCACTGCCCGCGGTGATCGGCGACGTGCGGCAGCTCCAGCAGGTCGTGCTCAACCTCGTGACCAACGCCGTCCAGGCGATGGCGCCGTTAGGCGGTGGCACGCTGCGCATCTTTTCACGCGTGCTCCCTGGCAGCGTCGTGCTCGAGATCAGCGACACCGGGCGCGGCATCGCGCCCGCCGCGCGGCCCCACGTGTTCGAGCCCTTCTTCACGACGAAGCGCGAAGGTGAGGGAACGGGCCTCGGCCTCAGCGTGAGCTATGGGATCGTCACCGCGCACGGTGGCTCGATCGGTGTCGCCGACACGTCGGAACGCGGCACGACGATGGTCGTGTCGATCCCCGCGGGCGACGATGCGCTGTTGCCATCGCCGACGCGCGCCGACCAGCCGCCGCCGGCGCTGCGCTCGACGCTGGCCGGCCTCCGCATCCTCGTCATCGACGATGAACCGATGCTGCGATCGGTGCTCGAGCGCTTCGCCGCGCTGCGCGGATTCACGATCGTCGCGGCCGCGACCGGCGACGCCGCACTGCAGACGCTCGAACACACGAGCGTCGACGCGATCGTCTGCGATCTCCGCATGCCGGTGATGGACGGCGCTGCGCTGTACGCGATCCTCCGCCGCGACCGGCCCGGACTCGCCGCGCGCGCCGTGTTCATGACCGGCGACGTCAGCGGAGGCGCAACACGCGTCAGCGCAATCGGGCGCCAGCCGGTGCTCACCAAGCCGTTCTCGCTCGACCGCCTCGAAGAGGTGCTCGTTGCGCTCGTGCGCGGACAGCCCGTGCCCCCGCAATCCGTCGCCTGACAGCAGCGCGGCATTGAGTTGCGGGCGCCGTCGCGACAAGTTGGGCCAATGAAATCCTGCCACGCACCCCACGCACCCCTCGCCCTGCTCGCCGCAGTGCTCGCACTCGCCTGCTTCAGTGGACACGACTCGAAGCGCGACGCCGCCGGCCATCCACGGGCGCCCGATCACCCCAAGCGCTCGGCCGCGCAGGAGCAGTGCGCGACCGCGCCGACGCCGATCACGGGCCAGGGAATCGGTCCGGTGCGGATCGGTGCCCGGGTCTCCGCAGTCGCCAACGCCTGCGATACGCGCGACACCGCCATCACGTTAGGCGAGGGACTGGCCGAGCGCTCGCACGCGATTGACGTCGGCGGCGGCCGCCTCGTCGCGATCTCGACGGGCACCGCCGATACCAGCGTGGCGCGAATCATCGTGCGCGACCCGATGTTGCGCACCGCGAAGGGCATTCACATCGGAAGCACGGTCGCCGCTCTACGAGCGGCACATGGCCACCTTTGCGCGGCCGCCGAGGACGGGAACGTCGTCGCCTTCGCGCCGGACATCCCGGGCGTCTCGTTCGAGACGAGCGTCAATTCAGCGGAGCTGCATGGCGGCGCCGCCGCCGTCGAGCGCGACGCAAGCGTGATCCCCGACGCCGTGACGATCGTCGCGATCTGGATTACCGGCGTGCCGGCGCCATGCTTGAAAAGCAAATGAACCACAGAGAACGACCGCGAGGGTGAGGTTCGCGATGGCACGACCGTAAACAGCTTTGGGGCACGCGGGGCGAGACCATCTCGCCACAGGCGAAAAAAAATCCCGGCGCCTGCGAGGCGACAGCGCGACCGGCTCGCGATGGCACGACCGTAAACTACATTGGGGCACGCGGGGCGAGACCATCTCGCAATACGCCCAAAAAATCCCCGGCTCGTGCGACCGCGACCGCGCGACCAGCGCGGCGGTTCTCTGTGGTTAATCCCGTGGACGGCCGCCTAACGCCAGACTCCCGCCGGCCGCGCAGCGCCTGCCCGTCGCCGATGGCATGGCGTTAGGCGCGCTCCCCGCCGGCACTCCTCGCATCCCCGGTGGTCTCGGCCACTACTTCATGTATCGCAGCACGTTGTCCTGGAAGCGAGCCGCCCCGACATCGCCCCCGCTGTTCCCGCCGTTCTCGGCGATCAGCTGGTCGACCAGCGCCAGGCGGTTCGCCGGGTTGGGGTGCGTGCTGAAGAATTCCGGCGTCCGCCCGCCCTTTGATTCCTGCGAGAGGATCACCAGCAGGTCGTGCATTCCCCGCGGGTCGTAGCCCGCCTCCTTCATGAGCCGGACACCGAGGCGGTCTGCCTCGAGCTCGTCGTTGCGACTGAAGCGCAGGCTCACCAGCTGCCCGATCGCTGCGGCGATCGCGGCGTTCTGGACGCTCGATCCGGGACGATCAGGGTTGTACGATGCGATCGTCGCCGCGCCGACCAGCGTCTGCGCGAACTGCTGCTTCGACAGTTGCGCTGCGCTGTGGCGCGCCACGACGTGGCCGACTTCATGGCCAAGCACTCCCGCCAGCTCCGCTTCGTTGTGCAAGCGCTTGAGCAGGCCGACCGTGATCGACACCTGGCCGCCGGGCAGCGCGAAGGCGTTGATCGTCTCCGGGTCGGCGAGCACGTGGAAGTCGTACTTGTACGGCCCGCGGCCGGCGTCACTCTTGGCGACGATGCGCTGCCCCACCTCCTCGACGTAGTCGTCAACCGCGCGCTGCGTAATCTCGCCCCCGAACTGCTGCGCCATCTCGGGGAACGCCTGCAACCCGAGCGCGACCTCCTGGTCCGGCGCGATCCTGATGTGCTGGACGTCACCCGTCACCTCGTTCTTCGAACTGGACGAGAAGTAGGTGATCGCTCCGATGATCGCCATGATGATGGCGACGATGAGACTTCCTCCGCGACGCACGATAGCCTCCGCTGTTGCCGGCGTAATGCCCTGGATTCCGCGACCTTTCCCTGCGATGCTCCAGATGGGCAACGCATGTGCCACATGCCGGCGCCGGTCCGCACTGTCGCCGCCCTGTCGAGTCTCGTAGGTTAGGCGCCGTGCCGAAACACTCTCGATTCTCGCCCGCCGATCGGCCTGCGCCCCCGTGTGCAATGCGTGCGACGTTCGCCGCCGCACTGCTCTCGCTTCTCGCGGTGAACGTCGCGCTGGCGCAATCCCGGTCGACGCCGACGTCGGCGTCAGTGCCCGCCACTCGCGTTGCGGGTCGCGTCGCCGACATCACCTTCTGGTCGCAGATGCTCGGCACGAGCAAGCATGCGCGCGTCTACCTGCCGCCCTCCTACGACGCGGCGACACGGCGCTACCCGGTCGCCTACTATCTCCACGGCGCGACCGGGCGCGAGACCGACTGGACCGTCAACGGAAGACTGGCCGAGACGATGGACTCGCTCGTCGCCACTGGAATGCCGGAGATGATCGTCGTCATGCCTGACGGTGATGACGGCTGGTACACGACATGGAACGCGCTCGGCAACTTCAGCGAATGCACGCGCGATCCGCCGCGTGGTGAGAGCGCCACGGCGTATTGCGTCCCCTGGCCGAAGTACGATGACTACATCGCCCGCGACGTCGTTGCGCACATCGACTCGACCTACCGTACGATTGCCGACCGCGCGCATCGCGGAATCGCCGGGCTGAGCATGGGCGGCTACGGTGCCGTGTCGTTAGCGTTAGGCTATCCCGACGTCTTCTCGGTGGCGGCCAGCCACTCCGGCGTGCTCGCGCCGCTGCTCGGGATGGCGCACGACAGCATCCCGCTGCCGACGCAAGACGCGACCGACATCGATGAGATTCGCGCCCGCTGGCCCGACTGGCTGTGGCCCGCGTTGCGCCTCGCCTTCGGTGGCCGCGACATGTACGGCTGGTGGGCGCGCGATCCGCTTCGCATCGCTCGCCGCGCGACCGACGGCGGACGCGCGCTGCCACCGCTGATGGTCGACATCGGCATCGACGATCCCTTCCTCGCCGAGAATCGCCAGTTCATCACCGGCGCGCGCGCCCTCGGCGAGAACGTCGAGTATCACGAGTGGCCGGGCACGCACGACTGGAAATACTGGCGCGCGCACCTGCCGGAGTCGCTGCGTTTTCTCGCCGCTCGGTTGGATCCGTCGGGACGCTGAGGTTCTGACACCGCGAGCAGCACTCAGTCTTTCGCCCGCCCGAGGCGAGACGTATGTTCTGACTCGATGCCGAGTTACTTCCCCCAGCAGACCGTTCACTGGAAGGTCGAGGAACCCGCGGCGTTCCGGAAGCTCACGCTCTCGGTCGTCGAGATGGGGCTCATCACCGGCGTCGTGCTGCGGCTCTATCGAGCGCTCGTACTGACCCACGGCGCAAACAGCTGGGTGTACTTCGGGCTGACCGCGGCATTCGGTGCACTGCTGCTCTTCGGCATGAACACCGCACATCTCGCCAACTTCACCATCAGGCACTGGATCTGGCGCGCGCCACTCTTTGTCGCGCTCGAGATCGCCGGTGAATTGCTGACCAGCCTCGCGCTCACCGCGGTGCACCGTGAGCCGTGGGGCAGTGGTCGTGCGACATTCGGCGACTGGCCACCGATGGCCGCCGATCTGCTCGTCTGGCGCGCGATCCCGGTGGCGGTGTTCACGTTGATTCTCGCGCTGGTCGTCCAGCTCGTCCGCATCCTGCTCCTCCGCCACGACGATCGCGATCATACGTTGGCCGCGATCCACGAGGACAACGAGGAGCGCATCGCCGCCGAGGAAGCCGGCCAGTAGGTCGCGCGCCCCGCCGGGCGTTATCATTCGTCATGAGGATTCACAACAAGCGGCTCATCGTCGTTGGCGATCGCGTCCTCGTGAAAGTCGAGGAGGGGGAAGAGCGCACCAACGTCGGCCTCATCCTTCCGGCGACCGCGGTCGACTCGCAGGCGGTGCAGGGCGGGAAAATCGTCGCCACCGGCCCCGGCCTTCCGATGCCCGACCTGGGCGAACATGCCGACGAGCCGTGGCGAATGGGAACGGGACGGCGCGAAACGAAGTTTGTCCCCATGCAGGCGCGCGTCGGCGACTACGCGATGTTCTTCCGCAAGGCGTCGGTCGAGATGACGTTCGAGCAGGAGCGCTACCTGGTGGTGCCGCAGTCGGCGATCCTCGCCCTGGTACGGCACGCCGAGAACGATGAGTGAGACCCAAGTAGCAGTGGGGCAGGTTCACAGGCATTCCGGAGGATGGACCGATGTATGATGAGAGAATGATTACGCCGATGCGCCAGGAGCTCACGCGCGTCGGTGTCGAAGAACTGAAGACCGCCGAAGCCGTCGACGCGAAGCTGAAGGACGCCAAGGGGACGACGCTGGTCGTCGTCAACTCGATGTGTGGCTGTGCGGCGCGCAATGCGCGTCCAGCGGTCACCAAGGCGCTGCAGCACCCCGCGAAGCCCGACGCCATGACCACCGTATTCGCCGGCCAGGACACCGCCGCCACGGCCCGCGCGCGCACCTACTTCACCGGCTACGCCCCGTCGTCGCCGTCGATCGCGCTGCTCAAGGACGGAAAGCTCGTCTACATGCTCGAGCGCCATCAGATCGAGAGTCGCACCGCCGACGCGATCGCCAAGGATCTCGAGGGTGCGTTCGAGAAGTACTGCACACCGCAAACAGCAGCCGTTAGCCATTAGCCGTTAGCAGCCAGGAACGACGGCACGGACGAGAGCGGGGGTCGAGACGACATGTCTCGACCCCCGCTCTCGTCTTCCGCCGTCGCTCAACGCTAATGGCTAACGGCCGACGCTACCGCGGACTTCAGTTCGCGAGCCAGACACCCGCCTTAAATCACGGCACGCCCCCTGCAAATACACTCCAGCACACGGGGCGACGGAGGCCCCGCGCAGCACACCTAACGGAGGATGCACCGATGGAACGGAACCCGAACGACAATCTCAATTCCCAGGGTGGGTCGAGCAGCACGGGCGCAGGCCCGGAGTCCGGCTACGAGGCGGGCGCCAGCTCCGCGTCGACCAGCGGTGGATACGGTGGAACGACCGACAGCTCGAACTTCGGCTCTGCACCCTCGGCCACCGGAAATTTCTCCGGCAGCGCTGATTCGTTCGCCGACAAGGCGAAGGACAGCCTGAGCGATGCGAAGGAGAAGGCGAAGAGCGGCCTCGCCGGTGCGAAGGACAAGGCGAATGAGTTCAAGGCGACGCTTGCCGACAAGCTCGAAGCGGGCGCCGAGAAGCTGCGCGCGAAGCAGACAGGCAGCGACAGCTATGCCGGCGCGACGGGGAGCGGCTCGACCGCCATCACCGCCGACAACGGCCAGCTCGGTCAGCTCAGCGACAAGCTCGCGACCGGGATGCAGGGCACGGCCGACTTCCTCCGCAACGCGGATCTCGACCAGATGAAATCCGGCATCGAGCAGCAGGTGAAGGAGAATCCGGGCCGCTCGCTGCTCGTCGCGGCAGGCATCGGCTATCTCCTCGGCAAGGCCTTCCGGAAGTAGGACCGAACCATGGCTGTCGACCAGAACGACGGCCGCAGGGGCGTCGGCGGTCTCCTCCGCGATCTCGCGGAGGGGAGCGCTGCACTCGTGCGAAGCGAGTTGAAGCTCGCCCGGCTCGAGCTCCACAAGATCATCAGCAGCGTCGGTCTTGGAACGGCGATGGTTGCCAGCGGCGGCGTGTTCGCCCTGCTCGGCGCCCTCTCGCTGTTCACCGGCATCGTATTGCTCGGCGGCGACCAGTGGCTGCACGATCGCTACTGGCTGGCCGCGCTCTTCTTCACCGTGATCGCATTCGCGGTCGCATTCGTCTTCGTCAGGCGGGGACGTGCTGCACTGTCCCCCGCCAACCTCGCCCCGGACCAGACGGTGGCATCGCTCAAGGAGGACAGGGAATGGCTGAAACAACGGCTGACGTCCGGCGGGACATCGAACTGACGCGCGAGCGGATGTCGGACACGCTCTCGCAGCTCGAGCAGAAGCTCAACGTGGTGCAGGTGGTCAAGGACAATCCGTGGCCCGCACTCGCAGTGGCCGTCGTCGCTGGAGCATTTCTCGCCGGCTCACGCGCCGACGTAAAGGCCGCTGCCGCGACGACGGCCGCAACGGTCGGCGCAACCAGGGGCGCGAGCAACAAGATCGGTGAGATGCTCGACGACGTCGTCGCCAGCCTCGTCGGCGGCATCCACGGCGCGTTCGAGAGCAAACTCGAAGGCTGGGTGAACGACCTCAAGTCCTCACTCGGCGCGACGAACATGACGAGCAGTGGCAGCAGCCGCGCATCCGCGCAGCTCGGGACCGGTAACGGCTCGACGCCCACTCGCAGCTTCAGCGCATCGTCGCCCGCCGCGTCGGACAGCAGCGGAATTCGCGCCGACTGATCACGCGACTTCACAACGAGGGAAAAGAATCCGGCCGGGAGCACGTCGCTCCCGGCCGGGTTCTTACGTTAGGCATCCATCAGCTGGTGAACCACAGAGAACCGCCGCGCGTGACGACGGGTCGCGGTCGCGCGCAGGCGATGAAAATTATTGGGCGTTAGGCGGGTTGGTACCTGCACACCCGTCGCCCAGGTTGTTTGGAGCTGCACCATGGCAGCGGCGTTGCCATCACCAGCCAGATGCGGCATCGAAAGCCCCGTCAGCCAACCGAATCTCCCCCGCTTGCCCCAAAGGTGTTCACGCCCCCGCGTCCCGACCCTCACCCCCGCGGCCGTTCTCTGTGGTTCATTTGGGTTTGCTCTTCACCGGATCCGGCGAGCCCGCATGCGAGGGCGAAGTAGACGGCGGATCGCTCGCCGGAAAACTCTCCTGCGACGCCTCATCCACCGCGTCGTCCGCGCTTGACTGTCCATCCGCG